>JASJDH010000091.1 GCA_030065175.1 Leptolyngbyaceae cyanobacterium MO_188.B28 | reverse complement strand
CATGAAACAGGTCTATCCCGGGCGCTATCACCCGGCGACATTGTTAGAGCTGATTGCGCGCGAAGGGGTGACCTGTTTCATGCCAAGCAAGGTTGCAGCATAGGGAAAACCCCAGCCATGCACATGGAACATCGGCGTGATTGGCATATAGACATCGTCTTTATGAACTCGACTGCCGCCCGGTCTTGGCCCCAAGCCCGCCAGCAGTCCAAGCGTGTGCAGCATCAGATGACGATGGCTATAGGCCACACCTTTCGGCTCGCCGGTAGTGCCGGTTGTATAAAAGATAGTCGCCTGCGTCGATTCATCAAAATCGGCAAAATCAAAGTTACTATCCGACGCGGCCAGCAGAGATTCATATTCAGCTACTTGCCCAGCATCAGGCGTCGGACTGGCGGGATCGTCTTGAATCAGGATGATTTTGACGGGGCGCTCAATCTTTGGGGCGATCGCCTCAATGATCGGCAGGAAATCGACATGCACTAGAATGACATCATCTTCAGCATGGTTGATGGTGTAGAGAATCTGTCCCACAGAGAGACGCACATTGATCGTATGCAGCACCCCGCCCATCATCGGCACTCCCAAAAAGCACTCTAGATAGCGATGGCTGTCCCAATCCATCACGCCTACCGTATTCCCCATCCCGATTCCGATAGATGTCAGCCCGCTAGCAAGACGACCAATCCTCTCTTTAAGAGTGCGATAGTTGTAGCGACGGATGCGGCTACTCACAATCTCTTGATCCGGTGCGACCAAAAGCGGTGTATGCAGTAGATTTTTGATTAGAAGTGGATAATCACCCAGCGACTTAGTGTCTTGATTGGCAAGCATCGGCTCGATTCCCGCATAATGCTTGGTTAATTTAAATGCCTGGTTAATTTAGTATTATATCAAGCGCTTGGCCTGCGAAAAGACCTGGATTACGAGACTTTAGACTTACAGGCTTTCATTTGGCGGTTAGAGCTTGTCCCTAGCCGCCGAATGGTCAATTATAAGAAAGGAAGTAAACAATCATTACTGCCTCCTATGAAGTCCATGAAACTTCAACAATTTTGCTAAGTCATTTATTTGCGCCTTGGCAAGACCAAAGACGCAGTATTTGAGTGCAGAGGTGCGTTACTGGCGAGTCCCACCGTCAGCTAATTCATCAGTCTATTGACAAATGACGGAGAAACAATAGTTTTGCAGGATTCGCAGCGCCCAGAATCGAGGCGTGCTAAGTCTTCCAAGATGGCGGTGCGGAAGCTTTTTCGCATACCAGGAAGGCTGAACGCCAAAAAGTTTCTGTCTCCAGATATTGTGGCTCCTTTGACGGTAGGAGTTGGCATGCTACTGCTCTGGGATGTGTTTGTGCGAGTGATGCAGTTGCCGCCTTACCTACTACCAGGGCCTTTGCTGGTGCTGCAGACGCTGATTGAAGAGTGGCCTCAGCTTTTTCCCTCGATGCTGATTACGCTCCAGATTACGGTTGTGGCGTTTATTGCTGCGACGCTGTCGGGGTTGGCGATCGCGATTCTCTTCACCCAAAGTAAGTGGATTGAGCGCAGTTTTTTCCCCTATGCGGTGATTCTGCAAACCACCCCCATTGTTGCGATCGCGCCTCTAATCATCATCTGGCTAAAAAACAATACCTTTGCCGCTCTTGTAGTCTGCGCCTGGATTGTCGCCTTCTTTCCCATTGTCTCTAACACCACGCTGGGGCTGAAAAGCGCTGACCATAACCTGCGCAACCTATTCCAACTCTACGGCGCCTCCCGCTGGCAAACCCTGTGGTATCTGAGATTACCCAGCGCCCTGCCCTACTTTCTTGGCGGACTGCGGATTAGCGGCGGATTGGCGCTGATTGGCGCAGTCGTCGCCGAATTTGTCGCTGGGACCGGCGGCGCCCGTTCTGGTTTGGCCTATCAGATCTTGATGTCCAGCTACAACTTGCAAATTCCCCGCATGTTTGCGGCGCTGCTGCTGACCACAGTTCTGGGGGTTCTCATTTTTGTCGGCTTAACCCTCTTATCTGATTTTCTACTGCGTCATTGGCATGAAAGCGTCATCAAGCGGGAGGATTGAAACTCTGGTGTAAGCTTAAGTTGAGTGGTTTATTGGTCAACTTTTCATAGGTCATTGATCAGCCGTTGCTCTCTCCTAAATGGAATTTAGCGACTGGCGTAAACGCACCCTTCAACTCAAACAAGTTCAAACAGAAAACTTGAAGCATGAAAGGAAACGTCAGTATCGGTTTACTGTCAATGGCCGCTGTACTTACCAGCGGCGCCAGAGTGTCTACTCAGGCTGAAAATTCCTCAGTATCATTAGATACATTCGATGACTGGTGCGCCCATCAGCCGCATTTGACTTCAGAGGCACGGCATACTGTGGGAATGCTGTTAGAGCAAGTCGAAACCCAAGACTGCCATCACGCTGAAGATAGGCTTGCAAATTTGACATCGCTCAATTTCGAACAAAGTGACGTTGCAGATTTGGGACCGTTGGCGAGTCTGCAGAATTTGAGAGAGCTTATGCTGGCTGACAATCAAATTTCGGACGTAGCGCCATTGGCGAATTTGACAAATCTGGAAAAGCTTTTCCTCCATGGCAATCAAATTGCAGATGTATCGCCGTTAGCGACCTTAACAAATCTAGAAGCGCTTTTTCTTCATAACAATCCAATTGTGGATGTGGCCCCGTTGGGGAGTCTGACGAATTTGCGGGAACTGACGCTTGCGAACAATCCAATTTCAGATTTGACGCTGTTGGAGAGGTTGACAAATCTGAGGCTGCTCATCCTTGCGAATAATCAAATTTCGGACGTAGCGCCGTTGGCAAAGTTGACCAGTTTGAGAAAGCTGATTCTCGGCGGTAATCAAATTTCAGACTTGACGCCGTTAGAGAATTTGACGAATCTGACAGAGCTGGTTCTCGTTAACAATCAAATTGCAGACGTGGCGCCATTAGCGAGGTTGACGAATCTGGAAATGGTTTTTCTCGGCAACAACCAAGTTTCGGATCCATCGTCGTTAGCAAACTTGAGGAATCTAAAAATGCTTTCCCTGACCGGTAATCCGTTGAGCAATCAAACCTGTCCCGTGCAACCTGAAACGATCTGTCAATTCTAAAACCGGCTTACGACTTAAAGCGGGAAACTTTCCCTGAGAGGGAATACAGGAGCCAGGAGTCAGAATCCAGTTCCTGACTGACTTTTGCATTCTGTATTCTGTATTCCTTCTCCGCCAGATTGTCCCGGCTTTAACGATACGCCCTAAAACCTACCTTTGAGTCATATCAGAACAGAAATGTACGCTCAGGCTGAATCCATTGCAATACTATGTCTTGAGGGATCAGTTTAGAGACCCGTTCATCCGGCGCTAATGCTCAGTGACAAAGGCAAATGACTAAAATATGAGTTCCAATCAGTTCGTTGCCATTCCTCCAACCCATCATTACTGGCTTACCAATACTCGGATACCCCTCACTTTTCTAGAGTCTTCGGTTTCTACCAGAGAGCCCATCGCCCGACTGAGCACTGCGCCTATGTGGGAGGACTTGGCGCCGGCAGATATTGAAATTAAGGACGGGCGGATTATTTGTGTGCAGCCGACTGGGTTTGCGATTCCGTCTCATCTGTCGACGGTCGATCTCCAGCAGGGGTTAGTTTGGCCTTGCTTTGTGGATGTGCATACCCATTTGGACAAGGGCCATATTTGGGAGCGCACCGCGAATCCAGACGGTTCTTTTGAACAGGCTCTGGCAGCGGTAGATAGCGACCGGACACTTCACTGGACTGATGAGGATGTCTACCGGCGGATAGAATTTGGTCTGAAATGTAGTTACGCCCATGGAACTCGGGCGGTTCGCACCCATTTGGATGCGTTTGGCGAGCAAGCCAAGATTAGTTTTGGGGTGTTCAAAACTCTACAGCAGGAGTGGGTGGGAAAGTTAGACCTGGAAGCGGTGTGCCTGGTCTCCCTGGATTATTATCAAACCCCTGCAGGCGAATTGTTATCTGACCTGATGGCTGAGATGGGGGGAATTCTGGGCGGGGTTATGTACATGACGCCTGAGTTGGATGCTCAGCTAGATAGTGTGTTTACTTTTGCCAAAGAGCGAGGGTTGGCCCTGGATTTTCACACCGATGAAAGCTTGAACCCGGCGGATATGACCCTGCGCCATGTGGCGATGGCAAAACTACGTCATCAATTTGAAGGGCAGGTACTATGCGCCCACTGCTGCAGTTTATCGGTGCAGACGCCCGAGGTGGCGGCCAAAACGATGGATTGGGCGCAAGAGGCTGACATCGGAATTGTCAGTTTACCTATGTGCAATCTGTTTCTGCAGGATCGCTATCCTGGGCGGACGCCGCGATCGCGGGGCGTTACCCTTCTCCATGAGCTAAAGCAGCGGGGGATTCCGGTCGCTCTGGCCAACGATAATTGCCGCGATCCTTTCTTTGCCTATGGCGATCATGATGGCCTGGAAGTATTTACTCAATCCGCCCGTATTGGTCATTTGGATCGGCCTTATGGGGATTGGCCCCAGACTTTAACCCGCACTCCCGCAGCGATGATGGGGCTGCCAGAGGCTGGACGGATTGGCGTTGGACTCCCGGCGGATTTGGTTTTGTTTAAGGCGCGCACTTTCAATGAGTTGATGTCGCGGCCCCAGTGCGATCGCGTCGTCCTGCGCAATGGAAACGCGATCGACACCACCCTGCCAGACTATGCAGAGTTAGATGACTTAGTTGGTGGTTAGCCGCATGCTCGTGCCAATGTCGCCACGTTATGGTTAATCGGGCGGGATAAATAAGTCCTGATTTCAGACGCTTCCCTGTCATTGGAATGCCACTTGTTAAGGAACAGAATGAAATCCCGAATGGAGTGCATATAGGCCTTTTCAGTTGAAAGGCTGAAGCGCCTTAAGTCGAGCGACTTCTCTGACTTGGTCAAGCAGTCGGAGCGGATTGGATTGGAGCCATGGTAGATGTCATATAACTCCCTCATGAAGGTAATTAACTGTCAAACGTGACGGATAAGCACCCTAATCACCATACTTAACTGTCAAACGTGACAGTTAAATCCTGCTTTCCAGGAGTTATGCATCAAAAATTGGGTATAAGTTCTGCAAATAGGGGTGTTATCACGCAAAAGTGATACTGGTGGCGAAATATTGCTTAATATTTAGTTGCGGGTTAATCCACTTGTGACAAGGCCCACTCACAATAAAATGGAAGCTGCTTGGATTGACGCGAAAATTAACGCTACTAAAGCGCCGAGAATGCTCACGCTAAGAGATATTTTTGAGTAGGGCAATAGGTTTCGATAATTCGATAATTGAGCAATAGCAGGTCAAAAGCTTATTGGCCAGCTTCATCAGGAGGTTTTTCAAATTGTGTCGAGGCTTAGTGAAAAACTTAATCCTAAACGAGCTGAGCAATTGTTTGGCAAGTTTTTGAGAGGTATGGTGTTAATCGATGAAGATTTTCGGCCAGGATGCTGATGAAAGTTCGCGGGAATCGTTATAAATTCGCTCAAGCCCTCTTTTCTACTGTGCTTCAGGCTGTTGCCCAAAAACACTAATCACAACAGCGTTGAAAGGTTTGGCAAAAAACGTCAATATTGTTGAAAACCTCTTTCAGACCACTGTTAGAAGGTTCTATTGAATGGTTTTGTTGAGATTCAACCGGATTGACTGCTCCTTTCCTGTTCCCGTCCTCAAGCTTCCTGCGCCATCAGCTTGGCGAACTGGGATGTGCGTGTTGTTGCTTGAGGCGTTCCCTGCAGCCAGTTATAGATGCGCTTGACATTGATCGCCGTTGCGGTCATCAGATGGTGTAAATGGGTTTTAGCCAGGCCAATATAACGCGCACGTCGTAAGCCATGGGCGCGGACACCTTCAGATAACGTTCCTTCAATCCCCGCACGGCAGGCATACTCCTCTTTATATTCGGAGGTGGTTTCTCGTTCTCGCGCCATCTGCAGCGCTTTGTATTGGGCTTCGGGAAGAATCGTCACCGTGCGTCGCTGGCGCTTGCTATGAGTACATAGATCTAAACTCGGACACCTTGAACAGTCTGCATTGGCAAACTTGATTTGGATGACCTCATTATCTCGGACATCGTTAACGGGTGTCCAAGAGATGCTTGTTTTCCCCTCAGGGCAGGTCACTGACTGGTTCTCCCAATCCACCCTAAAGTCGGAAGCGGCAAACCCTTTACCTTCCTTAGCCTGCCATCCACAGTCCAGGCGGGTCGGTCCAAATAAATCCACCTGATGTTGGTCTTGAGAGTTGACCAGTAGCTCAGAGTCAAGATATCCTGCATCCACAATATGTTTGCTTGGCAATATGTTATTGTTGGTCAGTGAATCATGGATGGTCTCCGTCACATCCCTATCGGCTATCGGGCCTGGTGTGGTTTCAACGTTGGTGATTAGATGCAGCTCATTGGGTTCACACGTTTCACTCAGATGGACTTTATAGCCAACCCAAGCGGTGCTCTTTTTCTTTGCGTAGTGGGCGTCTGGCTCATAGGGAGAACTGATCATGATGGAGGCTGGGGGCGTTTCATCCTGACCGCGCCAGTGAATCTTGGCGTCGCAACAATAATATTGCTGTACCCAAACTCGTCGTAACGTTTCTACTGCAGGGATTTGACGCAGCCAGGCAGGGCTGGCGTCATCAAAAATAGCATTCAATAATCGAAATCCATCTTCGCCATAAAGTATCGCCTGTTCTTCTCGCTTGCTTTTCGACTTGGGCAGGTGATAGTCTTCGATTCGTTCACTGTAGCGCTCAAGCCATTCCGGTTGGCTCTGAGACCGTAACCATTCTGGCGCCGCCACGGCCAAGGCATTTAAAGTGGCGCGAAACGTTTCTCCAGCACACTCCAACCGAGTCACCGCCCGAATAGCCGCCAGTACATGGGTCGAATCGGTGCGTTGACGGGTTCGAGGCTTGAGCCAACCTTTGTCCAGACACAACGTCAAGAGGTTCTCAAAAATCAGGCGCTCTGCTTCTTCTGTGACCAGGCGAGTCCGAAACTCACTCAACACTGTGTGATGGAAGCCAACATCCGTCAGTTCTAAGCACAGCAGATACTTCCAGTCGATTCGGTTGCGCACAGAGTCGGCGGTCTGGCGGTCCGTTAAGCCTTCGAGGTACTGCAAAATGGTCACTAAGGCTAGTCGCCAGGGAGACTCTGCCGGTTGCCCTTGAGTCGGAAAGATAGCGCTGAAATCCTGATCACTCAGAAACTCGCTCAGGGTATCAGCCATGGTAATGCAAAGATTGCCCTTGAGAGAAATTGAATGGGCGACTTTGGCGGTCTCCACTGGTACGACGTATTGAGCTTCGGGTTGCAGTGTCATCGGTAAAGCCCCTGATGGAATTGACTTCTGACCATCCTACGGAATCCTGGGGGCAAGCCAATTTATTTGTTAAGCAATATTTCGCCACCAGCATCGCTTTTGGAAGGACTGATTCTTTATCATCCTGACTAATAGGCAAAGTACTTACAAGTTAAGAACAAGATTTCATATATCTGTAACAACTTGTCTGCTCACAATTACGATTGGAGATTTGATTAAGCTCAGTCAACAGATGTCAATTTCCAAAGTCCATAAGCATTCGGGTCTTTCACACCTTCAACCCGTCCTCCGTAGGTTTGTTCCAGGCCTTGAATCAAATCTCCCGAAACTTGGATCAAAAAGACATCGCTGAATGAGTCGGAAATGTCCGGAATATTCGGCAATTGGGTCATTTGAAAAGGCGTCGCGGGTTTGAGCAAATAGCTTAGGGAAATGGCGTTCCCCAAACTGTTTGCCGAACGGAAACCCACCACCACCGGATTGCTGGCCCGATTAATTACCTGAGCGATATTGAAGTTGTGGTAACTGATTCCCTTATTCCACCAGGTGTGGGCTTGGGCGCTCAGGCTGCAGGATAAAATCCCTGCTATCAACACGCTGACCAGTCCCCCTTTGCCCCAACGGCGTTGAGCTAAATCGTCGGAAGTGAGTAGAGAAACCAATCCGTAAGCCGCAATTAATTGAATCCCGATCAAGGTTGGCAAAAAATACCGGGTTGAGACAGAGCGTTGTCCTCCCATCAGGAGGTCTGGCAAAATCAGTCCTAGGGCTGGGATTAGGGTTAATGTGAGGACAAAACAAACGACTCGGCTGGACTGTGTTTGGCTCAATCGATAAGCTCCAATCACCGCCATTATCAATACGACAGTCGGCGCCATGTAGGTGAAGGGATGGTTCAGTTCAAAGCCGGGATCGATAAATACAGAGCTGATGTGCAATCCCCAAATTTTGATTAAAAATTCTAGCGATCTTGTGTGGGTGGTCCAATCGGTCACATGCTTTAGGTTGCTGAATTGAATCAGCATCACGGTTATCCACGGACTGAATAAGCCCAATGTGGCCAGTAACGTCAGTCCGTAAGCTAGCCACTGACGCCTGCGGGTTGTGATGAGGACAAAAAGTCCATGGGCGATCGCCGCCAGCACTGTCAGCAGCGAGGTATACATCCCCAACGCTAAACTCAGCCCATAGGCGCCCCAATGCCGCCAACCGCCTCTTTCTGTCGCCCGTAGCAGAGTCACACTAGAAAGTAAAATTGTCACTGTCCACAAACTGTATTCCCGCGCTTCTTGGGCGTAAAGCACATGGAATGGGGAAACTGCCAACAGCAGTAGGGAGACGACCGGTACTCCGGGAGCCCCGAATAGCGCCTGACAAAGCCAGTAGAGACAGGGAAAAGCCAATAAGCTAAAGACGACAGATAGGCTGCGAAACGCAACCGTCGAACTGCCGAACGCCTGGACCCAACCTCTTGCTAGCAGGTAGTAAAGCGGCGGATGTTCTGCATGTTTGGCAAGAGCATGGAGGGTATCGCCAAAGTTTTTCTCTGGCGTTAGCTGTTGGAATTGCTGAAGTTCCGCTGCTGTAATTGGTTCACCATTGAAAACCCGAGGCTCTATCTCCGCTCCGGTGTAGCCCACAACCCGAATGCTGGTAAATACTTCATCATGCCAATACACCTTACGGTCCAGGTTGAGGCAGCGAAAGCTAATTCCTAAGATTAGGATGAATGAGATCGCAAAGTTGAATGAGTTTTTCAATGACAGTGACGACTTTCCCATCCTCTGTTTTTGAAGAATGAGCTGATAGGTGGTTAACTTTCGATTTCGTCTGGATTAACTCCCAGTTTACGCAGATACTCAGCTAGAACTTCAGCTCGCTGTTGAGCTTCTTGAGCCTGCTGTTGAGCTTCTTGAGCCTGCTGTTGAGCCTCTTGAGCCTGCTGTTGAGCGGTTTGCTTTTCCTCTCTTTCCCGCTCTTCTTCGGTTAGAATCCAACAATCGCTAGCATCGTACCAACGCAACCATTGGCGAAACACTCCCCGATATTCGCCTTGCCAGAGCCCTAGACCGATTTGCAGAGTGGGTATCCAAACTTTGGCTTCGGTCAAGTCTAAGGGTTGGTAATATCCCCCTTCTAACTGAAAAGCTTGGAGTTCATCGGTGTAGCGATCGAAGGCGACATAGTATGGGATAGCCAAAATTTGCTCATATACCCGCCACTTTGAGGGGGGAGTATCTGTGGACTCGGCAGTTGTTCCACCGTTGCTTGCTTCGCTAGGTCTACCTTGCGGTTGTCGAGTTTGGCCCAAATCTTCAGATCGAGTCCCGGGTGATAAGAGTTCAACCACAATGGCGGGTCTAACGCCTTCCTGCCAGATAACATAACTCAGTCGCAAATCCCGGCCTTCATAGAGACGAGGAACGCCGACGACGCCGAACCAGTCCGGACGCTTATACCAGTTAGGATGTCTGGAATCGTAATATAGGTTCAAGTCGCTGGCGACAAAAACTTGGTCAGTGGGATAGTTAACTGGCTGGAAGGTAAAGCTGAGTAGATCAGCTTGCCAAAGGTGAAATTCATCAGGCAAGCCCGGTTCCTCCGGATCTTCGCTGGGCAGATCGTACATTGTGGGAAGAGTTTCTTTCGGCGACCGGGGTGGATCGGTCTGCTGAATGTAGGGGCGGGTAATTGACATAGCCTACTTCCCAAGTTACAAGGCAGGTTCGCTGTCTATACTCTAACCTTGCCCGGGTTGGGTGTCACAAGCTGATGCAGTTTGCGAATTTAACAATCGGAAATGCCATCAATTCTGGTCACGAACCCTGGTATCCCAGGCTCTGCCTGCGGAACCCGCTCGGAGGCTCTGTCTCCATGGACACAGCTAATCCACAGGAGGCAGAGCCTCCTTATGCAATCCCAGGCAGAGCCTGGGATCGAGGGTGCGAGGGTTGAATTATGAAACATTTCGCCCATGGCGTCAGCAATAGCGATGCCCAACACCCCCTAGCCGTATTGGGTTTCATAAGTTCAACCCATGGGACATTTTCCTTAAAACGCACTATAGGAGCGAGGAGGCAGAATCTCCTGGCTGACTGAATTCTGAATTCTGACTCCTGTATTCCTTCTTCGCTTGATTTTCCAGGCTTAGGGTGGAGCCCATGGTGACTATGTGTCTTTAATTAGACGCGGTTTCTAAGTTAAACAGCATCTGCAACGTCTGCATAGCTTGGCGTCGGGCTTCAAGATCCCGTTGGGACCGAAGCTGAACCATAGGATCATGGAGAATTTTGTTGACAATACCCCGGGTAAGGGCTTCGATTACCTCCTGATGCTTCCCAGCAAATTCCGAACCGAGGCGAGATAGCGCTTTTTCCAGCTCCTGCTCGCGAATCGTTTCGACTTTGCTGCGGAGACTGCTGATGGTAGGGACTGTCTCCAGAGACCGCCACCAGTCCAAGAAGGCGTTGACTTCCTCCTCCAGCAGCGATTCCGCTTCCATGGCGATGCGCCGCCGACTTTCCTGGTTTTGGGCCACAACGGCCTTCAAGTCATCCACGTTGAAAGCCTGGACATTTTCTAGCTGATTGACATCAGAATGGACGTTTCGAGGGACTGCAATATCAAACAGCATCAATTTTTGTTTGGGATCCAGGCTGGCTTCTAGCTTGGATCGATCCAATATGGGTTCGGTTGACGCAGTACAGGTAAAGACCAGGTCTGAAGCGATAATGGTGTCCATCATGACCTCCAGCGTACCGGTCTGCAATGAATCATGATTGAACTGAGCAGCTAATTTCTGGGCCCGACCTATCGAGCGATTTAGGATGGTAATCTGGTCAGCTTGTTTAGACAGCAAGTGTTGAACCAATAGCCTAGCCATTTTGCCGGCCCCCAGAATGGCGATCCGGCAATCTGCGAGATTGGCGACTTTCATTTGAGCCAATTCTGCTGCGGCTGAACTGATGGAAACGGCCCCAGTCCCAATGCTGGTTTCTGTTCGGACCCGCTTACCGGCTGTAATGGCTTGTTTCAAGAGGCGATTGAGAATGCGGCCGACCCCTTTATGCTGTTGCCCGAGCTGATGGGCGTGTTTAACTTGGGCCAAAATTTGGCCTTCTCCCAGAACCAAACTGTCTAGTCCCGCCGAAACCCGCATCAGATGCATAATGGCGTCCTGATGCAACAGGATAAACAGGTGCCTCCGCAGCTCGTGCATAGGTACTTTACCGTACTCACAGAGAAACTGAATCACCTCTCGAACTCCCTGTTCCGTTTCACTGGTGACGATGTGCAGTTCAAGTCGGTTACAGGTGCTGAGGATGGAGACCTCTTCGACATGAGGGCGGCTAAGTAGCTGTGCGATCGCTGTGGCAGTCTGGGGCGTCGGAATACTAAGCTTCTCTCGGATTTCAACAGGGGCTGTTTTATGGCTCAAGCCGACAACGGCAATATTCATTCTTCCTCCCAAAGTTTTTTATCAAAATTGCCCAGAGCGGGCGATCGCGAGAAATCAATAATCACAATTCATAGGATGACGCTGATCTGGTCGGAATCCGGAAAGACCCAAACTAGAGCAGCATTCTTGAACTTAGAAATAAACTGGAACCAACTCAAGGAAACTCAACAAAAGTCCATCAAAATGAACATCACTTGTTAAGGGAAATAAACAATAAACCAACGATCTCAGGTGCTTCCTCACAACTGTCTGGAAGATATCTAAAAGATCAATTAACAGCCCAACGACCCACAAACTCGTTGGGCTGTTTTTGTCAAACGCCCAAATTCACCTGACTACAAACTTAAACGAAGCAAGGTGAATACCTCTATCACCTATTTTCTCAGTTATCTCAACTGCAGATACTTAGGCTCATCAAACATATGAACTGTATCCACAAATCGAGCCGTTTTCGACTGATTTGAGATCACTAGTGATTGAGTCCGAGCCCCGCCATGGAAGAAGCGGACTCCTTCCATCAGCGTGCCGGGGGTAATCCCACAGGCTGCGAATAGAACGGTTTCGCCAGAGGCCAACTCATTCGCGTCATAAACCTTATCCGGATCTGTGATGTTCATTTCCGCCAGGCGAGCCAGGTTGCTCTCCTTACTTTCCCCAATCAAACCGGTTTTCACAATGGCGGGGTCGTAGATCAGCTGACCTTGGAAATGGCCGCCCAGGCAACGCATAGCCGCCGCCGAGATCACGCCCTCAGGAGCCGCCCCAATACCCATCAGCGCGTGAATATTGGTGCCTGAAAAGGCGCAGGACAGCGCCGCAGAAACGTCGCCATCTGAAATCAGAGCGACCCGGGCGCCTGCGTCTCGAATCTCTTTGATCAGCTCATTGTGGCGCTCCCGCTTCATCACCACCACTACAAGTTCTTCAATCGAGCGATTCAGACAATCAGAAAGAATTTTCAGATTTTCCGTGGCTGATTTGTTGATGTCCACATGGCCTTTTGCCTGGGGAGGCGCAGCCAGCTTCTTCATATAAAAATCAGGCGCTGCAAATAGCCCTCCCTTTTCGGAAATGGCTAACACCGCCATCGATCCATTCTGACCATAGGCGACCAGGTTAGTCCCCTCGCAGGGGTCGACAGCAATATCGATCTCAAGCAACTCATCAGGGTTGCAAAACTTCGAGGCGTCCGGCTGGGTGCAAATTCCCACCTCTTCACCGATGTAGAGCATGGGGGCGTCATCCCGCTCACCCTCTCCAATTACAATGCGGCCCCGCATATAAATCTTGTTCATCCGCTCCCGCATGGCTTCCACCGCCACTTGGTCAGCAGTGTCCTTTTCGCCTTTACCCATCCAACGAGCTGAGGCGATGGCCGCCTTCTCGACGACCTCAATAATCTCTAAACCGAGGGTGCTTTCCACGGGATCTATCCTCCAAACTGCTGATTCTGCGTCGTTTTGAGAACTTAGTCTCAATCTAAAAGTCTATCAGACTAAGGAGATCCCCTTGAAGCGCTTAGGGGTTTGAAGGGATATTAAGTTTTGTACGCTTCCCTGCTTATCCTTTCTCTGGATCCTAAAATCCTAAGTTTTTTTTGAGCATACTCGCTTCATAGTCTTCTAAACTGCAGTCGGTACACTGTTGATGTTTGATGCAATTAGGTGGGATTGGTTATGGATGCTGCCGCACTCTGGCAACGGTATCAGAATTGGCTGTATTACAACGAGGAGCTTGGCTTCTATTTAGATATCAGTCGAATGAGTTTTGATGACGCCTTTGTAGACCGTATGCGGCCAAAGTTTGAGAAGGCGTTTCAAAATATGGCCGCTCTGGAAGCTGGGGCGATCTCGAATCCGGATGAAAATCGGATGGTGGGGCATTACTGGTTAAGAAACCCAGACTTATCCCCGACGCCAGAACTGCGCAACGATATTACCGAAACAATCAATCGGATCGAACGGTTCGCGAGCCAGGTGCAATCGGGGGAGATTCATCCTCCCGGCGAAGCAAAATTCACCGATGTCCTCTCAATTGGGATAGGGGGCTCCGCCTTGGGGCCCCAATTTGTGGCCCAAGCCTTGGCGCCAGACTTTCCTCCTTTGGCGCTACACTTCATTGACAACAGCGACCCCGATGGGATTGACCGGGTTCTGACCCAACTTAAAGATCGCCTGTCAACCACTTTAGTCATCGTTATTTCTAAATCCGGCGGTACGCCAGAGACTAGAAATGGCATGTTAGAAGTCAAGCATCTATTCCAGCAGCAAAGATTGGACTTCGCCAAACACGCAGTTGCGACAACTGGAGTGGGCAGCAAGCTTGAGAAACTGGCCAAAAACGACCAATGGGTAGCGACATTCCCCATGTACGACTGGATTGGCGGTCGGACTTCCGAACTCTCCGCCGTGGGTCTTTTGCCTGCAGCCCTGCAAGCCATTGATATCCGCGCTATGCTTGCCGGAGCCGAAGTAATGGACGCCGCCACAAGAATTCCTGATATCAACCGTAATCCAGCCGCCATGCTGGCCCTAGCATGGTATTTTGCGGGCAACGGCGCAGGCGAGAAAGATATGGTGATATTGCCCTATAAAGATCGATTATTGCTGTTCAGCCGCTACTTGCAACAGTTGGTGATGGAATCGCTAGGTAAAGAAAGGGATCTAGACGGTAACCTCGTTTACCAAGGGATTGCTGTCTATGGCAATAAAGGGTCTACGGATCAACACGCCTATGTGCAGCAATTGCGAGAGGGGGTCTCTAACTTTTTTGCGACGTTCATTGAGGTTCTACAGGACCGTCAAGGCGACTCAGCAGAGATTGATCCGAGCGTCACCTCGGGCGATTATCTCCTGGGCTTTTTGCAAGGAACCCGACGCGCCCTCTACGAAAATCAGCGTGACTCTATCACCATCACGATTCCCCAGGTAAATTCTCATATGGTAGGCGCTTTGATCGCTCTTTATGAGAGGGCCGTTGGGTTATACGCTTCCTTAGTCAATATCAATGCTTATCACCAACCCGGTGTAGAGGCGGGGAAAAAGGCCGCCGCTAGCGTTCTTAACTTACAAATCAAACTGGTTGAAGCACTGCGCCAAGCAAAGGAGCCACTTTCGTTAAATACCTTAGCTGAGAAGGTGGGAATGCCGGATGAGATTGAGACGATGTACTCAATCGTCCGACACCTCCACGCCAATCAACGGTCAGTGGTGATTCAGGGTAACCCTGGAAAACCCGGAAGTCTAATGGTTTCGGCTTTATAGGAAAGGAACTGAAAGGCGGAATTAGGGATGAGTCGAAGGCGACAGGGGAATGGGATTTTGGATTTTAGATTTTGGATTTTGGATTTAATCTCTCTTATCTTCTCCATCTCCTTTTCCCCTTCCCCTCCGTTCCAAATGGCGCTAAAACCAGGCGCGTTACAATACCCTCATCTCCCCCATCTCCCATGCCCCCTCATCCTCCCTTCCTCCCCATACCTTCTGATTTATTTAAGATTTGCAACGATATGTAATCAAAAATCTCCGTAATTAAAGTTCATCCCCTTTGAGGGAGGCTCAGGCTTCAGCTTGCCTAGGCTATGAAATAGACGCATTCCTTGTGACGGTTCCATGCCCCTGACAATACTCGTGGCTGATGATGACGAGGGAACTCGTCTGTCTATAAACGATTACCTTGAATTGGCCGGGTATTCGGTGATTGTGGCGAAAAATGGAGTCGAAGCTTTGCGATTGATAGAAGAGAGCCAGCCACATCTGATCATTACGGACATTACGATGCCCCAGATGGATGGTTACAAGCTGATCAAGGCAGTTCGGCAAAAACCAGCATTGAGGTTATTGCCCGTCATTTTTCTAACGGAACGCACCCAAGTTCAAGAGCGGATCCGAGGCTATCGATTAGGGTGCGACGTATACCTGCCTAAACCATTTGAATTGGATGAGCTTGAGGCAGTGGTGCGCAATTTGTTAGAACGGAGTCATATGTTGAGTATTGCGCAGGTTCAACAATCTGATTCACCTGGAAGTAAATCTGAGGCTCTTACAATCGATTCATCCCTTGAGCCGTTCCAAACTCCGGATCTAACTGCGCGAGAACAGGATGTTTTAATATTTATTTCCGATGGTCTTTCAAACGCCCAAATTGGAGAGCGTCTCTTTTTAAGTCCGCGTACGGTTGAAAAATATGTAACTAGTTTGCTTCGCAAAACGGAAACAAATAACCGGGCTGAATTAGTGCGGTTTGCGATTGATCACAATTTGGTGACATAAAATTTGGCGGGTATCAACTTGAAGTGGGAAATTTTCTTTCGGGGTAAAATAAAGGAGTCAGAGGTCAGGCAAGATTTGGATTCTGACTCCTGGCTCCTGACTCCTTGTATTCCGTATTTTTTCTCTGCTGGATGGTCTCGGTTTTAATTGCACCCCAATTTGGCGACAGGTTCCTAATCGAACAGTTTCTGAAAGGAATCTTCTGAAACCAAAGCAATGGCTTCTTGGGCTCTTAAGGGTTGAGCGAAGAGATACCCCTGACCAAAGTCACAGTGTAAATTACTGAGTTGAACTAACTGTTGGGCAGTTTCAATCCCCTCAGCGACGACACTCATGCCCATAGCGTGAGCCATATTGATAATTAATGGAACCAGGCCTAACCCTTCAGAGGTTCCATTCATGGACTGAACAAATGAACGATCTATTTTGAGGGAGTCAACCGGTAATGAATGGAGATAACTCAAGGAAGAATATCCAGTTCCAAAGTCGTCAATGCTCACTTTAATTCCACGGTCTCGGAGTTTTTGGAGAACGACGGTCGTATCTTGAGCATTATCCATAATTGAACTTTCAGTAATTTCGAGTCTCAAGTTTTCGAGGTTCAGCCCACTTTGATCGCCAATTGCGTCGATTTGCTCGATTAAGTCGTGTTGGGTTAGTTGTCGGGCCGATAGATTAATGCTCATGGTCACCGACTGATCAATTAGACCTTGCCGCCGCCAAAGACTCAGTTGATGGCAGGCCTTGCTCAAAATTTTGTGGCCGATTGAAAGGATGAGATCGGTTTCTTCCGCTAAGGGAATGAAATAGTTTGGAAAAATCAGATCCTGTTTAGGATGCCGCCAACGCACCAAAGCCTCAAAACTAGCAATCTTACCCGTGTTTAAGTTAACAATCGGTTGATAATAAACAACGAATTCGTCTCGCTCAATTGCAATGCGCAGGTCGGTCTCTAACTCCAGTAGGGTAACTGCGCTGTTATGCATACTGGGCTCAAACAAGCGATAGTCAGCTTTGCCAGATGCTTTTGCTTCGTACATCGCGGTGTCTGCGTCCCGCAGCAGATATTCGGGATGTTCGTAACTAGAATCGCCCATCACTATGCCGATGCTGGCGTTGATGAAGACCTCCCGAGTATCCAACTTAAAAGGGGCGTCAAAGGCTTTAAGGATGTGCTTGGCCATCTCTGTGACCTGACTGGATTCTTGAAGATGGGTAAGGAGAATTGTGAATTCGTCTCCCCCAAATCGGGCGAGGGTATTTCTGTCTCTGACGACTTCCTTTAGGCGATGGGCAATACTGATCAGTAGTTGATCGCCTACGAGATGTCCTAAAGAGTCGTTGATCACTTTAAAGCGATCGCAATCGAGAAATAAAACGGCAAATTGATAGCTGGCTTCTATCTTTGCCTGTTCCAGCGCTTCTCCCAACCGTTCCATAAAGAGAACGCGATTAGGAAGTTTAGTGAGTCCATCTTGAAACGCCATTTCCAACAGACGGGCATTGGCGATTTCCAGTTGCTGTGTACGTTCCACCACCCGATCTTCTAACTGGGCGTTCAGTTGATGGAGTTCTCGCTCCGCTAATTTAAGCGCTAACTGATGCTTAACCCGAGCCAAAATTTCTTCATATTGGAAAGGCTTTGTAACATAGTCCGCCCCGCCGACCAAAAACGCTTTAACTTTGTCAAATGCTTCATCCAGAGCGCTCAGGAAAATAATCGGGACTTGAGCGGTGTGGGGATCAGCCTTCAACTGCTGGCACACTTCAAAGCCATCCATTCCCGGCATCATAATGTCGAGAAGAATCAGATCCGGCAGAAGAGTCTGAACAGATTTTAATGTCATCTGCCCGTCTAACGCCTTACGAACTTCATATCCTTGGCCCGTTAAAACCTTAGACAAGAATCGTAAAATAGTCGGATT
>JASJDH010000090.1 GCA_030065175.1 Leptolyngbyaceae cyanobacterium MO_188.B28 | reverse complement strand
GTTACATTTATTTACATAAAACTCAGGTAATATATCTATCTTTTTGGGAAGTCTGACTGGCTGATTTTTGAGTTGGCCGATCGCTTGAACCTAAAGTTAAACTTGACTAAGACAGGGAGGCATTGACATTTTCAAAATATTTGGATCTAGTTGCAGACGTCCGGGTATTTAGGTCGGTATTTCCCTTAGCTTAAATTCTTTTATTAAATGTTTAGAATACACGAGTGGATACTCCTCATTGTCATTGTTTCGGTCAATAGTGGAGTGATGATCTGGGCTGTCTCGCTTTCTTCGCTCTGGTAGTTCAGAAAAACGGTTAGGTAAGCAGTAATGCGAATAGTCCGCACAGTGCGATTCCGTCGAAGACCCCAGCGCCTCCGATACTGAGCACCCCTCCACTCATGGATGTGATGTCCTTGAGATGAAGTAAATCGGCGCCAATTAGCGTTCCCAGCACGCCGCCAGCGAAGGCGACAGCAGGGACCTGTCCGCCTGACAGTAGCATTGCAGACAGTGCGGCGGTTAGCGGGGCCAGTAGAGGGTTCATCTGGATGCCGATTCCAGGGGTGACATGGGCGGCGAAGTAGCTGACAGTTGTGACGATGGTCGTGACCAATAGGATTGATAAGGTATTCGCCTGCTGAAATTGGTAAAGGGCGAGTAAGGTGGGAATTAATCCCCCGCCCACATTTAGCGCTATGACCGTTATTCGCTTTGTTTGAAATAAGGGAATTCCCCAAAATTGCCGTTGATACATGGCGATGAAGTCCTCCAGTAAGTCAGTGGGAGACTCTATCCGATAAAGGGGGATGTTGATTGTACTGCCAATAATCACCGCTATAAGCAACAGCAACGCCACATTAGAGGAAAATCCCAATTTTGCTGCGGCTGCTTGCACCACATCAATTGCTAAGGCGAACCAGATAAAGGGTAGAAGGATCAGGAACAGCAGGAAGAGCAGGAGCGAAACGGGAAGATAGAACATAATACTGGTTGAGTTAGCCCCAATTGAGTTAGCCCGAAAACTTACTTACAGAGAGTTTGCCGCCCATGTTTTCGTGTATTGTTGGGCGTTTTAAGGCTGTTACAAATTAACAAGAATTAGCATTCTTAGTTATTTTCCTGGGAAGGCTTGCCGTTGCAAGCTTAGCAGGTTAGCATGACGCATACATTCTGCTCAGGTAATGATAATCGTGGTTTTACAACCTAGGGAGAACTCATTGAGGGTGGGTGTGGAGTGTTTGTATTCTGTTTTCTGTGGCCCAAAGTTTCGTGGCCTTTGGGTTCTCAACGCGTCAACAACTCCGCAAATGGTGGAAACCCGCATGCAAAAAGAGAGTGTTGGGGTAAACAGGCTCCTACTAGTCACGTCAAAGTTGCTGTTTTGGAAGGGGTAGATGCATGCCTGTCGCTCTCAAATCTGATATCGGTCACTATCCAGACTCTGATCAAACATATAAGGCCAGAGTGACGTCGCTTAGGGTCATTACTGGTCAGCAGGCTCCTGATGAATCGGATCCCTCTGAATCTCCCCCCGTCCTACGAGTAGTCCCCCAGAGTCCAGATCGAGAGCAAGCTGTCTTTCAATTACCTGATAAGTCTGCCGCCCCCCTATGGTTGAAGATTCTGTTGTCGGTTTATCAAGGATCGACTTTTGTGACGGGTGGGTTAGTCGCTAGCGCGATGCTCATATATGGCTTGACAGTGGGTGTCAATCAGTTGATGGTTCAAGGGGTTCATCGCTTAGAAGGCCTGCAACGGAGTAAACAGCAATTGCTGGCGGCGAATGAAGCGCTCAAGGCGCATATGGCTCAGCAAGCTGAAAATTCGGGCGCTGACTCATATATACCTCACCCCGCAGCTGCTATTTTTGTCCAACCTGCTTCCGAACGTCTTGAACCTGAAGCGCAACCTTTCAAGGAAAGTGGTTTGATCTCTCCTCAAGAGGTGTCTAAACTACTTTTGCCGTTAGGGTATTAACCGATTTGCCGAGTCTGTTTTTCCACCGCCGCTTCTGTGTCTAAATTTACTTGCCTTTAAGCATGGCTTCATCTGCGCCGCCATCCTTAATCCGAGATCGCCAGAGACGCAGACGTTCTCATCGTCGATCTCTTCGATCTCAGTCGCGATCATCAGGGCGACGCGTCATTCTGGTATGGATGATTTTGATGCTTTGTATTGTGGCCTTGGCGGTCAAATTATCGCGGCTGCAACTCTTTCAAGCGCCCGCTCTACAGTCGTTGGCGCAGATGCAGCGGCAAATTAGCTTTGCGCCCAAACCGAGCCGTCGCCCGATTGTTGATCGTCAGGGTAATGTGTTGGCGATGGATCGGATTGTGTATACCCTATATGTCCATCCTCTGTTATTCAAACAATCGAAGCGCGCGATCGCTCAGCAATTGAGTCCATTGCTAGATCAATCCGTTGAAGAGTTGCTGACCCAATTCAAACAACAAGCAACGGGGATCAAGGTCAAAGTCGACATTCCAGAAGAGCTGGCTGACCGTATCGTTCAGTTACGACTTGATGGCGTAGACTTAATTCCCAATCAGCAACGGTTCTATCCTCAAAAAGATCTGCTGGCCCATATTGTCGGTTATGTCGATATGGAGGGTGAGGGGCAAGCTGGCTTAGAGTACGGCCTGCAGGAGCGCCTACTGTTTCCTAAATTAGCGTCAGCCGATCCTTCCTCTCAAACTAAACCTCAAACTACTTTTTCAGGGGATGTTGATGAGACGCCTATCGATCTCCTAGTCGACAATTCGCTGGCGTATGATAACTTGCAGCTGCAGCTGACGCTAGATAGTCGCCTACAGCGAGTCGCTCAGCAGAATTTACGTCAAAAGCTTCAGGAATATGGCGCAAAGCGGGGTTCCGTCATAGTGATGGACGTTCAGGATGGGGCTTTATTGGCGCTGGCGTCGGAACCCACCTTTGACCCCAATCGGTATTATGAAGCTAAATTGGAATGGTTCAAGAATTGGGCGGTTACTGATCTTTATGAACCAGGCTCTACCTTCAAACCGATCAACCTAGCGATTGCGCTGGAAACGATTAATCTTCGTCCCGATGAAATCATTAATGACGAAGGAAAAATCCATATTGGTAAATGGCCGATTCAGAACTTTGACTATGCCGCCGTTGGCGGACGCGGCGCGATTACCCTGACCGACGTTCTTAAATACTCCAGTAACGTTGGGATGGTCCGTATTATGGAACGGCTACAGCCTTCTATTTATTATGATTGGCTAGAACGCTGCGGTCTGGGTAAACCAACGGGGATTGAACTGCCCGCGGAGGCGACGGCGCAACTGAAGAGTCGAGATCACTTCGTCAATACTCGCGTAGAGTCGGCAACGACGTCTTTTGGTCAGGGGTTTTCAATCACGCCGATTCAACTCATCCAACTCCAGGCCGCTATCGCCAATGGGGGTAAACTGGTTACGCCCCATGTGACTAAAGGCCTAGTGAATGAAACGGGGGTTGTCCAGTGGAGTCCAGAACGCCCTGTTCCAAAGGTTTTGTTTTCAACCAAAACCACTCAACAAGTCTTAGGAATGATGGAACAGGTGGTCCTGAATGGGATGGGAAAACTAGCTCAGGTTCCCGGATACCGGATTGCAGGAAAAACTGGAACCGCTCAAAAGGTGAACATTAACGGCGGGTATGGTGATAACCGCATCACGAGTTTTGTCGGCGTTGTACCGGCTGAGGCTCCCCGTTATGTGGTGTTAGCCGTGATTGATGATCCCGTAGGAGAAGACGCCTATGGGGGCATCGTTACGGCGCCGATTGTGAAATCGGTAATTGAATCACTGGTGGTGATTGAGGGGATAGCGCCGAATGAATGAAGGGTAATGAGTTCTCAAGTTGGTTTAGGGCGTCGTCTAAATCATCATTGACAATCTGAATATCAAACTCGTCTGCGGCTTTGATTTCTACTTGAGCCCGTTTGAGTCGACGCGCGATCGACACTTCATCATCATGTCCCCGCTGCCGTATTCTATTTTCCAATTCTGCTAACGAGGGGGGCAGAATAAAAATTTGCAACGCGTTGGGATAGGATTGGCGAACTTGTCGAGCGCCTTCCAGTTCAATTTCCAAGACAACCGAACGACCGTGCTGAATTTGATATTCTACGGGTTGCCGAGGGGTGCCGTAATAATTCCCAGCGAACTCAGCCCACTCTAGCAATTCATTTCGTTCCACCATCTGCTGAAACATTGGGCGACTAATGAAGTAATAATGCTGACCATCCACCTCTCCGGGTCTAGGGGAACGGGTTGTCGCCGATATTGATAAGTGGAGTTCGGGATGCCGTTTCAGCAACGGATACAACAAGGTCCCTTTACCAACGCCGCTAGGGCCGGTGAAAACGATTAAGCTGCCCTTTTTCAAGGCTTCATCCGGTTTGATGGCTAATGCAGCTCCGGAGCTATTAAGGTTGCCGGTATGAATACCCCAGTTGTAGATTTTGTCCATTATTTGGTTCTGCTCCCTTCGGCGCTGCAAAAAAGCTTTGATTTTCAAGCCTATCAAAGCTCGCTGCTTTCTACCCAATGAATTTAAGGGCGGTGGTTCGCTTGAGCGAGTGGACAGAGACTATCCACAAGGCTTAAGGTTATAAATTATACGAGGTCTTGGGTTGGATGAAGGTGTATTGCAAATTGGAATCAAAACACGATCTGCTCAGTCCTGGGAAAACCGTTGCGCAGCTCCTAAAACGCCTCCCTTTTCTTCCTCGTCGCCTGCTTCCCCACTGTCCCTGTCCCTCTATTCTATTAATTCCCTTGATCAGTTCAACACTATCGCCGGAAATGATGACTGACCTGATTTGATACCAGCTCCCTTAAAATGCAAAGGGCTGGGCGCCGCTGAGCCGAATCAAGCCCCTTTCTGCAAAAGCGCCAATGTAACCCCAATAGGGGCCTGTCGAGTGTTTACGCTAACTGGGCAAACTCTAAATGGGGAGTTTCTAGCCGGATAACGTCTTTTCCGTTTGTAATCAAGATGTATTGCATTCAATGGGAAGCGACTCAATCTTTAAATTTTGGCGCGATGCTCGTTACTCGCCTCATACGGGAAATCCGAAGTCAACATTTCGTGTAAATGAATTTCTTTAATCCTGACCTATGGACTTGTAGATTGAAGAATAAGATACACATCTGCTCAGTGACCTGTAGTCTCAGTGGTATGTAGTCCCTCAATGGCTGTCACCAAACTAACCTCCCGGAAAATCCTGGGCTTGAACCAGCGGACATACCAACAGCTCAAACTTACATTCAGCTTGAACTTGCGCCGTCAATTGCTGATTGCCGTTTGTGATGACATCGTCCTGCAAAAACGTCTGGCGACCCAGTTAGAGGCGGACTTGACTGAACTCCTGAATCCTTATGATCAAGCGTCAGCACAGGAAAAGCCTGAAAATCCGTCATCTACCTTTGCTAAATTTCCCAAGCTGGCGCATCTGGTTCTCAACCCAGAAAGACCAGACTTACCGACCCAAATTGTCCAGTGGGTAAAACAACATAGACCTCCCCAACGCAGTACTCCTTGGAGGATGCCGGATTTTCAAATCTTAGGGGTGGAGCAACTGACCCGACAACCGGCGGCGGTACAGCGCCGATTCCTGGATTCTTTGCAGCGGATCGAAGCACTCCTGCCCCGATTGGATTCCAATCTTCTACTGTGGTTACCCTGGCCCTGGTTCCGCACCATTCAGCAGTCAGCTCCCGAATTTTGGCGGTATCACAGCGGCGTATTTGAGTTTGCTGGCGAGCCTACGCCAGTGACGGCGATTCAGACCAGTATGGATACGCTACAGCATAAAGTTGCGGTTCCAGTTTCTAAATATACTCATCAGGCGGTTCCCACTAAAGCCGTTGCGCTGACCCAATCCCGTCCTCCGAAGTCTATTTCAAAGACGGTGACGCCAGTTGTATTGAGGCCGCCCCTGCCGCCTGGGGAGACGTCAGTCGACGCCAAATCAGATCAATCGGATTTGTGGGATATTCTGACGGAGGATCTAGCTAAACTCGATCGTCAGCCCGGTCAAGCAGCGCCGCCTGCTGGCAAAACCTCCTCGCAAACCGCAATTCCCAAAACGCCCCCCAAATCCCCCCAAAAGCGGGTGAATGCTAGACCCGGAACCGCCCAAAATAAGGCATCCAACCAGGCGATCGTGTATCCGCCCCAAGCTCGGCGTCCAGCGCCGCCGCCGGTATCTGGCCATCCGAATCCAGCGGCTCCCCAAATTCCTCCGAATCCTCGGATTGTTCCGGCTGCGGCCAAATCTGCAACACCCGCAGCTGCGGCGAATGGTGCGAAAGAAACGGCTCCACCGACTCCAGTAGAAAAGAGCAAGGCTGCGACTCACCTGCCTGACTTAGCCGCAGGTATGGAGCCGCGTCTACTTTCACTGCTACAGCGCATAGAACGCCTGCAGCAACAGCAGGCTGCGCCGACCGCATTAGCGAATGCGTACTTGGCCTTAGGGCAACTCTACCGAGATCGAATTGAAGCGGGTGAACACGCCGCCGAGATTTTGGAGGGCGCTATCCAGGCTTATGTGCAAGGACTGAGCTTGTTGCCTAAGGAATCTTTTCACTGGCGGGACAGTGTGAATGATTTGGGCAGTCTTTACTGGTTGAAGGCGCAGCAAGCGGTCTCGGCGGATCAAGCTGTGGAACTCATGGGGCAAAGCATTAAAACGTATCAGAAGGCCCTCGCCAACCCCCACGCCCCTAACCAGCCCGACACCATCGCCCGCCTGCAGAGTAATTTGGGAGCGGCTTATAGTGTGCTGGCCAACTATCAGGAACCGGCGAAAAACTTGGAGCAAGCGGTTCGGGCTTATCATCACGCGCTTCAATATCGTCGGGCGGACACCATTCCCCTGGAATATTCATCGCTCCAAAACAGTTTGGGAACCGCCTACTGGAAGTTAGCGCAGTATAACAACCCCAGACAAAATCTACATCAAGCGATCGCAGCCTATAACGAAGCCTTACCCTACCGCCAACCTCATCAAGAACCGCTGGCCTACGCTAAGGTTCAGAATAATTTGGGCATTGCCTACTGGAGTTTGGCTCAGCATGAACGCCCCGTCTTCCTCCTGGGGCAGGCGATTTCGGCTTATCGCAATGCGCTCGCCTATCGCACCCTGGATGCCGACCCCGGCGCTTGTGCCGCGACTCACAATAATCTAGGGACTGCGTACTGGGAGTTGGCTAACCAGCAAAGCGAATTGCCGGAGCAGCAACTTAAATTGTGGGAACAAGCAATTGTTGCTTACGATACCGCCATTAAAGCCGCCCAGCGATGCGCCCAAAGCCATCCATCAACACCCTTAAACTTCGACCTATCGGCGACGCACCATAGCTTGGGAGTGGTGTATGACCGTGTCGCTGCCTGCTCTTTCACCGATAAAGAAGTCCAACAGACGAGTCTACAGCATGGATTAAACCATCATTTGCAGGCTCTGCAAGGTTGGCGACAGCAGCCAGACGCCTATGGTACAGCGTTTCGCTCAATTGTCAATAATGTCCGGCTGCATTATCACCATCTGGGGATTTCTGGACAGCAGCAAGCATTATCTCAAGTTCCCGCTGAGCTGCTGCCCAACCTCTTACCTAAGCTATAAACACCTAAGCTATAAACGTTTCGAATGGTTTCGCATCGTTTTGGTGATTTTTTTCCACCGAGCTTTGGTGTTGAGGGATTCCCGTTGGTTTTGTTTCTGGCTGAGATAGCGTTGCTCCCGCTGGAGTTTTTGATAGTTGCGGAAGCGGCGGCGATCTAGAACGCCATCAGACAGGGCTGTTTGGACTGCGCAATCAGGTTCATTATGATGCTGACAGTCTCGAAACCGACACTGACTGGCTAGCGTCTCGATGTCGCTGAAGGTTTCCTGTAAACTTTCCTCCGATGTCCACAGTTGAAGTTCTCGCATGCCTGGGGTGTCGATGAGTAGGCTCCCTGACGGTAGACGCAGCAGCTCTCGATGGGTGGTCGTATGACGCCCCCGGTCATCCCCTTGTCTTACGGCCTGTACCGCTTGGATTGATTTCCCCATGAGTTGATTGGTGAGGGTGGATTTGCCTACCCCTGAAGATCCCAGCAAGGCCGCGGTTTTGCCGACTTGGAGATACGGGGTTAGTTGATCTAAGCCTTCCCCATGGAGGGCGCTGAGGGGAATGACGGGGACGCCGGGCGCGATCGCATCGACCTGTCGCAATATCTGGGGTAAGCGATCGCACCTATCCGCTTTATTCAAAACCACGACTGGATTGGCGCCGCTTTCCCAGGTCAGGACCAGATAGCGCTCAATCCGCCTGAGATTAAAATCGCCATCCAACCCCGTCACCACAAAAACAGTGTCCATGTTAGCCGCAATGATTTGCTCTTCAATGGCGGTTCCAGGCGCTTTTCGGGAAAACTGACTTTTTCGAGGCAAAACAGCGTGAATGGTCGCTCGGGTTGCCTGATCTTGCAGGCTGATCGCCACCCAATCCCCCACCACTGGAAAATCCTGGGGATTCGTCGCTTGATGCCGGAGTTTACCCGTGATTTCCGCAGGTAACTCACCTTGTTCTGTGTACAGAACAAAGCCATTTCTATGTTCCACGGCCACTCTGCCGACGGTATATCCTTCCGCAGCAAACGGCTCAAAGCCGCAGGCTACATTACCGCCCCAGCCTAATTCGTCCAAATTCATTGTAATTTTCCTCTATGCAAAGCCTTTTCTGAGCAAGGCTTTCAGAGGGTTACCCAAGCTTTAGATTAATTAAACCCAGGAGGGCTAACCTCTGTAGGCCTTACCGGGAGAATTGTTGCGATGCCATTGAAACCGACTCAGCCATGGGTTTCATCCTATGATCTTTTCAGAGGGTGTCTTGCATCTAGTATAGTGGGCTATCCATTAAACTGCATAAGTCAGTTTCGTTTCTATCAGTCCAGCGCCTAATGACTTTCTTCAGTTCCGACCCAACTTTGCAAAGTACAGTGGATTCTGTCCTGCAAGCGACTTGGTCAGAGTTTCCAGGACTGGCCCAAACCCAAATCGCCCTCACCTGGATCGTTTATGATGCTCCCGTTATTGTGAACACAGGCGGAGCCCTTAGCCCTGAAGAATTTTGGAAGCACAGGCCGCGCGGGGCGACCTACCGGGGAGTAGAACGGATTTATCCGGCCAGTGTCGTCAAATTATTTTACTTAGTTGCGGTTCATGAATGGTTGGATCAGGGCATGATTCCCCCCAATGCCGAACTGAATCGAGCGACCCGAGACATGATTGTGGACTCCAGTAATGACGCCACTGGACTGGTGTTGGATGTTCTGAGCGGAACCACTAGCGGTCCCGCCCTGCCCCCCGCCCCTTTCGAAACGTGGAAACACCAGCGCAATTTAGTCAACCGATATTTCCAATCCCTAAACTGGCCAGAGTTCGAAACCATCAATGTCAACCAAAAAACCTGGTGCGATGGCCCCTATGGTCGGGAACGGGCGTTTCTCGGGGAAATGATGGAAAACCGCAATATGTTAACCACCAACTCTGTGGCTCTATTGCTGCATAGCATTGTCGGCGGAGTCGCCGTTAACCCTGACCGCTGCAAGGCAATGATGACTTTGATGAAGCGCAGCCTTTCCCCCCAAGATTTAGCCGCTGATCTTGAAAATCAAGTCACCGGATTTTTGGGGGCAGGATTGCCCCTATCCGCCAACCTGTGGTCTAAAGCGGGATTTACCAGCCGAGTGCGTCATGACGCCGCCTACATTGAATGTCCAGACCATCCCCCCTATCTGCTGGTGGTGTTTACTGAAGGAAAAGACCATAGTCAGAACGAAGCGATTCTACCCTTTGTGTCCGGCAAAATTCTAGAAGCGACGCAATATTCGTAGGATGGCGATTTCAGAATCGCTACAGGCCAAGAGTAGGCAAGAAACAAAGAGAAAGTTAATGAATGAGCGGGCAAATTAATCTCAGCCTAGCCTGATAGGGTATCTCTTAGGTTGAGATCATGGATATCGATAGGCAGGAACGTTAACCCATGGCTAGAAAGAGACGGCAAGGTCTGATCCGCTCAAGGAAATGGCGATTGGGGAGTGGATATTTCTGGCTTTCGCTCGTCCTGATTGTTGGGTTTTCTGGGGCGGGAGCAGCCATTGCCCAAGAGGGCGCTGAAGCTCATGTCAATCACCTGCACAATATCTGGATGTTGATTTCGGCCGCCCTGGTGTTCATTATGAATGCGGGTTTCGCCATGTTAGAAGCCGGATTCTGTCGGCGCAAAAATGCGGTTAACATCTTGGCCAAAAATCTGATTGTTTTCTGTGTCGCCACCCTAGCGTATTGGTTGTTTGGTTTCGCCTTAATGTTTGGGGACAGCAGCAATAGTCTGATTGGCCAATCAGGCTTTTTTTTCGATATGGTTTTCCCCAGTCAGAACAATCTTCAACCCTTCCCCCTAGGGTTTTCGAGTCTAGAGAATAGCTGGCCGGCGCGCTCATTTTCCACCCTGTTTTTATTTCAACTGGTGTTTGCTGGGATTACCGCCGCCATTGTGTCTGGGGCGGTGGCGGAGCGAATCAAATTTTGGGCGTTTATGCTCTTTAGTTTTGTTCTAGTCGGGTTAATTTATCCGTTGGGGGGGTATTGGGCCTGGAGCGCCAATGGTTGGTTAAGGGACGCGCTAAATTTTCATGATTTTGCAGGGTCAACGGTGGTTCATTCCGTTGGCGGCGCCGCCGCCTTAGCAGGCGCTTGGTTATTGAAACCGCGGGAAGGACGCTTTAATAGCCCAGAGGACGTGAACAGTTTTGCCCCAGACAATTTGGGGTTCGCCACCCTAGGCTGCCTGATTCTATGGCTGGGGTGGTTCGGATTTAATGGCGGATCAGCACATCATCTGGTTAATATTCCCCACGTGATTACCACCACCATGATTTCCGCAGCAGCGGGTGGAATCGCGGTGTTGTTTTGGAGCGGATGGTTTGGTCACCCTAAATTGGGTTCAATAATCAACGGTATTTTAGGGGGGCTAGTGGGCATTACGGCCTCTTCTGCTTATGTCAACGCCCACAGTTCGTTGATTATTGGCGCTGTGAGCGGCTTCTTTGTCCTGATAGGAGAATTTTTGCTGGAGCGATGGAAAATTGATGATCCGGTGGGCGCCATTCCGGTCCATCTTTTCTGTGGCTTTTGGGGAACCTTAGCGGTGGGACTTTTTGCCGCCCCGGGCGTTGATCCATTGATGGAGTATACTTACCGCCACGGTCCGTTTCAACAGACATTGAATCAATTTTTAGGTTGGTTGGCGATTGTAGGAACAGCGTTTCTATTGAGTTGTGTGGTTTGGCTCATGGTTGGCGGCTTTTTGCATTACACAGCTGAATTAGATAGGCGGTTGGGCGGTCGCATTGACCCCCAGGGTGGGGATACAGTCACTGTGAATTTCAGCCTAGTGAAATTTTTGCTGGCTCAGATTCAGACTGCTCGAAACGCGCTTAGGGTATCTGGAGACGACGAAACAATGGGAAGTGACGGTTTTTTTTATTAAGCGATAGGGGTCACTGTAGGTAATTGGCGGCTGGACAGTCGGTTTTAGTCAGATACTTCTCTAGCCAGTCTTTGAATTGATTATTATTTTCAGCCCAATCTCTGAAAAAAGGTCTACTAAACGGATCTTGAGCGGTTTTGAAGTAGGATTCGGTCACCTCACAGATGAGGGTCGTTGCTGCTTGAAAATTCCCATCATTGGCGGCTAGCTTTTCAATTGCATATTTAAACTGCAACTCGTCTAACTGTGCTTGACATGCAGTCGGAAAGGAGTCCGCCAGTACAAAACTAGCGGTTTTCAGCGCTTCAATATGGGCTTCTCTGGTGCCGTCAAACCCTCCACATCCTGTCGGAAGCGCAGAGTTCAGCGGAGCGGCAGTTGGGGGGAGGAGGATTTGATTGGGGATATCTGTGGCAGATGTTGGCGTTTCGTCGACAGTCACTATGGAGGAGTCAGGGGCGATCGCGTCAGACGATGCAACCGTTGTTTCTGGCGCTGTGTTTGGTGCCGTCGGATGGAGTCTAAAAAACTGATAGACCGTTACGCCGATAACCGCCCCCAGAAAAACAAATGAACCCAAAACTGACAATGGGGATTGATGATATGGTTTCCGGGTGCTTTTCGGCTTGATCCGCTGCTCTGGCAGTTTTGTGGTCTTGACAATGGTTAATTCGCTGGGGCCATGGACTTCCGACTCAAGAGTCGACTCGGTTGTATTCGGATTATCAACCCCAAATTCCCATTGCTTGGGCTGATGACTGATCGATACTGGGGTTTCCTCGATCCCATGTCCAGACTGATCTGGAATGTCATCGTCAGTAAAAATCCATTCTATTTCGTCGTCTAGCTTGTCGATGGGCTCATCGTGGGCGTCACAGTTGTCTTCCCCTTGTGTATCTGTTGACTCATTTGTCGCGGCTGTAGACTCAGGTGGGTTCTCAATGACGGGATTATTTTGCGGTTTCTGAGCATCCCTGGCTGCTCGAAGCATCTCAACAATTTCGTTTTCATCTTTACCGGCTGATTTCGCATTCAGAATCATAGCCAGTATTTTTTGTTGGTCCATATCTTGCTCCCGCTGGATAGTCGCCCTGTTCGATCAAGGCAGCCGTATCGTTAGATTTCCCTTTGTAATCGAACTGATTGGTAGGCGCCCCCACTCTCTTGTCTCCTGACTGTTACGCATGCGTAATTAGACGACTAATCCTCCTTGACTGATTCAGGTGTCGTGAAGAATTTCTGCTATTGAGATCGTCAGCTATTGAGATCGCCCGCTATTGCGATCGCCCGCCTTAGCCTTGACGGTCATAAGGGATATCAACTGTAGCCGGGACATTCTGATGGGGCGAGAATACAGGAGACAGAAGTCAGTCAGGAACTGGATTCTGTCTCCTGTATTCTGTATTCCTTCTCTACTGGATTGTCTCGCTTTAAGCTGGAGCTCGTCATAAGCACATCGTGGCCACCCCGAGATAACCTTCTTCTTAAGGCTACGTCATATCTAACTCAGTCTTTTCATCGGGTGGGCCTAATTCTGATTACTGACAAAATTCTGGAAAATCCGCACGAGTATGGCGAGCCGCTCAGTTAAGGCTCGTTTAGGGGGGATATCGCCAATACATTCTACAGGGGGCGTTCATCTCCATTCGTCTAAAGTCCATTGCTTCTATATTTAATCGCCATTCCATAGATTTGGTATAAATTCGTCTCTTTCAGGGAATCCTGAGGCTATACAGAGGCTGTGGCAAAGGTCGCGGCAAAAGGTTCAGAGTATGGCGGCTATGACCTCTACTCCTGAGATTTCTTGGCAAACCGTTCGGTCTGAATTCCAACGGATTTGGGGATATGATGACTTTCGCTCTCCCCAAGGCGAGGTGATCCAAGCGCTGCTGGCTCACCGGGACGCTTTGATTGTGATGCCGACGGGGGGTGGTAAGTCCATTTGCTTTCAGTTACCTGCTTTGCTCCAGCAGGGATTAACGCTGGTTATTTCTCCTCTGGTGGCTTTGATGGAAAACCAGGTGGAGGAATTGCGCCAGCGGCGATTGCCCGCAGCGCTGTTACATAGTGAATTGGAGCCCCGCCAAAGAACCCGGATTCTCAAAGAGCTGGACGCACACCGTTTGCGCTTGCTTTATCTGTCGCCTGAAACGTTATTGAGCGCCTCGGTTTGGGAGAGATTGAATCAACCCCATATCAGGATCAATGGGTTGATTTTGGACGAAGCCCACTGCTTAGTGCAGTGGGGGGAGACCTTTCGCCCCGCCTATCGACGCCTAGGCGCTGTTCGGTCGGCTTTGTTGAAGTCCAAGCCTATGGGAACTCGCATGGCGATCGCGGCTTTCACCGCCACTGCTGATCCAATGGCGCAGCGCACTTTGCGGCAGGTATTGCAACTCCAGCAACCTAAGGTGGTGCGACTGAATCCCTATCGTTCAAACTTACACCTCTCTGTTCAGCGAGTTTGGACGCCTCGGGGACGGCGGCAAGCGATGAAGCGATTTATCCAAGCTCGACCTCAGCAAGCCGGGTTGGTCTATGTCCGCACTCGACGGGATAGTGAAGAACTGGCGACTTGGTTTCGGAGGCAAGGGCAACGAACCGCCGCCTATCATGCTGGCTTGGGTCCGGAAGACCGGCGGCGGATTGAGGCGGATTGGATCAATGACAAACTTCGATTTGTGGTTTGCACCTCCGCCTTTGGCATGGGAATCAACCGACAAAATGGAGTGCGCTGGATTTTCCATTACCATGCACCCACTTTGCTATCCGAATATGTTCAGGAGATTGGCAGGGCGGGACGGGATGGACAGCGGGCGGATGCGCTGACGCTGGTGAGTGAGCCGACGGGTTTGCTCGATCCGGATGATAAGGGGCGGCGACAGTATTTTCGGGATCAGGACCGCAAGCAGCGGCAGGTTGCTCAGCGGCTGATTAAGCAAATTCCAACTCAGGGAGATGTTCGTACAGTTGCTCGCCAGTTCAATCAGGGGGCCATTGCTCTCTCCCTACTCCACAGTACTGGTCAGCTGGAATGGCAAGATCCATTTAACTATGTCATCGATCGGTCTGCTGTGCCTAAGGCCTTGAGTCAGGATGATGCAACCCGACAGATGACTCGGTTTCTTAGAACCCGAGGCTGTCGCTGGAGATATATTCTAGAATCCTTTGGGTTTGGACAGGAGGCGAAGTCTCAGTTAGGAATGGGGTGTGGGCATTGCGATCGCTGTTTGGCTAAATCTTAAGATCGTCGATTCTTGAGCAGGGAAAGAACCCCTTAATACCAATCAACTAGCTTTAAGTTGGTGACTCTGGAAAATTCGCGGGTATTGTGGGTAACCAGAGCGCCTGCCTGGGCCAAGGCTGTGCCTGCGATTAGGACATCCAAGGGACCGATAGGCTGACCTTGGTTTTCTAGCGTGTTGCGGATTTGTGCAGCGTACTCTGCTGACCTTTGCTTAAAGGGTAAGACATTAACGTCTGCCAGGAGACTGCTGAGTTGCTGAGACCTTTTTTCGGGGGCGTTGGACTTGCCAATGCCCACATAAAGATCGTACAAAACAACCGTGGGAATGCAAATCTCTTTCGGCTCATGGCTAAGCAGATTTTCTGCTACCCGTCCTAAACCTTTGAAGTAGTAAATCAGCGTATTGGTGTCGAGAATATACATCTACAGGGTCTCCCGCTCCACATCTTGGCCTAATCCTTGGTAGAGCTGCTCTCGAGCGGGAAAGTCGGGCCAAGCGCCAGCTAGGGCGCGGACTTGCTCAGACCAGGTGGAGTGATTCGGCACAGGTGTTTCCTGGCTTAGCTCAGGTTGCACCTTTTGTCGCAGAAACTCAGCGAATGCAAGCACCATGTTGGCTTGTTCCTCTGGCAAGGTCTTGACCAGTTCATAGACAATCTCTGCTGTGCTCATTAGACCTCCATCAGTGATTTCACCGCTCGTCCCTATTTTGAATCACGCTATTGGTGACTTGACTGCTGATGGAGACAGTTCGGTTTTGATAAGTGATAACTCAGAATTGTGACATCTTCTGGCGCTCTTCAACGCTACGTTGAAATTGATGACTCATCGAAATTGAGTTCTTCGAAGGGTTTGGGCGGCGGTGCGATCGCTGTTTGGACAAACTGACAAGAAATAGGTGAATCAACCCGTCGATTGGGTAATCCAAGAGGAGGAAACCGGGGAATAGCCGCTTTACGATGGGCACGCTATCTGTATAGCAAATTATTGCCATATGACGGTGTCAAGGATCGTATAGTTGGCGTCGGATTTGAGCCGGGAAAGTCTTTTGGGGAAAGGAATACAGAAGTCAGATGAAAGATAAACTATACAAGCCGTTGATCGTTGTAATTTCTGCCGCAACCTTAATAGGGGCGTCAATGGCGATTGTGCGTTCATTTGACTGTAGCAACCCAGAAAATTTTGCGCGTTGTTCGAGAACGACCTCTGACTTTGACCCTGATTTAGCGGAGACTGCTGTCTTATCAACTGCCGTAGAGACGGAGGGGTTGGGAGAATTTCAAGGTCTATGGGGCGTAGATTACGATCTGACTTTGGAAGAAGTTAAGAAAAGTCCCGATTACTCACAAGAAGAGCTTGATCAGATGCCGGAGATCATTAAGGGTATGCTGGCAATGATGCAGATTCAGATATCCGGTAATGGACTCATTTATAGGCGTGGATCGACAGAGACGTCTTTACCTTGTTCAGTAGAGGAGGTATCTGGCGCAAGCACACTAGCTGTATGCACTGTCAAAGATCAGGCGGTTGAGGTAACGTTTACCCTAATTAATGGGGAATATATGAATTTAAAATCATCAGGCTCCGATGATTTGGATTTCTATATTTGGAAGCGTATTGAATAGTTTTTTGTACTGAGGAGCTATTTAGATATTTCCTAGGAACAACAACAATAACAGAAGACGAATTGAAATACACTGATAAACCAACCCCGAAAATACTTTCTTGACACCAATACCTTTGCATTGAATATACAAGATATATGTCGTCTATTAGGTATAGTTTTTCTCTCAGTGATCTAATGATTTCTTGGCATTCTTTACTGCTGATTAGGTCGAACTACTTCATCCCAACGGCTGATATCAAAGTTGGGATTTTCTTTGGGAATATCATGACCTAAGGACATCATCCAGATATGGAGTTTGTTCAATAAATCTTCTTTCTTCTGTAACATGATGCTGGAGAGGTCGTTTGTTTCACTTATATCCTCTCTTAGGTTGTATAGTTCTATACGGCCCTCTGGAATGTACTTTCTCCCCTGTTCCAGATCAATATAGTCTCCGAAAAAGTGAATGAGTTTATAGTCTCCTTCGCGAATAATTGCCGCAGGAGTCGCTCCCCAACGCTTGTCGTACAGTGGCATAAACCAGTAGAGCGTATCACGGGGCCAGTCTCCATTCTGTTTCAAAATCGGCACAAGACTTTCCCCATCCAAAATATGGTTTTCAGAAACTTGTTCGCCAGCAATCTCCAGAAAAGTGGGATAGAAGTCGATGATATGGACCGGCGTGCTGCAAACTGAATTGGATTTGATATGGTTAGGCCAACGAATCAGTAAGGGTACCCGAATACCGCCTTCGTAGACTGAACCTTTACCATAACGAAGCGGTGAATTGTCAAATAACTCGTCCACTCCACCGTTATCAGTTAAAAAACACACAATGGTGTCATTTGCAATTTGTAATTCATCCATTTCATCGAGCAACCTTCCAATTGATTGGTCGAGATGTTCGATGGCGGCTAGGTAAACCGCACTGTAGATTCCTCGCTCTGGATATCCGAGCGCCAGGTACCGAGTAGTCTTTTCTTGAGGAGCCAACACCGGCCCATGAAGGGTGTGATGGGAAAGGTAAATAAAAAACGGGTTATCTCGATTAGACCGCATGAATTGAATTGCTTCATCAGTTAAAAAATCGACGCCCTTATCTCCTTCACGCGTGTATTCAGGAGGATCGGTTATCGGATTAACGTAGTCAAATCCGTAATGTTCTTTTCCACTTTCATGGAGGTAAGTGTAGTATCCATCGCTGGTGTTAGTGAGATGCCATTTACCCAAATGAGCCGTTTTGTAACCACAAGCCTTGAGCGCTTTGGCCATGGTAAATGTTTCACGAGGCAGATTTTCTACGAATATAGGTTCCTGAACTCTTGCATATGGATAATAGTAGGGGCCAATCACATGCCACATACCGTTGCGCGCAGTATGCTGCCCTGTTAACAGGGCGGCGCGGGATGGCGTACATTGCGGAGTAACGTAGGCATCCATGAATTTCATCCCTTCTTTCGCCAAGCGGTCGATATTGGGAGTGGAAACATGTTTATTGCCATAACAGCTGATAGCAGGCCAACCCATATCATCGACAAAAATTAGAACGATATTAGGTTTTTTGTTATAGGCAGATAAGAGTGGTTTTTGAAATAAAGCTAGACTTCCAAATCCTAAAACGTACAGCAATCTACGGCGGTTCATCATAGAAGACTGAAATAATAAATAAATGCCATTCAAAATCTGGAGACTATAGTGGACTCCCTCCAAAATACCTTGCAAGTGGGGGCTTGAATGAGATGTGCGATCGCTTCTTCCGCAGAATGCTGCAATCGCTCCACCAGACTGAAAGGAAAAGCCTCTGATCGTTGGCGGTCTAGCTGCTCCATTGGCGATGGATCGCTTTCAGTCAGAGAAGAGGAGTAGTGATAATAGGAATGATCACCGCCTATTATGTTCGCAATGCGGAGAAGCGCTACGCCATAGCGTACAAGATTGCTTGTGGGATATTCAAAAGCACGATTTACAATCAGTCCCGAAACTATCAGCGATTCAACAGACTTGAACCGGATGATCGGGAGTCGGTGTATTTGCCGGGTGCGATCGCGCCCACGGTTAAACGCATGGTAGGAGTGGAGCGACAGCCGGTGTCTAAGGTGCTGAAATATATTCAGGCGAGGAAGAAGTAGTTTAAGGGTGAGTCGGTAACAAACGGTTGGACGAGGCAGGAAAGTGGCTAATTGGCGACAGGTTAATCGACTCAAAGACATTCCCAAATGGAATCAATGGCGAAAGAAGAAACCTGGTTTTCCAGTTGACCTGATTGGAACCAACCTGAGTGAAGCCAACCTGAGTGAAGCCAACCTGAGTGAAGCCAACCTGAGTGAAGCCAACCTGAGTGAAGCCAACCTGAGTAGAGCCGACCTGAGTAGAGCCAACCTGAGTGGAACCAACCTTAGTGGAACCAGCCTGAGTAGAGCCAACCTGAGTAGAGCCAACCTGAGTAGAGCCGACCTGAGTGGCCTTGACCTGATTGGAACCGACCTGAGTGAAGCCAACCTGAGTAGAGTCAACCTGAGTAGAGCCAACCTTAGTGGAACCAGCCTGAGGGGAGCCAACCTGAGTAGAGCCAACCTGAGTGAAGCCAACCTGAGTGAATCTAACCTGATTGAAGTCAACCTGAGTGGCCTTGACCTGAGTGAAGCCAACCTGAGTGGAGCCAACCTGAGTGGAGCCAACCTGAGTGGAGCCAACCTGAGTGGAGCCAACCTGAGTGGCCTTGACCTGAGTAGAGCCGACCTGAGTAGAGCCAACCTGAGTGGAACCAGCCTGAGGGGAGCCAACCTGAGTAGAGCCAACCTGAGTGGCCTTGACCTGAGCGGCCTTGACCTGAGTGGCCTTGACCTAAGTGGAGCCTTCCTGATTGAAGCCAACCTGAGTGGAGCCAACCTGAGTGGAACCAGCCTGTATGCAGCCAACTTGAGTGGAACCAACCTGAGTGGAACCAGCCTGTATGCAGCCGACCTGAGTGGAACCAACCTGAGTGGCCTTGACCTGAGTGCAGCTAGCCTGAGTGCAGCTAGCCTGAGTAGAGCCAACCTGATTGGATCCAACCTGAGTGGAGCCGACCTGAGTGGAGCCAGCCTGAGTGAAGTCAACCTGAGTGGAGCCGACCTGAGTAAAGCTAGCCTGAGTGAAGCTAGCCTGAGTGGAGCCAACTTGAATGGAACCAACCTGAATGGAGCCGACCTGAGTGGAGCCAATCTGAGTGACCTTGACCTGAGTGGAGCCAACCTGAGTGAAGCTAGCCTGAGTGGAGCTAATCTGAGTGGAGCTAATCTGAGTGGAGCCAACCTGAATGGAGCCAACCTGAGTGGCCTTGACCTGAGTGGCTTCGACCTGAGTGGAACTGGCCTGAATGGAGCCAATCTGCGTGGAGCCAATCTGCGTGGAGCCAATCTGCGTGGAGCCAATCTGCGTGGAGCCGATCTGCGTGGAGCCAATCTGCGTGGAGCCAATCTGCGTGGAGTTGACCTGGGTGACACTAATCTGAGTGGCTTCGACCTGAGTGGCTTCGACCTGAGTGGCTTCGACCTGAGTGGAGCCAATCTGAGTGGAGCCGACTTGAGTGAGGCCAATTTGAGTAGAACTCAGGTCTTGAGGACTAGTTTTGAGAAGGCAAAGTTTACGGCGGCTTGCTTGGAGGATTGGAATATCAACAGTGCTACGAAATTCGATAGAGCCATTTGTGAGTATGTCTATCTCAAAGCCAATAAGCAAGAGCGTCGCCCCAGAGAAGGTGTGTTCAAACCGGGCGAGTTTGCTGCGCTGTTTCAGCAGGCTGTAGATACTGTCGATCTCATTTTCAAAGACGGTATTGATTGGCCAGCCTTCTTTCAAACTTTTCAAGATATTCGCAATCGATATCCTGATCAGGACTTTGCTATTCAGGCAATTGAGAAGAAACGAGGTAATGCTTTTGTTGTCCGTTTAGAAGTATCTCAGAAAGTTGATAAAGCATTGATTGAGGTGCAATTCAAAGAACTCTATGAAACCAAGCTTGCGCTGATGGAGCAGCGTTACCGAGAGGTGTTGAATGCCAAGGAGGGTGAGATTGTCGCCTACAAGCAACAGAGTACAAACTTGATGAAGATTACTGAATTGCTAGCGGCGAGACCCCCAATGACTGAAGTCCCGAAATACGATCTCCGCGGCGCCCAGTTTGCTGGCGGTTTTGCCGAGAATGTTCAAGGCGGCCAAATTGGTGGAACTATCAATAACTACGGTGCTAGTCTGGATGACATCATCCAGTTGCTCTCCACCCTACGCGAACAGGCCCAAACCTTTCCCATTGAGCATAAAGACGAGGTCCTTGATGTGCTTAATGATTTGGAGCGTGACATTCAAGAGCCAGAGCCGGATCAGAATCGGATAAGTCGGCGGTTGAAGCGGTTGGGGTCGATCGCGGCTATTATAGGTGCGATCGCAAGTGGGGCAGCGACCTTCTCAGTCGACCTCAATGCCTTTGCAGACAATGTGGGTGAGTTAGCCGAAATGCTAGGTATTCCCCTTGAGCAAGTCCAGTCCAACTAGATCCCACCGGCTATCCCGTAAATGTACGCTGTCTTAATCGAGGCTAGATTGTGAAAGCTGCTGAGCTACTGAGACTCTACGAAGCAGGGCGGAGAGACTTTGGCGACGAAAGTCTCAGAGGTCAGAACTTTAAAGGCAAGAACTTATCAGGTGCAGATTTCAGCGGTGCTGATATTCGCAGCGCGAATTTTACCAATGCGAATTTAACCGGGGCCAACTTCACCCAGGCTAAAGCCGGGTTGCAACGGCGTTGGGTTATTGGGCTAATGCTTATCGCTTTCCTTTTATCGGCAGTCTCAGGATTTTTATCGGGTTTTATTGGCTATCTCGTTGCCCTGATATTTGATTCCGGCAATCTTGAAAATCAGATTGCCGGATGGGTGGCGATTGCTATTTTAGTCGCGTTCTTCATTATCGTTTTTCGTAGAGGAATAGTCGCAGGCGCAGGCGCAGACGCAGGCGCATTCGCAGTCTCAGTCGCAGTCTTAGGTGCAGTCACAGGCGCAGTCGCATTTGCAGTTGAAGATGCATTCGCAGTCGCAGTTGGCTCATGGCCGTTTTTGGTGATCCTGGCAGGGTGTTGAAGAATAGAAGGGTTAACCCCTTATCAGCCCCCATCCCGTGGAATTTCTACAGCATCTACTTCCGAGTCAAACGGACCTGGCTTTGAACAGCTGGGATTTTGATACGGACACCCATCAGGTCGTCTTAAACCTTTCCTCAACCCAGGCTATAGCTCATTGCCCACTTTGTAACAGCTCCACCCATCGAGTCCATAGCCGCTATGAGAGAATCCTGAAGGATTTACCGTTTGTCCAATTCAGTCTGACGATATTGCTAGTAGTCTGTAAGTTTTTCTGCCTCAATCAAAATTGTCCTCGGCGGATTTTTACAGAACGCCTGCCTCATATTGTGGCGCCTTGGGCCAGACGCACCATCCGCTATAGCGAACACCTGAAGACCATGGGATTAGAGCTGGGAGGGTCAGCGGCGGCTCGTTTGAGTCACCAGATAGGCTATGAACACAGCCGTAATGCTTTCCTACGTCTTATCTCAAGCTTGCCCCTGCCTGAGATTTCCACGCCCAAGACATTAGGGGTGGATGATTTTGCGCTGCGAAAAGGCCATAACTATGGAACCATTTTGGTTGATTTAGACCAGAACAAACCCATTGCCCTATTACCGGGACGTACGGCTGAGATTCTAGAAGAATGGTTAAAAGAGCATCCTGGGGTTGAAATACTGTCTCGAGATCGCTCCAAAGCCTATAAACGAGGGATGACTGACGGCGCTCCTGACGCCATTCAGGTGGCTGATCGCTTTCACCTCTTGGAAAATCTCGAAGAGGTCTTAGAGAAGGTCTTTAAGGGACACGATCAAGTTCTGAAGCGGGTCGAAACTGCCCAGCTTAAAGCAGAAGGGATAGCCGCGCCGCTGCCCGTAGAACCGCAGTGGGAATCCCAATCCCAGACAATAATTTCTCCGCCTTTAGACCCGCTCTTAGACCCCCAGTCCCAGAAGGCTCAAAATCGCGCCCGACGACTAGAGAAGTATGAGCAGACCCATGCTTTACGGGAACAAGGATACCTGATTAAAGATATTGCCTATCATCTAGGTATCGGAGAGCGTACCGTATACACCTATCTGGCCGCTCCTACTTTCCCAGAACGACAACCCTCCAACCGACAACGACGGAGTGGGCTGGATAGGTACAAACCCTATTTACTGGAGCAATGGAACCTGGGTCGGCGCCAGACCAAAAAACTATTTCAAGAAATCCAACAACATGGATATAAAGGGAGCTATGCAACAGTGGCCCGTTACACTCAGCAACTCCGCCAATCTCAGCCTCAACTCAAGCCCAAGCGTGAGTCACTCAACAACTTACCGGGTCGGGGGCCAGCCCCGAAGGTCCAAACCTCTAATCAAAAGCCCTTGAGTGCCCGGCAAGCTGCTTGGTTGATCTTGAAGCGAGAGGAGAACCTTACTTCAGAGGAGAAAACGCTTCTGGAACGACTCGGCGGGCAGCCCGAGCTATCGGGCGCGATCACCCTCGCCCAAGGCTTCATTAAGTTGGTGCGTCAACGACTGCCTGAAAATCTAGACAGTTGGCTTGAGAAAGCTAAGAACAGCTCAATTAAAGCGTTTCAGAGTTTTTCAAAGGGTCTAAAAGATGACTACGATGCGGTCAAAGCTGGCGTCACGCTAGAGGTCAGTAATGGACCTGTTGAGGGACAAAACAATCGATTAAAAATGCTGAAGCGACAGATGTTCGGGCGTGCTGGATTAGACCTATTGGCCAAACGCTTCATTTTGACAAGCTGAGTCGTTATTCTTGGGTGATGCTCAGACGCAATTTTGGGATCACCAAAAACGGCCATGAGCCTTGCAGTTGCAGGCGCATTCGCAGGCGCATTCGCAGGTACAGGCGCATTCGCATTCGCATTCGCAGACGCATTCACAGTCACAGTCGCAGTCGCAGTTGCAGTTGCAGTCGTAGTCGCAGTCGCAGTCACGTTTCCGGCTGGTTCGAATAATTTTCCAGATTTATGTGAAATAAAGGAGCAGAATTGACTAGAAGCTCCTAGCCTGCTTAGCTTTCAGGACATGGGTGTATTTCAGAGGAGACCATGGTCCAGAGAGCGTTGGGCATTCGTTCTGAGAGAAGTGATGATATCCCCTTGATC
>JASJDH010000089.1 GCA_030065175.1 Leptolyngbyaceae cyanobacterium MO_188.B28 | reverse complement strand
CAGGTTAAGGGTTTTAATGATCACACTTTAAACGAGATTATCCTTATGCTGCAAGCGTTTTGATTTAATTTATCTCGCCAGGAAAAACAGAGACTGAGATAGCTTTAGTTCTGTAAGCTTCTATCTTATTTTAAGGAATTATAAGCATCTTTGTACCTGTCAACAGGTCTATTTAAGAATACGATGCTCATGCTAGATAAAGCGTCTAAAAATTGAAAATCTCAAGTTACTCACCCTGTATACAGAATACCTCAGTTTTTTTTGAAGAAATCTAATGGAAATTTGAGCTCCTAATGGGCTCTTCTAAGGAGCCCTCAAGTTAATGTGAGCGTGGCTTCCATCCTTATAATTCAAAATTAAATCCTTGCTTTTTATGCTGTTGATACTTTTGGGCGTCAAACTGATAGAGTCTCGCAGCGCGGTGAGCTACCCCCTGCTGAGTTTCGTCTAAGGGAATCAGCAAGTCCATCTTCAACAGCTTTTTACGAAAATTTCGTTTATCCAGCTCGTGTCCCAAAATGGTTTCATAGAGTTTTTGAATTTGGGTCAGGGTGAACTTCGTCGGCAGAAGCTCAAATCCAATGGGTTCGTATCGGACTTTACCCTGCAGCCGAGCAATCGCTCTCTCAAAGATCTGGGGGTGGTCGAACGCCAGGGGGGGCAGTTGATTGATTGGAAACCAAGCGGCGTCACGGGCGTCAGTGGCTGCTTGGAGATTGTACTCAGTTAAATTGATGAGGGCGTAGTAGGCGACCGAAACAATGCGATCGCGCGGATCTCGTCCTGGTTCGCCGAAGGTATAGAGCTGCTCCAGGAAAACGTCTTGCAGCCCAGTTTCTTCCTGCAGCTCTCGTCGAGCCGCTTCTTCTAACGATTCATCCATCTGGACAAACCCGCCCGGCAAGGCCCACTGGTCCTTATAGGGCGGCAGTTGGCGTTGAATCAGCAGCACTTTGAGAATGTCTTCGTCATCCAGGCCAAAGACGATGCAATCGACGGTTAGCGCTGGTCGGGGATACCGATAGGCGTATTGTTTACCCTCTTCCATTGACATGGTGTAAAAACGACACTATGATAGATTTATCAGGCTTAGTGTTATATTTACACCATACTGCAATGACGCAGCATTTTGAAGTAGCCGCAGGCTCGATTCTGGGCAGAGACCATCTGCGGGTCGGTAAGAATAATCAGGACGCTTTTTCCTGGATCAGCCGCGAGCATGTGACCCTGGCAATTGTGTGTGATGGCTGTGGCAGTGGCGCGGCCAGTGAAGTCGGGGCTCAGATAGGGGCTCAGTTAATCATCGAGGCGATCGCGCAGCAGCTAGAAGTCTTTGACTCAATTGCAACGGCTGACTTTTGGCGGACGCTGCATCAGGAAGTGCTCTCTCGCCTGCAGTCGATTGTCCTCAGCCTTAGGGGACCGAGCTGGCAAACCATTCGAGACTACCTGTTATTTACGGTGGTGGGCGGGCTGATAACCCCAGAAACCACCGTTGTGTTCGGGCTCGGGGATGGCGTATTCGCCCTCAATGGGGAGGTGCAGACTTTAGGGCCTTTCCCGGACAACGCCCCTCCCTATCTGGCTTACGGATTGACCGCAGCCGCCCCAATGGAGCAAACGCCCAGTCCTTTGCAATTTCAGGTTTATCGCCAAATCCCGACAGACACCCTAGAGTCCCTTCTTTTGGGCAGTGATGGGGTGGCTGATTTGATGGCGGCGGCGGCGCGATCGCTGCCCGGATCAACAGACACCGTCGGACCGCTCAGCCAATTTTGGCAGTGCGATCGCTACTTCGCCAATTCACACGCTGTGCGTCGCCGCTTGGCCCTAATCAACCGGGAGGTAGTTCGACCAAATTGGCAGGCGCGACAACTGACCCGACATGTGGGACTACTCCCAGACGACACCACCCTAGTGACCATTCGAAGACGCAGCGCGTAATTTCTCCATGGATATCTACATCAGCCAGAAGAAGATTCGCCTGAGCCCTAAAAAGGCCATTGGCAAAGGAGGGGAGGCAGACGTCTTCAAAATCGGTCGCGATACGGCGCTGAAAGTTTTCAAACCGCCTAGCCACCCTGACTACGCCGGTATGCCCCAGGCGCAAGACGCAGCGAAAGACCGTCTAGCGCTACATCAGCGAAAACTCCCTCAGTTTCCTCAATTGTTGCCAGAACGGGTAATCGCCCCACAACAATTCGCTACTGACCAGACTGGTCAACAAATTCTGGGGTACACAATGCCGTTGCTCAATCAGGCAGAGGTGTTGTTGCGATATCGAGATCGCGCCTTTCGACAAGCAATCCCCACTCAGAGGGTGATCCAGATTTTTCAAGACCTCCACAACACCCTCTCGAAACTTCACTTTGTCCAGATTGTGATTGGGGATTTCAACGATCTAAATGTCTTGGTCAAAGACACTGCGGCCTATCTAATTGACGCCGATTCGTTTCAGTTTGGTTGCTTCCCCTGCCAAATGTTTACGGCTCGGTTTGTAGACCCCCTGCTCTGTGATCCCCAAACGACACAGCCGATCTTGCAACAAGCCCACACTCCTAATTCAGATTGGTACGCCTTTACGGTGATGTTGATGCAGAGTCTGTTGTTTGTCGATCCCTACGGCGGCTTATACAAACCCAAGGATCCCGAGCACCGAATCCCCCACAGCGCCAGACCGCTACACCGGATTACAGTATTCCATCCGGATGTACGCTATCCCAAACCCGCGTTGCCCTATGATCGCTTGCCCGATGACCTATTGCATCACTTTCACCAGGTATTCGAACAGGATTGGCGGGGAGAATTTCCGCGATCGCTGCTCGATACTCTCCACTGGACTACCTGTTCGACCTGCGGCGCAGAGCATGCTCGACCACAGTGTCCCGCATGTTCAACCGTCTTAGCGGCGCTCCAAAGTCCTTTAACTCAGAGAGAGCAAGTGCGGGGTCCGGTTACGGCTACCCTGATGTTTAGGACTGAAGGCGTAATTCTAGCCGCCTCAGTGGAACAGGATCGACTGTGCTGGATTTATTGGCAAAAGGGAGAATTTAAGCGGGAAGATGGCTCAGTTGTCCTAAAGGGAGAATTACAACCCAATGTCCGCTGGCGAATTAAGTCAGAGACGACCCTGATCGGCTGCCAGGGACAGGTGATAATTCTCAACCCGAATAAATCGCCTCAGCGATTGGCGGTGGAAAGTTATGGCGCGATCGCCCAGTTTGATGTGAACTCTATGCACCGATACTGGACAGCACAGGGGCAATTGCTTCGGGACACCCCGTTAGGCAGGATGTTGATAGGGGATGTCCTTTCTGGCGGTAACACCCAGATTTGGGTGGGCAGTGACTTTGGCTTTGGCTTTTACAGGGCGGGGGAACTCAATGGAGCCTTTGTGTTTGACGTCCGTCAGCCAGGCATCAATGACCGAGTGCGGCTGCCATCATGTCAGGGGCAGTTAATTCACGCCGCCTGCACCTTTAGTCGAGAGTTATGTTGGCTCTTCTTGACCACCCATGAACACGGTTCAATTGTTTACCGCTGTGTTGTGATTTCCCCTGATGGCGCAGTCGTTGCAACTGCCCAAACCGTCCAAAATGAGGATAATTGGCTGATGCAATTAGGCCGCCAGCACTCCCTCTTCCTTGACTCTTGCCCCTATTGTGCGGTGGGTAATTTCCTACTCGCCGCCACAGATGACGGCGTCATTCGAATTGAAGTCCAAAACGGTTGCTTGACGCAGACCAAACTCTTTGCCGACACTGAACCGTTTGTTGACGCCAGCTGCCGTTTACTGGCAGCCCCAGGAGGACTTTACGTGATCCGTTCGCATGAAATTCAACAGTTGACAATTGCAGGAGACTCAAAATGAACACAATGACTCAGTTACCCATTCCCAGCCACTTTGACCCCACCCGCGTTGGCCAAGTCTGGCGAGTTCCTTACCAAGAACGGGCGGCCCAAGCGAAGCGATGGGCCAAGCAACATGGACTGAGCCCCGCCGCCAAGGACAAGACTCGCATCTGCCTGATGGCCATTGATGTGCAAAACACATTTTGCATTCCAGAGTTTGAGTTATTTGTCGGTGGTTGCTCAGGGATGGGGGCCGTGGAGGACAACATACGGCTGTGTGAGTTTATCTATCGCAACTTAGGAGTCATTACTGAGATTGCGCCCACCATGGACACCCATACAGCGATGCAAATCTTCCACTGTGATTTCTGGATTAATGATGCTGGGCAGACGCCGCCGCCCATGACCATGATCAGTTTGACTGATGTAGAACAGGGGATTTGGAAAGTGAATCCCGCGATCGCATATAGTCTGGCGGGCAGTAATTATATGGCCCTCCAAGCCTACGCCCTCCACTACGTAAAGCGCCTCAGCGAGGATGGCAAGTATCCCCTGACTATCTGGCCTTATCATGCAATGTTGGGGGGCATTGGCCACGCCCTCGTATCAGCGGTGGAAGAAGCCTGCTTTTTTCACGCCCTGGCCCGCAACAGCCAAACCAACTTTGAAATCAAGGGCGGAAATCCCTTGACTGAAAACTACTCGGTTTTACAGCCTGAGGTGCTTCAGGGTCCCAATGGTCGACCCATTGCCCAGAAGAATACTCGCTTTATCCAAAAACTATTGGATTTTGATGTGGTGATTATTGCCGGTCAGGCTAAAAGTCACTGTGTGGCCTGGACCATTGATCACCTGCTCACAGAAATTCAAGCTCAGGATCCAGCCTTGGCTAGGAAAGTATATCTGCTAGAGGATTGCACTTCACCTGTGGTGGTTCCAGGGATAGTGGACTTTACCGATCAAGCCAATGCAGCTTTCCAACGGTTTGCGGATGCAGGGATGAAGGTGGTGAAGTCGACGGACGAGTTCGGGAGATAAGAGGTAGGTGCGCCCCTCTAATCATTGGGGTAGAGAGTAGATGGGTGGATGAGTGGATGGGTGGATGGGATGGGATTTAGCGACGGATCCCTGATGAGAGAGATCTGCTAGACGACTGGTGAATATAAACGTGAATGTAGGGGAAGAATGATGAGTCAAGTTCCTGATATCAACACTTTGTTCCAATCGGCTCAAGATGAGGGGGTGTTGTCCACGGCTTCGATGCAGGCGCTAAATGTTGTCGATATTGGCGCTCAGATTCAGGCAGGACTGGGGGCGCCTGTGGATGATGTGATGGCCAGCGAAGTTGTTCTAGTGACCATCATGCCGGATGATTCGGGTTCAATTCGCTTTTCAGGGAATAGCGCAGTGGTGAGAGCTGGACACAATACAGTGCTGGATGCGCTGATGGCGTCGAAGCAACAGGACGCGCTCTTAGTCCACAATCGCTACCTGAATGGCAAGGTGCTCTATCCCTATTGCCCAGTCAATCAAGCGGTGCGGATGGATAAGCACAACTATGACCCCAACAAAGGAACGCCGCTCTATGAGCAAACGGTGGTGCTGTTGGGCACAGTGCTAGCTAAAACTCAAGAGTTTGCAGATAATGGCGTTCCGGTGCGCACGGTGACGCTGATCATTACCGATGGCGCTGATGAACATTCAAACCGAACGCAGGCTAAAGATGTGAAAGTGATTGTGGATGATATGCTGCGAAGTGAGAACCATATCATTGCGGCGATGGGCATTGATGACGGCGGTTACACTGATTTTCGCAAAGTGTTTCGGGAAATGGGACTGCGGGATGAATGGATTTTGACGCCAGGCAACAGCCAAACGGAAATCCGTAAGGCCTTTCAGATATTTTCCCAGTCAGCCGTCCGAGCCAGTCAAAGCGCCGGTAACTTTAGTCAAACCTCGTTAGGAGGATTTGGGGTATAGGGGGAGCTGGTGGGTTTATAGAGGATCTACGGATAACTTCTCATCCACTGATCCACCCATCCACTGCCTTTTACTGGGACTTTGTTTTCACACAACTCACTAATCGGTTTAGCGTAAGGGTGATTGAAGCCCAAGCGCAACCCGGAAACCAATGGAATTACCAATCCCCTCGGGGGCGCTCAAGATGCGCGCGGCAGATCGACAGTACCCCGGATCGCCGCCCCACGATCCGCCGCGTAGCACACAGTAGAAATCTTCTTCGTCCGTGGTCCAAGCGCTGCCATCTATCGGAGCCCCTTCATAGTTCTCATGCCAGTGGTCTAAGCACCATTCCAAAACATTTCCGTGCATATCACACAAGCCAAATCTGTTGGCGGCCCTAAAGCACTCGTGATCCACTGGGGTGGTTTGTCTTCGGTATTCGCCACCTAGACCCAGACCATAAATATCGTCTCCGTCAAAATAATTCGCTATCTCTGTAGATATGAATTCGCCAAAATAAAAGGGGGTTTTGGTTCCGGCTCGACAAGCATATTCCCATTCAGCCTCTGTGGGCAATCGATAGGGTCTGCCAGTATGGGCGGCGAGGCGATCGCAAAACTCCACCGCATCGTACCAACTCACTTGCTCAACCGGCAGGCGGTCTCCCTGAAAATTCGAAGGGCAAGACTTCAATGTTCGATTAATTGCAGGAAACTCGGCAACCGCTCGCCATTCCGCTTGCGTCACCGGATATTGACCCATCCAGAAATCAGATAGCTTAACCCGATGCTGCGGTCCTTCTGCAGCTCCTCGAAAGCGCTCTGTTTCTGGAGAGCCCATCTCAAAGTCACCGCCCGGGATCTGAATCAACTCTAGGGTAAGGGCTTCCGTCAATCGCTCTTGACTGAAAGTCACCCCTACCGATTGGCGCTCAATTCTGATTGAGGCGGCTCTTGGGGGAGCGGCGGGCTTAACGTTGTTCTCTGTATCGGGTAATTCAACCGGTAATTCAACCTCATCGGGGGCTGATCTGATTGCCGGGAAGTCAACCGCAATGGCGGCGAATTGAATGACCTTGGTTTCAGGGATGAGGTCTACAGTCATCAATAATTGCGCCTCGTTGTTTCAGGTCAGCTTTAGTTGCTTCAGAGAGATCCAAGATATTGATAAATCTTTTGTTTTGAACGGTTACACTGCTGAAGTCTAGATGCCTGCAGTGGGTGCGGATAAGGTATATGCGGCTGAGATCCGTTCGACTCAAGTCAGAACCCAGCAGATTCGACCCACTGAGATCAACACCACTGAGATTTGTATCACACAGATCTGCGCCGCTCAGGTCCGCCCCACTGAGGTCTGCACCGTTCAGCGCTGCGCCTTGACCGCCTAAATTCACTAACTCCTACATTTCTCAGCAATTACGGTTGTTTGGTTGATTAAGGCGTCACACAGATTAGCACGGCTGAGATTAGTGCGATTGAGGTTGGCGTGACTCAGGTTGGCGTGGTTGAGCATTGCGCTGCTGAAGTCTGCATAGCTCAGATCTGTTCCACCAAGATTAGCGCCAATCAAGTTGACGCCGCTGAAGTTAGCGCCGCTGAGATTGGCTCCGCTCAGATCGACATCTCTAAGATCACGTTTACGCACCCCTTCAGTGATGATCTCTTGGACTTCCCTTCATCATAGAACACACCGACTTGACACGATCTAAACCCTAATTACCTGATTTGTCTCCGATGCCCGTCGAGCGGCGTCAGCTACCTTAAGAGCGTAAAAACTGTCGGCTGCCGAGACATATAGGGGAGTCCCTTCCAATAAATGATCCAACACCATCGTCATATCTTTCACAAAGAGCCCTTTGCGAGGGCTTACTTCAATGGGTTCATGACCGTCAGGCAAGATTAAAGTTCCTTGATCTCCATCAATGATCAATCCCCCTTGCTGTCCATGGATCTCCATACGGCGTATCCGCCGCCACAACTGCTCGCCCTTACCATAGGTAACTTCCCCAATTAACCCACTTTTGAAGCGGAGTTGCGCTGTACAGAGAAAGGACGTGTGCATCCCCGAAACAAGGGAGACGGTCTCATCCGCGTCATAGCGATTTTGGCAGGCTACTGTCGCCACTTCGCCAAATAAATTGGTCAGACGATGAATCCGGGAAAGCGCTCCCACTAAAGGGAAGCCGAATAGATCAGTTTGGTAAGACCACTTGCGGGGCGCTGGCCGCTGAGGATTGATTGTGCAGTAGCGCACATATCTAGGGGCGCCAATTTGAGGCAAATGCCGCTGCATAGCGAGGTGCAGACCGCCTAAGAGTTCAATATGTTCGACATGCAATAGACATTGCTGGGATTCGGCCAGTTTGAGGTTTGTCTCGGCCAGCGTCAGGTCAAGGCCGAGAGGATATTCTACGACCACATGCTTCCCAGACTGCAAAACCGCTTGCACCATCAGCCCATGATCACGATTAATGGTGGAGATCACGACCAGATCGATATCGGAGCGAGCTGCTAGATCAGTCCAAGCGGCAGCCGTTTCAATGTTGTACGTTTGACCGAAGGCAGATGTTTTAACGGGGTCGGAGCCAGCGACAACGATAAGTTGCGCTCTCGGATCAGCCTGTAATGCGCCAGCCCGCATCTTAGCCGCATACCCCGTTCCCACAAGACCCACTCGAATGGAAGTCAAACAACCTGAAGAATTAAAACGAGTCACCAGTCAATTTGTTTATGTCATCTTTATTAAGCAACAATACCAGGCTTAACAGATTAGACTCGAAGCACCTTAGAAAAGGCAGCGGAGATAGCAGTATTTCTAATACGTTCAATAAGACAAATTAACTATAAGCAATTTTTATGTTAAGAAGATTTTTTGATAACTCAATCAAGAGACTCTATCGGAACATGGAAATATTTGAAATGGCTGAAATGCCCCCTATACAATGGATTAATCCTTTTTTGTTTTTTAGGGGGAATGGCAACCTATAAGTAATTTAGGCAGAAGTTAAAGAGTCCGATTACGAATCCCTTTCAACCAAATTGCCCAATACCGACACAGTTTTCTAGTTTTCCCGTAGTATCAGAAATGGAGTTGATCAATAGGAATAAATTCCTATTTAGCGCCCTATCGGGGTTTTCGAAGATCACTCATACTTTACGTATTACGACTCAATGAGAGGATAGCAGCATGGCGACTTTCAAAGTGACCTTAGTTAACGAAGGTGAGGGACTCAACACTACCATTGACGTGCCCGACGACGAATACATTCTTGATGCAGCCGAGGAGCAAGGTATTGATTTGCCTTACTCCTGCCGCGCTGGGGCTTGCTCTACCTGCGCTGGTAAAATTTCGAGCGGCACCGTTGACCAATCAGATCAGTCCTTCTTGGATGATGACCAAATCGAGGGCGGATATGTGCTAACTTGCGTCGCTTATCCTACTTCTGACTGCACTATCTTGACTCACCAAGAAGAGCAACTGTACTAAACAATTAGTATCGAGCAAATTGTAAAGGCGTTCTATTTATAGAGCGTCTTTACTGTTTTTAGCTGACTGTTTTATGAATGGATGATAAATGGTTTAGTTCGCCATGGGGAGCGGCGTCTCTTGCCCGGCGAGCTGCGGCAAGCTGACAATATAACGATAGCCTCTCTCGTGAGACCCCTGAATATTGATGATTCCTTGATGCATTTCAGCCAGTTGACGGCTCAGGAGCAGCCCTAATCCTTCTCGGGATACAGAAGAATGAGACGATGAGCTAACAGTCGGCATTCCAGACAAGTTATCTGTGTCAGATATTCCCTGGGAAAAGTCATTCCCGGGTGTCGACAGTTTTACAATATTTTCATAGAAGTCCAAATCTACCATTCCTGAAGGACTCGACAGCAATTTACTAAAGGACAACACTGCTGGAGGCAAGCCTTCTCCTAGCCAGGGATGGGACGCCCATACCGCCATACTTAAGCGCTCTTCCTTCCGTGAGACATGGATGCGAATAGCGCTTCCTTCACTGGACAGCCGAATAATGCTCAACACTAAATGGTGCATGAGTTGCTTTACTTTGCCTTTATCCAGCATCCAAATGCGAGAACCTGGCTCGACGGTAAGATTGATGGTCTGTTTCCGTTGTTGGGCGACTTTGTCTAGCATCTTAAAAGCTTGCTGTCCTAGCATTTCGATATCGACTGGGGCTAGATTTAGCGTTTTTCCTAATGTATGTAGACCGCCCAAGTCGATAATTTCGTCAACCAGTGACAGGAGGGTTTGACTACTTCCGCGAACAATTTCTGCGTATTCTTTTTGCTTTTCTGTCAGCGGACCATAAATTTCACGACTCAGCATACTCGCCATTCCCATGATTGAGGTGAGAGGATTGCGGAGTTCTTGCGTGAGCTGAGATATCAAATTTGCCCGTACTGATTTAATCGTTTCTTCTAGCGCCGTGTTAGGCGAATTCGCCTGACTGCCCGAGACATTGAGTTGATAGGATTGGGGTGGGGTTGCAATCTGATGACTCTGAGAGAGGCGACAGCGCTCAATTTCGCTCATACACCAGCGGGCATTGAGTTCTAGAAATGTAATGTCTTGGGGCGTAAATTCCCGTGGGATTAAGTCCATGACCGCCAAAATCCCTACGCAATAGCCGTCTGTCGTCCTCAAAGGGACGCCTAAGTAGGAGCGAACGCCGTAGTGTTGAACCAAAATACTGCAAGAGCAGGCAGGATGCTGAACGGCATTTTTCAGGGAAAAAACTTGTTCGCTATCGACGACATGAACTCCAAACGATTCTTGAAGGGGCAATCGTCGAGAGGTCGCTAGCTTATTCATTAAGCCTAATCTAGAAAGCCCAACGGTTGCTTTGAAAACCTCATGCTCTTGAGTCAGTATGCTGAGTATCCCAATGGGAGCAGCCAAAAACTGACAGGCTGTCTGAGCGGCCTCCTCAAATAATGTTGCGTTTTCCGAATCATACAGGCCCAGCGTTTCCATCACTTGGAGACGATCCTGTGCACGCTTTGAGGGTGTACTATCGTCTAGACGACAAGCTAGATGACGCTCGGCTCGGGTCAATGGGATTTCTGATGCTGTGACGTGACAGGCGCCGTAATTCATTAAACTCGCTAAACATTAGATGCTTACAAACCCAGAATTCCCTAAATTTTAATCTTTTAAACGGAAGCACAATAAATATTCTGCTGAGAGCTGGGCACCTTTATTTACTCAGAATGACCTCAACATCCTCTCTCATAGCTGCATTATCGGACGAACTGAAAAGTCAAAAAAGCTAAACTTAATGGCGAATACACTTGATGTACTTGATGAAACCAAGAAAAAATCTCGTCAAATATACGGATGCCGAAGGTATTTTTTCTATTGTTTTTTCCAGGCAGGATGGTTTAACAAGGAATCCATGACCCTGACGCCTCTGAGCTGATTAGAGAGGGGCAAATGACCGCTGGGCGCCGTCAAATCCCAAATAAATTCATTGGGATACCGGGTCCAATTATTATTTGTTTTCCAGGCAATTTTGGTCCACAAGCTTTCCCAATTCTGGCCAACGCTGAACCATATCTCTCGCTGCTTGGAGAATCCAAACTTATTTTCAGAGTAAATCGACCAGAGTGTGTCAATCGTTCGCAAATCCAAACTGGGAAATCCTTCAACCTCGGTGAAGTAAAGCCATTTGCGCTTGACCGCAGCTGGACCAGCTAGCTCACAGAGGTTTTGGAGCGTCAGACGATCTGCCGCCTCAAAATCCTGAGCCGCCAAGAGTTCCTGGAGTGGAGCATAATCCAGGTCTTGGGCGGAGGGTGTGGAAATGAGACCTGTGGGAAAGTGAGTTTGCAAAAAAGCCTCTACCTCAGGCGTCCGCATCTTACACAGAACCTGATAGGCTTTCCCTTCACTGCTGGTTGGAGAATCGGGGCGACGATCAAGTAAAAACGCCATTATGGGCTTGATTCCAACCTCCCCCGCTTCTGACAGGGTTTGAATGATCTGGAGTTGCTTTTTCAGCGGAGACGATTTCAGTTGATCGCTTAAGGCCTCGATTGTTTGAGGCTCAATTGTCTGTTTAGAGCTAGGATCAGCCGGAGAAGCGGGGTTTGTCGTAAAACTAATCATATCGAATAAATGATCGATCAAAAGATAATCATAAATGTCACTGGGGTGAGTATTGTAGGAAGTTCGGCTTAATTTGGCCAATAAAGTCTCGGAAGTCGATTAATTTCAACCCGCAAGGCGATGCTCTACTCGGATTTTGACCGGAAGAACCCCCAATTTGAATTAAGTATAAGGCGATTAGATCAAGAACCCCCGGCTTTTTCTGTTTGGCTGGGAGGACGATAACCATGCTCAAAGGCAAACCGAATCAGCTGAGAGCGATTTTCTAGCGCTAGCTTACTCAGAATATTGCTGAGGTGGGTTTGTACTGTGCGAGGACTGATAAAGAGGTGGTCGCCGATCTGCTTATTGGTAAACCCTTGTATGACTTCCCAAAATACCTTTTCTTCTGCGGGCGTCAAGGGGAGAGGAGCGGGATCTTCACCTGGCTCAGGGTCTGAGCGATGGCCAAGTTGCTTAATCAACCGATAAATTTCGATATGAATTCGGTGCGATCGCTCTAATAGCCCCTCAATCTTGGCGATCAACTCGCGGGGTTGAAAAGGCTTGACCAGGTAATCATCGGCGCCCATGTTATGGCCTAAAATTCGATTATCGATCTCGCCTAAGCTAGATAGAAAAATAAAGGGGACTAATTGCCCTGACCGACTCGCCCGGATTTTGCGGCAAAATTCGAACCCATCCATTTCAGGCATCATCACATCAGAGACGACGAGGTCGGGAGGCTCCTTTTCAAATCTTGCTAGCGCCTCAACTCCTGACGCCGCATCTTCCACCATAAAACCATGGTCTACTAAATGCCGAGTTAGCGCAGCTCTCAGCGTGATATCATCATCAACGACCAAAATCTTTTTCATCCGGATTCTCAGGCAAACAGTACAACGCAGAATTATTTAGGAGAATTCCCCCTGATTCTGGAATAGCATTTCAGATGGTCAGTTGAGGGGACGCAGACCACAGGGAAACAATGGGAATATCTGCTAGCGCAGACTGCAAAATTAGACGCAAACCTTTACGTTCGATCGATGGCATATCAATTCATTTTAAAGCCCCCTATAGGGTATTCGATTAGGCTGATCTTTAGGAAAGCTGTCATACCTACACTATAGTCGCAGGAATTCTAATATTCTACCGCCTTCAACTTAGCGTGAAAATTAAGGCGGAGACAGGCTTCAACGTAAGCCTCAAAAACCTCAAGGGGAAATCCAACTCGATTTCATCTCCTAAGAAACTCTATGCAGAGGGATCGTCTTCAATTAGCCACCCTTGTCATTTAAATGAGACACCCTGGCCATGAGGAGCCCTGGCTATTAACGATCTCCCCTCTGTCGGGAAAGCTGTCAGGAAAGGGAAACTACCCTAGACTGGGTGGGAAATCCAGACTGAATTCTGGAGCCTTGATTGAGTCACCCATCATCGTTGCCAATTCATCATTGTCGATATGTATACAAAAATTGTTCCGCCAAATACTGGTTCCAGAATTACTTTCAAAGCGGGTGAACCGATTACGCCTGATAACCCTATCATTCCCTACATTCGCGGGGATGGCACTGGAGTTGATATTTGGCCAGCCGCCCAAAAAGTACTAGACGCTGCAGTTGAAGCCGCCTATGGCGGTCAGCGCAAAATCATTTGGTTTAAGGTTTATGCTGGCGATGAAGCGTGCGAGAAATATGGTGTTTACCAATATTTGCCTGAAGATACGCTCACCGCAATTAGAGAATTTGGCGTCGCCATTAAAGGACCGTTGACAACCCCTATCGGGGGCGGCATCCGTTCGCTGAATGTGGCGCTGCGTCAGATGAATGATCTATATGCTTGCGTTCGTCCTTGCAAGTACTATCCAGGCGTGCCCTCTCCCCACAAAAGTCCTGAAAAATTGGATGTCATCATTTATCGGGAAAATACTGAGGATCTGTACCTGGGGCTTGAATGGCGACAAGGAACCGAAATCTGCGATCGCCTGATCAAACTGTTAAACACAGACTTGATCCCGGCTACGCCAGAACACGGCAATAAACAAATTCCGCTAGATGCTGGCATTGGCGTCAAACCGATTAGCAAAACGGGATCCCAGCGGCTCGTTCGCCGCGCCCTGAAGCATGCCCTGCGACTCCCCAAGGGCAAGCAGAAAGTGACGCTGGTCCACAAGGGCAATATCATGAAATACACCGAAGGGGCATTTCGAGATTGGGGCTATGAACTTGCCACCACCGAATTTCGAGATCACTGTGTAACAGAACGGGAATCTTGGGTTCTGAGTAATCTAGAAAATAATCCTAATCTGTCCCTAGAAGACAACGCCCGCCAAATCGAACCCGGCTATGACGCCCTCACCCCAGAGAAACAAGCCGCTATTTGCGCCGAGATTAAACACATTTTAGAGAGCATCGGGGAAAGTCATGGCGGAGGAAACTGGAAAGACAAGGTGATGGTTGATGACCGCATCGCCGACAGCATCTTTCAGCAAATCCAAACCCGACCCGACGAATACTCCATTCTGGCCACCATGAACCTCAACGGCGATTATCTCTCCGACGCCGCCGCCGCTATTGTCGGAGGGCTTGGCATGGGGCCCGGAGCCAACATTGGCGATCGCTGCGCCATCTTTGAAGCAACCCATGGGACTGCTCCCAAGCATGCTGGGTTGGACCGGGTCAACCCAGGCTCAGTCATCCTCTCAGGCGTCATGATGCTGGAATATATGGGTTGGCAAGAGGCTGCCGATTTGATTAAACAAGGCCTTGGAGCCTCAATCCTCAAAGGCGAGGTTACTTATGACCTGGCCCGTATGATGGAGCCCCCCGTAGAGCCTCCCCTCAAGTGTTCAGAATTCGCTGACGCGATCATCAAAAATTTCTAGGGTCCATCCATCGTGGGTTGATAGCTAGCGGCGCTGGTTTATCTAGTAATCGGGAGGAGCCCCAGGATTAGAGAAGGTGTTGATATATCCTCCCCCCACATAACGACCTGGCTCGCGAGGCACCGAGAAGGGATCAGGGGAAACATCCTGAATTTGGGGCTGGGGTTGGGTTCCGGTTGTAGGCGGTAGAACTGAACTTGGAACCCCGGCGGCGCCGCCTGCGGAGCCTGATTGACTGAGGGAAGGAACGCCGCCAGAGCCGCTGGCTGCTTGAGGCGTCGTCAAATTAGTGAAAGCATTGCCGCCCGTTGATAAGGCTCCAGGAGAAAGATTAAGAGCAGGGGGGGGAGTATATCCGGTCGTTCCAGGGGCGGGCGACATGGCGGGAACTGTTCGGATAAAGCTTAGGGAGCTATCTGGAAGATTGCCTTCGATCAAGCTGGGCTGATCATTAAGTGCTGGGTTAGTGATGCTGATATTGGTCTCAACGTCCTCAAGGGCGTCATCAGAAGCAGTCCGAGTTTGGGTAGTGCGCGGTTGGGATTCTGCCAAGAAACGTTGTTCTAGCGCTAAACTCAGCTGGCTTCGCTGTTGACTCGGTTCGCCAGTAGACAAACTAGAAAGATTGGTAGGCGATAATCCAAGCTGGGAGACATTTACGCTGCCAGGTTGCGCGGTTGGGGACAGGAATGAGGATTGTTCAGTATTAGAAGATAGACTGCTGCCAAGAAATCGGTATTTTTCAAGGTACGCCGAAAAGGGATTGTTGTACTGAGGACGTACTTCAGGAGCATTGACCGAAGGCAGTCCTTGGGTCTGAGCACGAGCCCTCTCTAACAGAGACAATAAAGTAGTCGAGGTTGTCTCTGAAGGGTTTGATGTTGTCTCTGATGGATTTTGATTGGCGCTCTCTAGCGTTGCGAGGGCCTGAGGTTGAGTCTTCAGGTCATTAAATAGCGCATCTAAGCGGTCAATATCGGGAATATCCGCAAGGGTTTCTGAGGGGGGTAAAGTTTCTGGTTCATTGCTAGAGGAGTTAGAACCGCCCAACTCCAGACTGTCAAACCAGGCTGAGGATGGAGGGTTCCTCTGCTCTAGAACAAAGGCGGCCAATAAAGCAAGGGCTAGAAGCGGACACCACACCACAGGTTGGGTGAAGGGCTTAAGTCGGGCCAGAGAATAGCGAAGCTTGTAAGGAAGCGACATAGGCCGAGACAACTCAATTTCAAAAACTCTACCTAAAGTCTAACCAAAACCCATGGAATCCAACATATTTTTTATTTTCATAATCTTTCATATCTGGGTGTTTTCAGGTAATTATTGATAGTAACTAATGCCTAAATTAATTTTTACTGCTTAAACTAATTTAATTCACTGAGGAATGTGTGAAAAGAACCTTGAATTAGAGGGACACCCTTATGAAACATGATTCGAGTAATTCGGCGCCCCCTCCTCGAAGGCAACGTCAGGAATTCTCGTTTACAATCCGCAGCGATCACAAAATCCGAGCCGAACAAGTCAAAAATAGTCCCTCTCAATCACCGTCTGTGGACGTTCCCCCCGTTACTGTTCGTCCGTTCCCAGTAGACGTGTTTGACCCCCAAATGCCTGCGTTGCCCAAGCTTAAACGACCTAGCTTAAGTAGTCATCGCCATGAAGCAAATCCAGCGTTAGCCATGAATTTGCTGCAGGATATTCAACAGATGGTGGAACAATGGCAGTCAGAGTTGCGGCAGATTGTCTTAGCAATTCAAAATCTTTATATGGAAGGCCCTCTGGTCGATGGCTGGTTGGAATCCCATACACCAGATTCATCTCGGGGAGGCGCGTCCCAGATTGATCAGGGAATGGATACTGCGGTTCTTCGCCATGGGGATCCAGAACAACTCATGACCTATGTCAAGGATATTTGCCAATCTCCCCCCCTCGATTCCCCTGTCTCGGAAGCACATCGCACACCTACTCATCCGCCTGAACCACAGTATCGTTTCTGCAGCTTGGATAAAGAAGGCAGGCTCAACTGTCAACCCTGCCCACCGGATCAACTCGTGGTGCTGAGCATGGCGATCGCCCGCTACCGAAAATTACGTCAATTTTTAAATCAAAAGCAGTATCTAGAAGCCCGCCTAAAACACGCCGTCGACACCCTCACCATCGCCCGCAATGATCTTCGGACAGGCAATGCAGAAGACACATAGGGAATTTTGGATTTTGGATTTTAGATTGGGTTTCTTTCCCTGTCCCCCAAACGCAATAAATTGCGTCACTACATACCTCTCCGTCTCCCCATCTCCCCTATCCTCCCTACTCCTCTACCATCCCCAAGATCCCGCCCCACCCTTAAACGGGCCTACAATATCTTGAGTAATCCACCCGCCATAGAAGTCCCCTGGTTGGGATTGCACCCGCTCTCCATCGACGTAGCAGGCCTCCATACGCCCCGGATAAACTGCAACATAATCTTTGAGGGTGATGAATTGGGGAGTTGGATCGGGGTAATACCAAGCAGCATTCTCGGCTCGCTGATCGCCCACAGCAATGGTGTAATAAGCGGCCATGCCTTTCCATTCACAGAAGGTCGCGCGCTGGGTCTGTTGGAAAAACTGCTGTGCAATATCTTCGGGTGGAATGTAATACACTGGCGGATGACTGGTTTCTAACACGCGCTTAGCGCGACGGGTGTCTGCCAAGGTTTCCCCATTGAAAATAATCTGAATGTGTTTAGGGGAGTCTTCTAATCGAGGCGGTCGGGGATAATCCCAGACAGATTCTTGTCCAGGCCCCGGTTCAATGCGATTGGGATGCATAGAATTTTACTCTTTATTCCAACGCTGAATCGCTGCTTGAGCTTCACTGTAAGCGGACGTTGTTTGAGGCACTAATTCGGCGGCGAGGATAGCCTCTGGAAAGCGTTCTAGGGCGGCGCGGGCGCGGGCGATCCTGAGAATATCTTGACTCCATCGATTCGCAAGTTGCTGAGCCATCGGATATTCGGGCTGATCCTGAGCAATCTTACCCACTAAGACAATAGCGTCGTGAAATGAACTGGCTTGGCCTTCTTGTGGCAAGGTGCGAGCTTCCTGCAAAATGCGTCGATTTTCTTGCCGCTGCTCCCATCGCTTAATCTGGGCCTGGGCTAACTGATACACTTCAAGACGGTCAGAGGGTACAAGTTTAGCAGCGGCGAGGGCGGCGGCGAAATTACCATTTGCGGCTCTACCTTCCGCCAGATCTAAGATCACCCGGCTCCAGCGATCGATATCCTGTTGAGCCTGTGCATATAGGGGTTCACCGGGTTGAATACGTCGAGCTTGGGCGATCGCGTCGCTAAATTGGGAGGCCTGAATTGGATGAATCGAGCTTCGCGCATCCTTCAAAAAGGCGCGATTTTTCGCTTCCACATTTCCTGCAGAACCTGCTTCTGTTAGGTTTTCGGGACTGGGTCGCATTGCAGAGAATGTGCCGCCTTCTTCCGAGATAGGCCCTGTCGTCAAGGAAACCGCCTCATCGACCCTCGTCTCCTCACCTATTGTCGACGGTTGGTTAGAAGGCGTTGGGGAAGATGATGGATTTGCGCCATCTTGAGCTGACTGGAAAAGGGGGGACTTCCAATAGAAAATAGCCAAGAATACGGTAATAGCGGCCAAAATCCCCCAAGTCCTGAGCTTAACTCTCTGGTTGGCTGCTGCGTCGGATGATTTCGCTTTGCCCCATTCGGTATCATCCATCCGCAATGAATCTGGGGCAGTCGTCGGGAATTGCTTAGGATGCGGCAAAACTTGACTCAATTTTTTTTGAGATGAGGGGATATCGGCTTCCAGGTTGAAGGAGGCGTCTCCAATTCGGGCGGAGGCGGCCTCAGTCATCGGCAGGCGAGTCATGGCGTCAGGGGGAATCACCATGAGGAATTTCTTCTCAGGCGGAATGACTGCAACCGGTGTTTGTTTCGGACGACAGTGATGCTCACTCAGTTCGGGGACGCGATCGCTAACATATTCCGCTAAATGAGATAACGTAACGCATCCATGATGTCGCATACCTTCCAGAAGCGCCACTGTGAAGAGGCCGTGGCGAACTCCCAAGGTTTCATGAGAAAACTGATCAGGATGGCAAGAGAGCAATGTCGGAATGCCAAAGTCTTTGGCCAGTTCGATCGTTTGAGCGCCTATTTTCTGGTCAGGTAAAGCGCTTTGGCTGCGGTTAAAGTCAATGACCGTCAAAATATTATCGGTCGGCGCCTGTTTGAAGAGTTCGAACAGAAATTGAATGGAAAGGGCGGTTTCATGAATATGCTCTGGATCACAATCAATGGGCGCGATATAGTCTTGACCTTCAAAGTGAAGGCCGTACCCACTGAAATAAAACCAAAGCAAATCGTCGCCGTCTAAGATTTCTTGGCAGATTTGCTGAATCCAAGTCTGAATTTCTTCGCGACCAGGGTACACAGCCGCATCTTCAATGGCGGGCGATACTTCACTCAACAGGACACAGCGCTGACTGTCCAGCCCCACCTCCTTGACTAGAAACTGGCGCAGCTCACTGGCGTCCCTCTGCGCATACTTGAGGGATTGAAAGGACTGGTAATGGTTAATTCCAATAATGATTGCCCAATGATTATTCATCAGATATTCTCAAGGCTAGCCAGCTGGCGATTTCATTTAGCCCAAGCAACCATGAATGTCCCCTGTAACGATGCGGTAATCTCTCCCGCAAGGGTGTCGCTTGGTTCACTTAGTGAAGGTGAATCGTTGAACATTGCTTACGTCACCAGACAATAGCATAGACTTACCAAAAAGCACCAAATAGTAAAGCGCTTTGGTGGAAATTAACCTCTCTTTAAATCAATACTGGCGTCGAATTAAATGGATACAAAATCGGTTACATTCAGTTGGTTTCCAAACAAATTTGACGAGATCGGATCCCAGGTATAGATTTAGGGGGCCTGTTCGCTATGCATAAACCTGTTGTCCATTCAGGAAAATCTTCCGCTTTAGGCTGATCGCCCAGTCATGAAACTGGAAGTGAAGAGAATGATTTTTTATATCCCCGCATGATTGAGATGATTGAGGAGTCATTAGCCCATGAAACGACTGCTTCTAGGATACGGTTTTGCGATTTTGAACAGGCTACAGACCCATTCGGGACGAACTGCGGTTGGGACTATCGGTCTGATGTCAATATTGGGGGCGGCAGGCGGCGTTTGGTTGGGGCAGGCGGCGATTTCGCCTCAAGCGGCCCATGCCTATACCTCTCGAGTGAGTCTTTTCTTGACTCGCGAATTAAATGAGCGCTATACAACCTTAATTCGGCGGGCCGAGATCACCGCCAGAGCAGGGGCCCAAAGAAGCTTCGACGCTGATTTGTTGGTCACCGAAGTTATCATCACTGTTGTAGGAGAAAATCAAGGCATCTCTGTGCCCATTTTGACCCTCCAGGCGACCCGTGAACAATGGCGCAATCGCCCAGAACCCCAATATTGGTCCACCTACTATCCTGACGCCAGAGAATTACTGGGTGTCCCTGAGGCTGAATCGCTAGATCCCGATGCTTCGCCCCCTCAAACTCCAGGACAAATAGCGCCTATTTTTTGAATAGGCGCTAACCGAGTAAGGGATCAGCCGAAAAATTGGCCCATTGAGCGCTGTTTAAATCTCTATAAGAATGAGATATGATTGAAAGGTTGTATTAAATTACGTAATTTAGGGCCATGGCGGTTCCCAAGAAGAAAACCTCGAAAACCAAGCGGGACATGCGTCGGGCTAACTGGAAACGGAAAGCAGCTCTTGAAGCTCAAAAAGCCCTGTCTCTCGGTAAGTCCATCCTAACCAACCGCTCCAACAGCTTCGTCTATCCCAGCGATGAGGATGAAGACGAGGAGGAAGAGTAGGGCTTGTAACTTAATCTGGACTATTCAATTCACTTCCGATGGCAGGGCAAATCCGCTCTGCCATATTTTGCACTGAAGTGATTTAACGTAAGGTTCGATCCTATAACCGTTCACTTCATCATTATGGGAAAATTTTTCAATAAACCGGGGCCAGAGCTGGCAGATCGAGTGCCGCCAGGTCAACATCTTGCGAGTGGTTTTCCAGTCTTAACCTATGGCGAAACCCCGCAGGTGAGTCTTGAAGACTGGACATTTAAAGTTTGGGGTCTAGCGGAGCCTCATACTTTCACCTATCAAGACTTTATGGCAATGCCTCAGTCAGACTTTACAGCGGATTTTCACTGTGTAACCACCTGGTCTAAGTTGGATGTCCAATGGACTGGCGTGAAAGTCACGGACTTTCTGGCGCAGATCAAAGTCGCTTCGGAGGCCGCCCATATCATGCAGCACTGCTATGGGGGGTATACCACCAATATTTCCTGGGAAGATTTTGTTCGGGAAGAGAACTTTTTCGCTCATAAATTATTCGGTGACCCTCTGCCAGCGGAACATGGAGGGCCGATGCGGTTAGTGGTTCCCCATCTCTATGCCTGGAAAAGCGCTAAGTGGATCAACGGCTTAGAATTTCTTGAGAAAGAAGCGTTGGGTTTCTGGGAGCGCAATGGCTATCATCGTCGCGGGGAGCCCTGGGCGCAGGAGCGCTATAGCGGTCTTTAACTATACCCAGCAATTAATCCCATCAAGATTGCGGCGATCGCGCCGATGAGGGTGTTAATCACGTTTACCCATTCATTGGTCAGCCAAGCCAATCTATTTTGCAGGGTTGCGCCAATCAAACTTTCCAAGTTAGTGGCGACAAATGCCGCAACCAGACAAATCCCGATTCCCGGCAAATTTATCAGCCCCACTGCCCAGCCCGTCAAGGCGATGACGACTGATGCGATCAGCCCCGCGAGCGTCCCCTCTAGGCTTACAGCCCCTTCTGTCCCTGGCGGCGCAGGTTTCAAATTAGTAATCAAAAAAGTTCGTTTGCCATAAGCTTTGCCAATTTCGCTGGCGCAGGTGTCCGAAAGCTTGGTGCTGAAACTGGCGACATATCCTAGGGATAAGAGCAATATCCACGTAGAGGCTTGAGGTCCGTCGCCAAGCGCTGACAGAACGCCGACGCCTAACGCGCATAAAGCCCCCGTTGCGGCTGATCCCCAAACATTCTCCGGCCCTCGGGCTCCAGACCGCTTCTCAGCAATGCCCGCCGCCTCCTTTTCCGCCATCCCGATGCGGGTTACGCCAGACCCCACCAAGAAGTAAACCATGACAACGGTATACCCCTGCCAACCCAAGCAGCCCCACACTAAAACCCCTAACACCCAAGCATGAAGATAGCCTGCTGGGGTGAGGAGTTTTTTAGGGGACAATCGAGCGATCGCCAATAAGCCTGTATTGAGACCGATAGCGATCAACCAGGGAATGAACGGAGATAACGAAGTTGGCATAGGGCAAGGTTAATTGAGGATAGGGCGGGTTGAACTCAGTGAATTGTTCTTATGCTTCAGGGGAGCGGCGAGGGCGGCGGCGGTCGCTGTTAAACTCCGTTCATCTTCCAACATCCAAGGATGGAGCAAAACAGGTGTCTGCACCTCTTCTCCTACCGGTAGCCGAGAGCTGTTAGCAGGTGAAATCATCAGATCGTAGGGCGTCCAAACGGAGGTGAAGTTAATCCGCTTCAACATGGCGACATCCCGATTGAGGTCTTGTAGAAACAGGCTATCCGGGCGCATCTGAGCCGCTCCTCGATTCCTGCGAAAATGGGCTATCCGAGACCCATTATGAGGAGCCGCTAGCGTAATGAACCTTTGGACCCGGTTTATCCCCCCCAACCGTTGTAGGTAATACCGACTCACCAATCCTCCCATGCTAAAACCGATGAGATCGAACGGACGTCCGTTGGGAAAATGGCGATCGCTATAGTTAGCCACCTGATGGGCGAGCTGATCCAAACCAACGCTGCCGTTATTAGGGATCAGACTTAAACTGTGGGTAGACCAACCTCGATCTTTTAGATAAGTTGTCATCCGGTTAAAGACGGCGGCGGTATCATCGATCCCATGGATCATCAACACAGGATTTTTAGAAAGCGCATCCATGAATCACCTCTAGCGAGCGTTCTCTCCAAGATAGAGAATTACCTCTATGCTAGCGACTAGCCTGGGACACTCCTTAGAATGTCAGTCAGCCTAATCGCCCCGACTTTCTAATCGGAATAACCAAACCATCAACGCGACCACTCCAAGCTGGAGGGCAAAATTAGGCAAAGCCGCCCCCACCTCTCTTCCCGCTAGAAGCTGGGTCAAAAATATAAAAGCGCCAATCAATCCAGACGCCCCAAACGATAGATAAATAAACTTACGCAACCCTTTATAGGGAGCCTTGGCTTCAGCTCTTAGGCGAGCGTATTTCTCTGGGGTTAGCTTTTGGGACCTTTCCGGACGACGAGTGGATTGTTCAGACATTACGAAGTTAAGTAATAGTTTAATCAGGCGCTCTCCTTATTCTTGCAGCTTATGGAATCGAGTACCTGCTATACTAATTGTTCGATAATGCTTGCCGATGTGGCTCAGTGGTAGAGCACTCGATTCGTAATCGAGCGGTCGCGGGTTCAAATCCCGCCATCGGCTT
>JASJDH010000088.1 GCA_030065175.1 Leptolyngbyaceae cyanobacterium MO_188.B28 | reverse complement strand
CATTTCGGTATGGGAGCGAGCGTCTCATGCTTAAGCGATTTCCGAGAATAAATTTACCGAAATGCGATACCCCCTCTCGGGAGGGGGTTGGGGGTGGATTAGCCGGGATAATAGGCCCACTCCCGGGCATTGAGAGTGTGGTTCGCCTTCCACTCGCTAATGGCGGCGATTAGCGTCTGCCGAAACTCTTCCCATTCATAGTGACCTGGGTCAGGAGTTAGGGCCGTCAGTTTCAATCACTAACAAAATGATCACTATCTTGGGATAAATTAGTCCAGCGGATATTACATCCCAAAAATTTTCCAATAAAAAAATGCTTTCTATTGGCTATGTTCACACCTCACCGTTCAACCCTTGAATATGAAGTGGTCATTGTTGATGGCCAAGGACAAGGCGGAAATCGTCAGAAAAGGCAGGCTGAATATCGGACTGAGGTGTTAGGCAAGGGAGTCAATCTAGAACTTGTGAGGATTCCAGGCGGTCGATTCCAGATGGGCTCCCCAGAAAGAGAGGGGGAGCCTTCTGAGTGGCCCCAACACCCGGTGACTATGGAATCCTTCTGGATGGGCAGGAGTCCAGTCACCCAGGACCAGTGGAAGGAGGTAGCTGGCTTGCCAAAAGTCGGGCGTGACCTTGACCCCGACCCGTCGTTTTTTAAGGGAAGTAAACGACCTGTCGAGCTTGTTTCTTGGTACGACGCCGAGGAGTTCTGCAAGCGGATATCTAAGAAAACAGGGCGAGAATATCGCTTACCCAGTGAAGCGGAATGGGAATATGCCTGTCGGGCAGGGACCCAAACCCCTTTTCATTTTGGTGAGACAATCACAACTGATCTGGCTAATTATCGAGGTACAGACTTGGAGTATGAGGGAATAACCTATCCGGGGTTCTATGGAAATGGGCCAAGAGGGAACTATCGTAGAAGAACTACAGATGTGGGTAGTTTCGGCGTGGCCAATGGCTTTGGACTATACGACATGCATGGCAATGTATGGGAATGGTGCTTGGATTACTGGCATCAGAACTACGAGGGAGCCCCTCCTGATGGAGGAGCCTGGGAAACAGGCGAAGATGATGCATTTAGACTGGCGTGCGGGAAAAGTCAGCGGATGAGCTTCATTTCCGATGATGATTCATTCAGACTGCTGCGCGGTGGCGCTTGGGCTTTCCTTCCGGAATCCTGCCGTTCCGCAAGCCGCCTTAGTCACCGTCCAGATGAAAGGAGCTGCATTATTGGCCTGCGGGTTGTATGCGTTTCGAGGGAACCCCTGATGTTGCGTATTGTCGCCTAATGATCTTTTGGTCTCGGAGCGGCATTGATTCTGGCTCTGTTCTCCCTAGGGAGAAGGGTTGGGAGAAAGAAGGGTTGAGGATGAGGACAGTTCATCCTGGCATTAAGCAACGCCCAAATTCGGACTAGTTGTTGTTAGATTATTGGCTGCTTCTTTGCAGTTTAAAACTTGAGCGATCGCAGTATCCAATTCCCCCGCTTCAATCACGCCTCATTCAATCGCCAGCTTCTCCTGGGTGGTAAACCTACACTGGTAAGTAATTGCGCAAAATTAATTACACAATCGATGCGTAGTAAAAACAGGATGTCATGTCGAGTGGAGCGAAGCGGAATCGAGACATCTCAGGCTTTATCGGGAGATTGAGATTCCTCGCTTCTCTCGGAATGACACCTGGCCTCGGTGAAATTTTCAATGCCCAAGTACTTACGTAGCGATATATCCTGATGGTGGGCAGTGTTGTTTTTGTCATGGAGCTTTGATAATTGGAGCCCAGAGTGTCGCCCACCCCACCTGCCCACTAATATTCTTGAACTCCCACAGATAAACCCGATCCGCCGCACCGACGCAGCGTTAGGCTATTGGTCGTCAGCGGAGTTTCTAGTCAGAAGAACCGTTGCAGGAAGTAATCCCCCAATAGTGCCTAGTATGAGCGCTAATATTCCAGACAAGATAACAAACATATAATAACTCGAAGATAAGTGCTTTTGATGCACGGTTAAACCGGTTATCGTAGATGAGTAGATAACGGTGAGAACCAGTGCTATAAGCACTACAAGGCTAATATCGAATAATGCGCCAACAACAGCGCCAATAATGGCCCCAGCCACTATGCTAATAATCACATGGCTAAAATAGAATCCAATAGCCTCTAATACTTTTCTTTTGTAACTAAAGTTAAATAAGAACCTAGCTATATCCATTCCTCAAACACCTTCTAACTACTCATTGATCGGCCTTTATCTTGGATAACGCCCTCCAGGTCAGAGTTATCCAGAAACAATCTGGATAATATCCTTCAGGCCAGAATTATCCAGAAAACTTCAATGGATCTTTATGAATATAGGTGTTTTGCTGGGTTGGAATTAATCCACAATAATGTCTAAAGTCTAACCAGATTGTCTATGGAAAAACGTCACAAACTCTTTTTCTAAACCCCATACTTCTTCTTTTGATTCTCAATATAGGTCGCCGCATCGCTGGGATCCAGCGTATCAAACTTCAGCGTCTCAAGCCGAGTCACCTCAGTCGGAGCCTCCACCCCTAACTCCATCGCCAACTCCCGGGCCAAATTGGTCATAAAAATGTCTTCCCCAATATCGCCATAGTTGGCTTGCTCGGCGGACATATAATCCCACCGCACCAGTTGGGTCGAAATCCAAGTGGAAAAGCTCTTCCAGGGATAGGGATCAAAGTAAATGCGATCGGGGACATCCAGGGTATTGCCTTGACCATCCTCAAACTTGCCGGTCATCACCGCCTCCAGCACATCCACCGGCTGATTGAGATATTCTCGCGGCGCGATCGCAGCCGCAATTTCCTTACGATTCTCTGGCTTGTTGGCGTAGGTCGCCCCGTCAATAATCGCCTGATTCAAGACGCGGAAGGTATTGGGATGTTCGTCAATCCAGGCTTGAGACGCTGTGAAGGCGCAACAGGGATGACCGGGCCATAAATCCTTCGTGAGGAGATGAATAAAGCCAATATCGTCCCGCACAACCCGCTGAGTGAAATTATCCGGTAGGATAAATGCATCGATTTGCGCCGACTTCATCTTCGCGATCGCATCTGGAGGCGGCAAAATCAACAGCTTCACATCCTTGTCAGGGTCCACCCCTCCCGTCGCCAAATAGTACCGCAACAGGAGATTGTGGTTGGAATAATCGTAGGGAATGCCGATAGTCATCCCTTTGAAGTCGGCAGGCCCATTGATCTTCCCCAGGTGCTTCTTGGCGACCGCGATGCCTTGACCATTGTTGTTTTCGATGCTGGCCAACTTTGTCGAGAAAGCCGTTGACCCTAACCCAAGCGACATGGCGATCGGCATCGGGGCCAACATATGGGATGCATCTAGCTCCCCCGCAATCACCGCATCTCGCACAACCGACCAGCCCGCATACTTAACCAGCGTGACATCCAGGCCATACTTCTGATAAAAGCCCAGCGGATTGGACATGATGATGGGAGTAGCGCAGGTAATCGGTAAAAAGGCGATCTTGAGGTCCGTTTTTTCTGGCGCCCCCGTACCAGTCGTCACATCACCATCAGAGGCTTCCGGCAGGTCTGGCCGCGCCGCACAATTTGCTAAGGTCACTAACGCCGCCCCCACAGCAATATTGCGGAGAAACTTGCGTCGGGTAAACTGCCCCGTGTGCTGAACATCCGAGAAGAATTCTCCAGACCGGGGGCCAAACGCCGCCGCAAACGCCTCATCCAGTCCACCCGCCGCCCGAATCAGCTCAATCACCAACCGCTCCCGCTTGGGATTCCCCTGGGACGCCATTTTGACAAACAACGCGGTGCGCAACTCAGCTTGACTAATGGCGTCCGCCATCGCGATCGCTTCTGGCTTGTAAAACCGCATCTTCACCAAGTCATCGATCAAAGCGGCAGGCTCTTGGGGCATATCCGCCATGTACTTCTGGTGATCCTGCGTGAGGTGATACCGACCACAGATCGCACATTGGATATCCAGATTCGATAACTCCCCCCGTTGCGCAGAGAGCTGATCCCAAGATGACGCCGAAGATGGTGTTGAAGCCTGAAGCATGGTTGTCTTACACCTTTAACCTGCCATTTGATTGATCTAAATTAGAGCCCCTATGCTCAAAAAAGTTTGTGCTTGTTGATACTCAAGGTGGAGGATTTGCGTGAAATGAAAGTTGCGGTGGATGGGTGGATGGGGGGATGGGTGGATGGGTGGATGGGTGGATGGGTGGATGGGTGGATGGGTGGACGGGTGGATGGGTGGACGGGTGGATGGGTGGATGTCCCTCCCTCCCTGCCTCCCCTGCTCCCTCATGCCATCCCCCCTATTCCTGAGACGTGACATGTCACGTCTCTACACCTTCTCCTCCCCATCTCCCCCATCTCCCCCATCTTCTCCATTCCCCCTTACCTTCCCTCCAAGGTGTACAACATCTTCCTCAACTGCTTCATCGCAGGGGTGACGATGGCGACGAAGTAAGCTTCCCGCAATCTGCGCTCTTCCGAGCTGCCTTGCACATACGCTCGGGCTCCTGCATGGAGCATGGCGGCGTTGGCGGCTTTGAGGGACATTTCTGCGGCAGTGAGTCGGGCTTGCACAATTTGTTTCATCAGGTGAGGCGTGATGTCGCCTTTCAGTTGCGTCAGTTCTTCCGCTAATCCGTAGGTATGTTGCCGCGCTCCGGTGAGTTCCGTTTCTAGATCTTCCGGTTGCACCTCCAGAAAACAGTTGACATGGCCTAACCGTCGTTGATAGCGCTTGATTAGTTCAATACAGCCAGCCACTAACCCCAGTCCCATCCCAACTTGAGTCAAGATAAAGCCGGGGCGAATGTGGTTCACATAGGCTTCACAGGGGGCCGCCAACACAAACTGGTCGGGAATAAAGGCGTTGCGGAATACACAGCCAAAGGTGCCGGTGCCCTCTAGGGCGATGAATTGTCCACACCGTCGCAGGGAAACTCCGTCTAATTCGTCGGAGACAATCGCCATCATATGGGTGTCTTCGCCTTGCATCTGAGCAGCGACGCCAAAATAATGCCCCGGCCCCAAGTTGGACACCCAAGGCAATTGGCCATTGATCAGATATCCCCCGTCTACCTTCTTGGCCTTTAAGGCGATTTTTTCAATTCCAGCGAAACATTTCATTGGGTTGGATAGGCCGGTTCCAGCAAATACCGCTCCCCTTGCCGCCTGGGGCAAGAGCTGAGTTTTTAGCGCTGGGTTGTGGGTGTTTTGCAGGTACCAGGTACAGGCAATTTGACACCAGGTAATAAACCCGGTGGCTAAGCACTCCTTAGAAACGGTTTCAATGGACTGCACCGCCCCCTTCAAACTGACGCCCATGCCCCCAAATTCTGGAGAAACTGCTTGCTGAAACGCCCCTGCCGCCCCCAGTTGACGCATGATTTCCCCAGGATATTCCCCCTGATCAATCACGCGCACTTTAGGAACCAATTCTCGGTCAACCACGGCGCGAATTTGCGCGATCGCAGGAGCCAGCTTCAAGCCGTCTGGATTCAACGGGGCGATCGCAGGCGCTGAAACCATCCCCTTTGCTAAGCCAACCTGTTCAATCTCAAAATTAGTCGGCGCTTCCTGCAACACCATGATCACCCTCCCTTCCTACAACCAACACTATTCAACATCCCTCCATCCACCCATCCACCCATCCACCTTCCGCCAATGGGACTTCCTTCTCCTCTCCTCCTCCTCAAACCCTAGGCCATAGACACGGAAATGGGCATGGGTCGACTCAAGGTGTTCGACACGGGCGACCAGGTGTTTGCATGCTGCACCAGCTTTTCTAAAGTGTCTCGACTGGCGTCGCCGTCAATATCCACCTTGACTTGGACGTCGCTGAAACCAACTTGCGGTTTAGCCAGTTCTCCAGTTCCCCACGCGCTGGTGATATTGATGTGGGCTTCTAGCTCGACTTCTAGCTTGGTCAGGGTGATGCCTTGAGCTGCGGCATTGGCCTGAATCCCCACCACCAAACAAGACCCAAAGGCGCCTAGAACAATTTCTGAGGGGTTAGGCGCAGTGTTATCCCCTAACAGTCCGGGGGGCTCATCAATCACGAAGGGAGCCAGATCCCGCGCATAGCTCAGGCTCCGCATCCGCTGATCGCTGACGGTTTTCACCCGTAGCGTCTTTTGTTCTTCGAGGTTTTCACGATTTTTGGCGATTAGGGCGTCTAGGCCTGCTTTATCAATGGGCGCGATCGCAGTGACTTTAGACATGGCTAATTTCAATCAAATAGAATGTTCCATCTATTTCAACATACTGCAATTTTGCATTTGGTATTTTCGGTTACAAAATTCTTAGGCTCGGATGGCGTTTTTGATCAGCAGACGAGCACTGGAAAAGCCTCTTTTGAGGCGTTCCGGATCATGTCGTAACCGCCCCATCAACATCGTTCCTTCTACAGTGGTGAGGATTTGTTCCGCTAGTCGATCCACATCAACATCATCCAGAAGCTTATCTTGAGCCTGGTTTAAGGTTTGGGCGATGGTTCGCTCCCAACGATCGAATATACAGGTCAGATGTTCTCGAAAGGAAGAATCCTGCTCGACTAAATCCACCACCAGGTTCCCCAAGAGGCATCCGCCGCAGTTAGGTTGTTCTAAGTTTTTGGCTTCTAGTCGATTGAGCATATCTAGAACTTGCTCAATCGGATCGTTGGAACTTTGGAGGGCGGGCGCTAAGACTTCAGAAGAGAGAATTTCCCATTCAAAATCAATCAGCGCATGCCCCAGTTCATGTTTGGATTTGAAGTAGTTATAAAAACTGCCCGAGGACGCCCCACTTGCGGTAAACAGATCGCTCAGGCTAGTGGCGACTAAACCCTGTCGATGGACGACGCCAATGACCGATTTGAGGATGTCTTCACGGGTGCGCTTTAGGTTTACCATGGGGGGGCTTGTCAGGGATCGGTTAACAATACATGTCCCAGTCGGAGCTTTTGGATGGGTGGATGGCTCTCACTCAATGGGTTGGGGATGATTGGAGGGGACTCGTTGATAAAGTCTTCCTCTACCTCGATTGCTCAACCTTTATCCTAGTTGGGCAAGTTAGGTCAGGCAACATGAATAGATTAGATGGAGTATTTGCAACATGCTTTGAGCATCTGGAATGCTATCGAATCGGTAACAGTGAAGATATCGTTCCGATACTGCCGCCGTCCGTTTGGTTCTTGACGCTCAGCGCGGCCATGAATGGCATAGGAGATCCTTTCATCCTTCTATCCAGCCATACAAATAAAAAGTGATCAGGAATTTTTCCCGATCACTGGACTCACGAAGTATTTTGAAAACAGAGAGGACTGAAACTACTGCATGGCTGTATCGGTTACGGACCGATTTAATTTTTCACAGATGCGCAGGGTGACATCCGCCAATACATCGTAGTCAATCTCGGTAAAGTCAAGCGGAGGCAGATCGGTGGAGATATCTTCTGAGGCAAATTGAGCCTCAAGTTGCCTCATCTGGTCCTGAGGAAGCCCCCCTTGGTCCCAAAATTCCGCCAAATCATCATGAATCGTCCGATCATGATTGTTCTCTCTGGCTATTTGGTCTACATCAAGATGGAGTTGATTAGTGGGATATGCAGATAGGATTTCCAACAAGCTAAAGTGGCCGTCGGGCGCAGTTGCATTGACCAATGCCGCCCGCAATGAAATTTTGCCTGCCGTGCTTCTCGGTGAGGGCTTTAGCAAGTTTCCCATATGATTTAGCATGCATTCCCCGGCTTCCGAGCGCAGAAACTTTTCGAAGGCGATGAAATCCACCTGCATATCCTGGACCAGGATTGGCCGCAAGGCGTTCAATCCGTCGGGATGTCTCACCATGTCGAAATAACTCTGCAACTGGTCGCTAGTTTCCCCAGAAACAGCATAGGCTTCAATATCTGAGATTTGCACGCTGCGGCTAGCGGCCTGCCACCGAAAAAAAACTTCTTCAGCGGCCAGGACGGAGCCCATGCCGAGTCCAGTAAAGGTAACGGCTAGTAAGGCAACTAAAGAATTGGAACGTCGCATTTTTTTCCTATGTCGATTGGGTGAATATCTGCTTCAATCAGTCCGTTGTGACGCCCACAACCGCCCCGGTCGCCGCTCCGCTAATTGCATTGTCCCCCACTCCGCCATTATTCAGAATTATTCCTGTAACGACGTTGGCGGCGGCTCCCACAGCCGCATCTTGAACGACACCTAAGACGCCGCCCTTATCATTATGGGTGACGCTTACCGCCGCTCCAGTAACAGCCCCGCCAATGGCGTTATTCACCACATTGCCATTGTCTAGGACTTCTCCCGCGACGACATTGGCGGCGGCTCCCACCCCAACGTCTTGTAATAAATCTGCTGAAGCAGGATAAGTGGGTAAGACGATCGCTGCGCCAACACCTGCGGCGATCCATCCTGAAAAGGAAACACTATTTAAGAGGCTTTTCATGGTCCGACTCCTTGCAAGTCTGATTGATTATTTGCAATGTCGCCAGGTGGGATGCGGTTGCTTAAACCATTTCCCCTGGGGGGTGATAGCTTTTCCCAAATAATGACCGAAATCATTTCTTGAGAGTTCCAGTTTTTTATAAATGGTTGAGTTCATCGAAGCCTCAGAAATATCCTTCCAGCTTTGAAGATGCGATAAAGACAAGTAATCCTACTGACACTTCGTATTTTATTAGTTAAATTAATTACAAGATAAATACGTATTTTCTCCGAGAGCGCGGTAGTCCCCCCGTGTCAGCGTAAGTTTTTTCAGTGCAAGTTAAATATCCCATTGTTTACTCTGTTCAAGGGGGGTGCTATCTATGAGTTTGGTTTCTTTTATCGACCAGCAAGAATCTCTTGTTCTTTCGCCTGATTGTCAGGCTGGACTTATCCTCAAGGGACGTTTGTATAATGACCTAATATGTCCTGGCGCAAGTCTCAGTTGTGGACCTGGCTTTGATTTTATTTCAGCTTACGCCATAGGTAAGGCTGAGCTATGTGTTGTAGAAACGCCAATAGAAAGGCGGCAAGCTCGTCAAAAGAGAATGGATTCCATCCAAAGATTGCAAAGCATTTTGTTACAGCCAGGTGAGTTCAAGCGGGCTTGCTTAATCGTTAATCTGCTTTGCCACTGGTTTGGAATGGAAGAAGCGCGTCAGATTCCCGGAGACTTAATTGCGCCATTAGCCAGTGTTTCCTGTGAAGTCTTGGAGCCTGCTTGGCAAAAATATGAGGCTAGTCTAGCGGATCAAGCCAAAAATCGTCGCTTCAGCGATCCCTATCAAATTGCCTGGCAACGGATTCTAAATGGGGGATACATGGGGCGGCGAAAATCCCTTTTCTATCAGAAGTCTAATTCGACTCAAGCCAATTTACCCGTAGAAAGCCTGCTTCACAATGCATTGGAGTCTGGCGAATTAACTGTCTATTCGGAAGAGGCGATTAATCAAGCCTTTGAAGGCAAGAGTTTGACCCACCGCGAGATTGAACTATTGGTGACCCTAAAGGATGAGATCGCATCGGGCTCGGTGAAGCAAATCCCCTCATCCAAGCAAACAGGGGAGCAAGTCGCTAAGTCTCCTTACAAAATTTTCTGCGCCGCCTCATAAGGAAAGTCTGAGTGATGTAAACGTTGAGTACTCAACGTTTACTATATTGGCGCATGTTTTTCTGACTGATGCATTTTTCCCAAGGAAAATTTCTGTCTTTAAGTTGATAAGGTATCAACTTAAGTTAAGCCGGGACATTCTGACGGAGCAAGAATACAGGAGACAGGAGACAGAATCCAGTTCTTGACTGACTTCTGACTCCTGCCTTCTGTATTCCTTCTCTACTGGATTGTCCCGCTTTAAGTTGGAGCCCAGTTGACAGCCAAAAATAGTTACAGATCAACGTCATGATTTGCTGATACACAGGTGGACTGACTGAATGTTACAGAAGGGTTAACTTGAACGAATCTAATCGCTCAGCGACGGGACCTCTGTCTGAAGCATTCCTATGAGTAAGTTGAAACGTGTATCCACAATCAAAACTAAACGCTTCCTCCAGAGAGCGATCGTTCTTCTCTTAATTGGCAGTGTTCTAAGTATTTCTCGAGCTACCTTTGGAAGCACACCTGACTGGATACCTGATATTAGCCGTAGTTCCCTGACGAGTAGTCATTCAGATCAACATCTTGTAAGAGACACCTTGATCAAATCACTACAGGTCGTTGGGGGATTGGCGTTAGTCATTACGGCTTATCTGAGCTGGCGAGATTTGTACGACCCAGGGGACCAACATCTTACGGGGCGATTTAATAAAGCAGTAGAGCAGTTAAACAGCAACAAATTAGCGGTTCAACTTGGCGGGATTCATTCTCTAGAGCGCATTGCCCGAAAATCTCCAACAGATTATGGCACCATCATCAAATTGCTGACTGCATTTATTCGCGGCAAAGCTTTTTTTCCTTCAAACTCCAGGGATCATCTGCTAAAGCAATTCACCTGGGAAGATGCGACCAATAAAGAAGTCTATAAACCTCAGGGTGTTAGCAAAGATGTGCAGACGGCCTTAACTGTACTTGGGCGACAGCGTGAAGTTTCGCACCGCCTGACACTTGATTTAGGTAATACGAATCTAAGCCAAGCAAATCTCAGAAAAGCTAATTTTAAGCAGGCGAATTTGTATAGCGCAGTATTGAGTCAAGCCGATTTCAGAGGCGCTGATCTTAGAGAAGCTAGCTTCTTATTGGCCATTCTCAGTGGAGGTCCCAAAAGTAGAGGAAGGTCGATTAATTTTCGTGCGCCGATGACTCGGTTTGATCAGGCTAATCTGAGTCTGGCTAATTTTATGGGCGCGTTTATGAGTTATCAAATTAGTTTTAAGGATGCCAATTTGAGCATGGCGAATTTAACAGACGCCCAAATTGAGTGCGGATGTTTTCACAATGCCAATCTTCAGAAAACAGATTTCTCTAGAGCAAATCTGAAAGAAGCTAGTTTTAGGATGGCCAACTTAAGTGATGCAATTTTGGATAATGCCAATCTTAGAGAAACAGATTTCAGGGGTGCTAAAAACTTGACGATTGAGCAAGTTAAGGCGGCTAAACATTGGCGACAAGCAAAGTATGACAGCGCGTTCAAGAAAAAATTAGACCTTAATTAAGACGATTGCTGATCTATAGCCCTCATCCCCTAGCCCTTTTCCCCGTCATGGGAGAAGGGAAATTTAGTTTTTTCACTTTCTCAACCAATATTAATTTTTCCTTCAGTTTCGGCTTATATAAGCACCGTTAACTGTTACTCAGGCATCCCAAACGGGTCAACCTGCACAAAATCACTCTGGAGGAAAAACTGTGAAAGTCAGTGTCTGTCTTTTGCTTGCATTGTTTATTCAACTCGGAAACACCGAGGCATGGTTCATAAAGTCTAAGCGGCTTCTAAGCTGAGTTCAAGTTGAACGTCGCTCCAATCTCCGGCGACAAACAAATCCACACAGAAACTAGCAAAGGCGCGTTTAATTAGCGGGGCGGCTTTAACTGCCCGCAGCTCAATCAGATATGAAATCAGTAACCCATTGAGCGTGGGATCATTCTGCTCAAATTTTTCTAGGGGATAGGTGATGGCCCCAATGCAGGCATCTCGCTCTTGAGGGTAATGCGTGCTAATCGTTACAAGGCACTGAGCGGCATCCGCCCTGGCCCAGATATTGTGGGATGCATCCGCCAAAAAATGACTGAGCTCAGGAATGGCGCCCCCTCCAATGTGTCCTAGCACCTTGGGGACTTCACTGATCAGCCAATCATTCTCCCGATCATCCAGTAGATTGAGCAGGGGCGCGATCGCAGCCGCCGCCCTCAGTTGCCCTAAAGCCCGCCAAGCATGGACTGGAGCCCAATATTCCAAGCTGTCAGGATTGGCGTGACGGAGTTCATCATCTGTCGCCATCCGAATTAGCGCGGGGATATGGTCAGCTGTCAGCTCAAGTCCCTGTATATAGTCAGGCCAAGCTTTGAGCTTACGGCAATCGCCATAATTCAACAGTTGATCAACCGGAGATTGATAGTCGATAGTGCTCATCCCAATTTCTGAAAGTCTAAGGTCTAGAATTGCTAGATTGCTAAGGGGCTTCAACCTGCAATCAAAATAAAAAATAGTTCTCTATTCCGTAAATACAAGCAAGAGCGAGTATTTAATATTACCCTACCAATCTTTATTGTACACATTTTTACGGATGCGGTTCAAGGGTGGGCAGATTACTGAAAAGAAGGGAAGATGCCTAATCTCCAACCAACTTCAAATTTCAATTGACCAGTCGGCAGGTTTTGCAGTGAACCCTATAGAAAGCGGAAAGGCCTAGGAAATGACTGCGGAAGCAGTTCCCCATTCGCCGTCAAAGACAAATTCACTCAGGGGCTTACGCTGACGAGGTTTCTGATCGCGCTCCTTAAGCCTATCCGACAAACTCTCCGGATCAGCCGCATATCCAATCGCCAAAGCCGTAATCACGTCAAAGCCTTCAGGAACCTGATAAAGTTCTCGCGCTTTATCGGGTAGAATACCTGCCATTTGATGAACCATCAGTCCCCGGGCGGTGGCTTCGAAGGTCAAGCTGCAGGCGGCGGCGCCCAAATCATAAATTGCGACTCGATTGGGCTTACCGTTTTGGCTAAAGTCGAGTTTCGCCACACCTAAGGCCAGAACAGGGGCGACTTTTGCCCAAACTTGATTGGGCTCAGCTAAGCAAGAAAGCATCTTTTCAAATTCGGCGGCGTCTGCTTGGGTGGCGACGATGAAACGCCAGGGCTGTTCGTTGAAGGAGGAGGCGGACCAACGGGCGGCTTCAAATAGCGATCGCAAATCATCAGCGGCGACCGAACGAGACTGAAATCCGTAAGGGCTCCAACGCTTAGCCAGCAATTCGTGGATAACATAATCCGGGGAAGCTTCCTTCAACATAAGACAACCCAATATTTTCTTTATAAATACATGGTATAGCCCCAATGGGTTCTGTAGAGCAAGTTTTAGAAAAAGTCTCAGAAAGATAGTGGGTGGGTGAATAGTCAGCGCGCACAATGAAGTTTCTGCAACAACCGCTGAAACTCCAGATTCACGAGTTCTTCTCGATTCATTTCTACTCTCTGAGTGTGACAGTTTCACATCTGGTTTAGCCCATTTATTCTTGACACTAATCGCAACCCATTCTTAAAGAGCCACTATGAACTTCAATCAATCATCTACTTCTAAAGCAACAAATTCCTTCAGCCGTTTCTGTAAACAGAAGTTTTTGCCAGCAACCATGGCCGCCGTGACCACCCTATCCTTCTGTGGCATTGCCGTGGCTGACTCCTCAAAGACACCAGAAACCGAAGATTTTAAAGCCTACAACAATGGCCTGGGCATTCAGATCAAAGACAACCGTGAAGACTTTGAAGCAGTTCTGAGAATTGAGACAGCAGAAGATTCCACCCGATTTGTGTTTGACGATGCTCCAGTGCTGGATAATGGGTTCCCCGCCTATGGCAACTCCTTTATCACCCAGGGGTACATCTATCCTGCAGGCACCCTCAACGGGGGAGACGGGGTGAATGCGGACGGCAGCCCCCAATACCCAGATAAAGTGATCGGTCGCTGGGTTTGCAAAGGTTGGTTCGTCAGCCAAGAAGGGGCGGCGGCTACTAGCGGCGAGTTAGTGATTACGACTCAGACCTTCAACTTTGGCGAAGCCCTAGGTAATCGGACCATTGTAACTGAGGGCTGGGAGCTGGCGGAAGTTGGGACGCCGGTCAAACGCGCTGTTATTGGCGGCACCGGTGAATTCCGCAACGTGGACGGTGAAGCGAGCCAGGTAGTTATAGGCATGAATGCGATAGAAGGATTCAACTTGAGACACGAGTTATTCCTATCCCATTAAGCTGATTAGTCAATTGATAAACATCGGGTTTCAACTTACGCCGGGATGTTCTGATGGGGCAAGAATACAGGAGACAGGAGGCAGAATCCAGTTCCTTCCTGACTTCTGCCTCCTGCCTTCTGTATTCCTTCTCTACTGGATTGTCCCGGCTCAAGATGGAGCCCTAAATTTAGTTTGTAGCAGTAGGCAGTAGGCGGTAGAGCGTAGATAATAGCCGAGATAATGTCCCTACCTCGCCTCTACCGCCTAACGACTTCCAAAAGACGAAGGGATTTGCAGGTAAATAGCATCCCATCCCCCCATCTACCCATCCACCCATCCACTGCCTTTGACTAGACCCTTATTTTGACGCAAATCCTTAAAGTCTTCATGGCTCACTTAAAGACATCACAGCTGACACGAGGACACCTCTATGAAAGCCTCCTTCCACCGATCAACAGTGACATTAGGCATCATGTTAGGAGCTGTTGCGATTGAAACGTTGCTCTCCACAGGCGCTGCCTTTTCCCAAGAAGAATTTAATCGCCCTCTGTGCTATTTGCAAACTGAAACCGGCAATATTATTGATTTAACTCACGTGTGTGATCCAGACAATGACTCGACAAATCAAGCGCAATTACTTTATCGACCCACAACATCCCAACAACGCCATCCAGTCCGTCGGGGGCGCGGGGCGGCCCGTTCTTCCCGGAGCCAAACCTCGAACCCAAATCGGGCTCAAGCAGTCAGATAAACTCTAGAAGCGATTCACTTAGAGAGAAAAATCAACTCAGAAAAAGAAAACAGGAATCAGAAGTCTGAATACAGTTTGCAAAATTACACACCCCTCATAAAGACCGGCTATCATAGAGCTATAAGCTTGCTTACGGGAAGCGCTGATTAAGCCTGCTTGGGCTCAAGAAATAGTTTTCAATATCCTCTCATCAGGTATAGCTGACAGTTGTTAACGGTCGGTTATACCTGATGAGCTAAGGAGGAAGGAGGGCAAAAGTGAATACGCCGCTAACTTGCCTCAACTATATTGACGGCAAATGGGTTCCTGCTCAATCAGGATCCATATTGGAAAGTCGGAATCCGACCGACTGGCGGGAACTGGTTGCAACGGCTCCAAAATCTGACATTGCAGATGTGGACGCCGCTGTTGAAGCGGCGCGCCGAGCCTACAAAACTTGGCGATTGGTTCCTGCGCCAGTGCGGGGAGAAATGATCCATCGAGTAGGGGAACAGCTCCTCCGGCGAAAAGAAGAACTCGCCCATCTCATGAGTCGGGAAATGGGCAAACCGTTGGCGGAGGCCAGGGGAGATGTGCAAGAAGGCATCGACTGCGCTTTCTACTATGCAAGTGAGGGACGACGATTGTTCGGCCAAACAACCCCGTCAGAGCTGGGCGACAAATTCGCCATGACTATTCGGGCGCCCATCGGCGTGTGCGCTCTGATCACCCCCTGGAATTTCCCCATCGCGATTCCTTGTTGGAAGTCTCTGCCCGCTTTGGTGTGCGGCAACGCCATTATTCTCAAACCGGCCAAAGATGCGCCCGCCTGCGCTGTAATTTTGACCCAAATCTTTGAAGCAGCGGGTATCCCTCCTGGTGTCGTAAACCTGGTGCATGGGGGTGGAGAAACGGTGGGTCGAGCTTTAACAGAGCATCCAGGAATTAACCTGGTCTCTTTCACGGGGTCTTCCGAAACAGGCTCGGAAGTGGCCTCCATTTGCGGCCGCGCCCACAAACGGGTCTGCCTGGAGATGGGTGGAAAAAACGCCCAAATCGTGATGGAAGATGCAGACCTTGATTTAGCCCTAGAGGGGGCTCTATGGGGGGCGTTTGGCACCACTGGCCAGCGCTGCACCGCCACCAGCCGACTGATTTTACATCGAGACATCAAGGCGGAATTTACAGCCAAGCTGCTGGCCCAAACCCGTCAGTTGAGACTGGGACCTAGCATAGACCCACACACCGATGTCGGCCCCCTGGTTAACGCCGCCCAACTTGAAAGAGTTCGCAACTATATGGACGTGGCGAAAACAGATGGGGCAAAGGTGCTGATCGGAGGAAATGTGGCTAAGGGAGACGGTTTAGAGCATGGCTTCTTCTTCCAGCCAACGCTGCTGGATCATGTCACACCCGATATGCGCGTCGCCCGTGAGGAAATCTTTGGTCCCGTTGCAGTCTTGATAGAGGCAGCCTCCTTTGAGGAATCTATTCAGATCCTCAACAATACTCCGTATGGCCTTTCTTCGTCAGTCTATACCCAAAGCGTGAACCGAGCTTTCCAGGCCATGCGGGATATCGAGGCAGGCATCACCTACATCAACGGCCCCACCAGCGGCGCCGAGGTCCATCTTCCCTTCGGCGGCGTCAAAGCCACCGGCAATGGTCATCGAGAAGCTGGCAGCGCCGTCTTAGATGTCTTTACAGACTGGAAGACCATCTACGTAGACTTTTCTGGGCGACTGCAAAGAGCCCAAATCGATAATCGATAATCCAAATGATTACTACCCTAAATACGCCTTTGTTATCCAAAACGCCAAGCCTTATGACTTCATTACCGGGTCCTCTGGCTCGAGAGTTGATTGAGCGAGATCGATCGGTAATGTCGCCTTCTTACACCCGTGGCTATCCGTTGGTGGCGGCGCGGGGAGAAGGGTGCATGGTTGAGGATGTAGATGGCAATGTGTTTTTGGATCTCACGGCGGGGATTGCGGTGGCGGCGACAGGACATGCTCACCCTCAGGTGGTGCAGGCGATTCAGACGCAATCCGCTCAACTTTTGCACATGTCAGGGACGGATTTTTATTATGCGCCAATGGTGGAGTTGGCTGAGAAATTGGCGGCGCGATCGCCATTCCCCGATCAATCCACTGGCGCTCGGGCTCGAGTGTTCTTCACCAATTCCGGAGCTGAATCGGTTGAAGGGGCGCTGAAGTTGGCGCGTTACTATACGGGGCGATCGCGCATCATCGCCTTCCTCCATAGCTTCCATGGGCGCACCTATGGAGCCATGTCGCTGACCGGATCTAAAGCGGTGCAGCGGCGAAAATTTGGGCCGCTTTTGCCGGGGGTGACGCATATTCCGTTTGGGACCCATGTGGGACTAGATTATCTGGAGGATATCCTGTTCACCACTGTTCTACCGCCGGAGGAAGTGGCGGCGATTGTGGTGGAGCCTATCCAAGGGGAAGGGGGCTATATTGTGCCGGAGGATGGCGTATTGGAGCGAATTCGCCAGATTTGCGATCGCCATCGTATCCTGATGATTGCAGATGAAGTCCAGGCCGGGATGGGGCGAACGGGGAAACTCTTTTCCATCGAGCATTGGGGGGTGATGCCGGACATCATCACCTTGGCGAAAGGGATCGCCAGCGGACTTCCCTTAGGGGCAATTTTGTCTCGCCCAGAATTGATGACCTGGCCTCCCGGTTCCCACGCCACTACCTTTGGCGGCAATCCAGTGGCCTGTGCAGCGGCCAACGCCACCTTGCAATTGTTAGAAGCGGGGCTGATCGAGAATGCCCATCGACGGGGCGTCCAGTTACAGGCCGGGCTGACCCAATTGGCCCGACGGTTTACTCGGATGTCTAATCCTCGGGGGAAGGGATTAATGGTGGCGATTGATTTACTGGACTCGGAAGGTAATCTAGATCCCCAGATGCGCGATCGCATTGTGGACAAAGCCTTCTATCAAGGTCTCTTGCTATTAGGCTGTGGCAAAGCAGGCATCCGGTTTTGTCCTCCCCTGGTGATTGACGCCGATCAGATCCAAGTCGCCCTTAAGATACTGGCCGAGTTGTTGGAAAGTCTGTGATGAATCGTGCAAAAGTCGTTAAACATCTTTGGCGAAGGCTCTGGCGCAACTACAGCCGTCGAGTTGAGTACGCCCGCATTTACCAACAGATGATTGAAGCTGCTGGCGGCGAAGCGGCGAATGACCACATTGCTTTCAGGTCTTTACGCCTCACGGTTGATACCGCCGATGGAGCTATCAACCTGGGGATTCCTTATCTAGCGAATATTATCGAGGCCCTCGGGTATACCGCCGCCGGGGAATATGAGTTTCCAGACCAAGCACTCTACGCCCGTCACTATCGCCATCCCCAACAAGACCGCTTTGATCTGCCAAAGATTTTTATCAGTGAATTGATTGTGGAAGCGCTGCCTAGCGCGATCGCTCAGTTAATCATCCAAACAGTGAGTTCCGGCCAATTCTACAACTGGAAATCCCTGCAACATCAGATTGAAGCGGTCATAAATGAACCTGATAACTCTTCAGAATCTCTAGTTGACCAACTCCAACCCATCTTCACTCGCCCTTGGCCTCCGCCTAAACAGTCCGTTGTCGAAACCGTTAACTCCATCAGTCAGTACGGCGCCTGGGTGTTGTTGCACGGCTATGCCGTCAATCACTTCACCGGCTACATTAACCGTCAGCAAACCCCGCTCTACCCAGATATTGAAAGTACAGCAAAGGGGCTTGCTGAGCGGGGGATTCCCATGAAAGCTGACATTGAAGGGGATCGAGGAAGTGGTTTGCGGCAAACGGCGACCCGAGCCGTTACGGAAAAGGTAACTGTGGAGGAAGATCACAGTGGACGGCTAATTCAGATTCCCTGGACCTACGCCTACTACGAAATTGCCGAGCGCAACCTGATAGAAGCAGATTCGGGTCAGCCACAACTATTTGAAGGATTTCTAGGCCCGCAAGCTCGGAACTTATTTGAGATGACACAAAAACGTTAAAACTTTTTGCGGAACCCGACTTTTTGCAGAATAGGATAGAGTGGATACTCTAACTGTCCTATTCAATTTGTGCTCACGCCTGAACAACTATTTCCATTTCCTTTAGACGCCTTTCAGCTTCAGGCGATTGATGCGCTGAATCAAGGGCGCTCCGTCGTCGTCTGTGCGCCCACAGGTTCCGGTAAAACCTTAATTGGCGAATACGCCATCTATCGAGCTCTGCATCAAGGCAAGCGGGTTTTCTACACCACCCCCCTAAAAGCGCTGTCAAACCAGAAGCTTCGCGACTTCCGCGAGCAGTTTGGGGAAGATAAAGTGGGGCTGCTGACGGGGGATATTTCGGTCAATCGGGAGGCGCCTATCCTGGTGATGACCACTGAAATCTTCCGCAATATGCTCTACGGCACCCCCATCGGCGAAGTAGGGACCTCCCTGCAGGGGGTAGAGTCCGTTGTGCTGGACGAATGTCACTATATGAACGACCGGCAACGGGGCACCGTTTGGGAAGAATCGATTATCTATTGCCCTCCCGAAGTTCAACTCCTGGCGCTTTCGGCGACGGTGGCCAATAGCGATCAGTTGACAGATTGGATTCATAAGGTCCATGGCCCCACTGAGCAGATTTACTCCGATTTTCGGCCAGTGCCGTTGGCCTTTCACTTCTGCAATAGCAAAGGGGTATTTCCTTTATTAAACGAAAAGAATACGGCGATTCACCCCCGCCTTAAGCACTACCGCAAACCCCCCAGGGGGCAAAAGGGAGGAAAGCGGAAGCAGGGGCCGAGTCTGAGCGCCATTGTCAGTCAATTGCAGCAGCAGGATATGCTGCCGGCGATCTACTTCATTTTCAGTCGGCGGGGTTGTGATAAGGCGGTTGATGAGACTAGCCGCCTCTCCCTAGTAAATGAGGAGGAAGCCCAAAGACTGAAGACTCAGGTGGATGAGTTTCTGGCGTGGAACCCTGGAGCGGCGAGATCGGGGCAGGTTGAGCCTCTGTATAAGGGAATTGCGGCGCACCATGCGGGCATTTTACCCGCTTGGAAAAGTCTAGTGGAGGAACTGTTTCAGCAGGGATTGATTAAAGTGGTGTTCGCCACTGAAACCTTGGCGGCGGGCATTAACATGCCCGCTAGGACAACTGTCATTGCGAGTTTATCGAAACGCACCGATACGGGTCATCGCTTGCTCAACGCCTCGGAGTTCCTGCAAATGGCGGGCCGGGCCGGACGCCGGGGAATGGACGCGAAAGGATATGTGGTGACGGTGGAGACGCCGTTTGAGGGGGCGCGGGAAGCGGCTAATCTGGCCACATCAGGCTCTGATCCGCTGGTCAGTCAATTTACACCCAGCTATGGCATGGTGTTGAACTTGCTCCAGACCCACTCCTTAGCGGAGGCGAAAGATCTCATCGAACGGAGCTTTGGTCAGTACCTGGCCACTCTGCATCTGGTTCCGCAAAAGCAAGCGATCGCAGATCTGACGGCAGCTATTGAGCATGGTCAGGCGCAGTTCGCCAGCGTGGATGAAGAGATCCTGGCCGATTTTGAAAAACTAAAAGGCCGCTTGAAGGAAGAGCGCCGTCTGCTGAAGATCTTGCAGCAGCAGGCGGAAGAAGTCTTATTGGGGGATATGGGGCTGGCCCTGAGCTATGCGCTAGCGGGCAGCATCCTCAGTCTGAAGGGCAAACATGTTCCGGTGGCGTCACCTCTCCCGGCGGTTCTAGTGACCAAAGTAGCCGGGTCTGGCCAGTTCCCTCATCTGGTGTGCTTGGGTCAAGACAACCGCTGGCGGGTGGTAACGGCTGGGGATGTGGTGGGTCTCCATGGCGAGTATCCCCGCATTCAAAGCGTCGATCATCTGGAACCCCCCGTCGAGATGCCCCTTAAACCGGGTCAGACCCGGAGCGGCGATGACCAAACACAGGCGATTGCAGGTCAGATTCCCCAACCGCCTCCGCTAGAAGAATTAGCGCCAGAGGTCCAAGCCCAATTGCAGCAGGTGCAGCAAACAGAAGATTTGCTCAATCAGCATCCCGCCCGTAAATGGAATAATCCTGCTGGGTTGCTAAAGCAGCGTAAGCGGCTGCGGCGGTTAGAAGAGGAACTGAGCGATCGCAAAACCAAGCTCGAAAATCTTTCCCAGCGCCACTGGCTCGAATTTGTCAGTTTGATGGAGATTCTAGAATACTTTGGCTGTTTGGCGGAAACTAAACCCACGTCTCTAGGGGAAACAGCGGCGGCGATTCGAGGCGATAATGAACTTTGGTTGGGGTTAGTACTCACCTCCGGGGAATTCGATCGGTTGGACCCTCAGCACTTAGCCGCCGCCTGCGCAGCGCTAGTAACGGAAAACTCTCGCCCTGACAGTTGGACCCGGTATCGGGTTTCTGATGTAGTAGAAGCTGGACTTGACAGCCTCCGGGGAATTCGGCGGCAAATTTTTCAACTGCAGCGGCGATACGAGGTGATGCTGCCAGTGTTACAGGAGTATGAGCTGATTGGGCTGGTGGAGCAGTGGGCGTTGGAAACTGAGTGGCAAGTGTTGTGTGACAATACCAGCCTGGACGAGGGAGACATTGTCCGCATTCTTCGCCGCACCCTAGACTTCCTCTCTCAAATTCCCCATGTGCCTCACTTGTCTAATCAATTGAAAGACAATGCCCGGCGAGCGACTCAATTGATCAACCGCTTCCCGGTGAATGAGAACATCCGTTAGGGAGTTGGGTTGGGATAAAGTCGCAGGAAGAGACGGTGGATGGGTGGATGGGTGGATGGGTGGATGAGTGGATGAGTGGATGGGTGGATGGGTGGATGAGTGGATGGGTGGATGGGTAGCCCCGTGCTAGTCTACAGCCGATGATCCAGGCGGGCATATCACCTTAGGCGTCTCCGACTCTACGTCAAGCGCGGAGGGTTCTGGGGGAACCTGCCCCACGTCATCTGACTGACACAAGCCACTAACTGTCGAGGCGTCAGCCGGAGAATCCCCCACGACATATACGGCCCCCACAAAGCCCCTGGTCGTCATTTCTTTAGGCTTAGCGTAAACAATCACCCTTGAGCCATCTTCTGCAGGGTCTAATTCATAGCGATAAAGATCAGTTTCAGAGCGGAGCCCTAAATTGAGTTCCTCGACAGTAGCCGAAAACTCCCCCTCTTCTATGAAATAGGCTTGTTGCCCCCGCAACACTGCGCCGATATAGGTCTTCGCCTCTGATTCCCTAGCTTTGTTAGCCTGATTGAGAAAAGCGGGAAGTAGGATCGCCGCCACAATCCCCAAAAGAAATAAGCCTAAACAGCCACACCCCAACCCGCTTGCAATCCACAGCACCAGAGGCATCTTTGCTTTCTTGGCTTCGGCCAGGTTGGGGTCAGGGGTAAAATCACCAGGGGAGGGAGGATTCTCAGTCATTACACTTGTGCCTGCAACAATCAGGATGGGGCTTTTACTCTGTCAACTCTACACAAACAGAGGAAATATACTACAGGATGTTTGTGAAATGTTAGGTGAGGGGTCTACCTGTTAAATTAGCGATGCTGAATGCCGGGATGAACCGCCCACTCTACGAGAAGAGCAAGCTCTACATCCCCAACCCTTCTCCCCCAGGGAGAAGGGAGCCGGAATCAAAGTCCCTCTCCCCGGGGAGAGGGATTTAGGGAGAGGGCGATTGAGGCGACTCAAGAATCCTATTCATCCCTTTGTCCAGCAACGTCGTTAAATTCGACTGCAGCATCTCGGGAAAGGGACTTCGAATCTCGCAAAAATTCCTCCAATGCCTCCGGCGATACCGCATCCTCCGCATCAACCCGCAAAACCCTCTGCCAATCATCCGTCTTCCCCCCCTTCTCAAAACTCATCAGGCAACCCTTAAAGCGGCGACTGAGATTTTCCAAAATCAACTGACTGTTAGAAAACCCAAACGCAGTATCCAATCGAGCGGAATGCAACAACAGCTCCCTCAGGGACTGAGCGCTTGAATCCGTCAAGATATCAACCGGCAGCATCAGCCCACAAAACCCATCAGGCCGCAGCAACGTAAAGCAGCGCTCCAGAAAAAGCCGATCCAACCGAAGAGCGGCTTGTAGTTTTTTGCCCGCTGCGACAACGCTCTGATGGGCGTAATGCTCAGCCGTTCGGTAATAATCCTTGATATAGGAAAACTGACTCTTATAGGCAAGCCAAGAGTCAGCCGCCTCGGGATCCTGTTGCATCAGGTTTTTGATGGACGTCTTCAAAGACGGAGGATTTAAACCCTGCTGGGATAAGCGATCGCCAAATTGACGAATAAATTCTTTCAGATGGGGTTTCACCACATCCCAGGGAGGATTGGTGAGAATCACATCAAACCCGCCTCTTTCCTGGATGATGGAGTGAAAATGATAGCCCCAATGAAACGGATGCAAGGCTTCAATATCTTCAATCGCGAGTAATCGTTTGACCGCCTTGCCCGACAGTTGAGATTGTCGATATTGAATCCCTAACTTTTGACTAAATTCATCCAGCAGCAACTGATTTAACTTAGATTGCGCCTTTTGATTCAACTCATCAATGTGATCCCGCAACAGTTCCGCCTGGGCGTATTGAGGAACCCCTCCCACCTCCGCCAACAGATAGGCTTGGGTCTTGTAATGCTCAATGCTGATATTCTTCTCCGCCACAATGGTGCGGTAACTTTCCGCCGCCAACGGTTGCAATAGATTCCCCTGGAGCGCAGTGACTTCAGGGGAATCTATTGCAACCGTTGGCGGCGGAAAGTTACCGCACCATTGTGGCGGAGAAGAATATCAGCATTGAGCATTACAAGACCCAAGCCTATCTGTTGGCGGAGGTGGGAGGGGTTCCTCAA
>JASJDH010000087.1 GCA_030065175.1 Leptolyngbyaceae cyanobacterium MO_188.B28 | reverse complement strand
CCCCACCTTCCCTTCCCCTCCGGGCGCCTTCTACCAAACCGCTTGAACTCAGCCTAACCCCCTTTCATTCCTGTGAAACAACCTATCAATCCCTTCAGTAGATTTCAGGCCCTGGTGTATATCCCACTCCTATTGGGCCTGATTCTCCTGTTTATCTTTTCCGAAACCTTGGTCCATCTCTTGACACAAACCTGGTGGTTTGACGCCATTGGCTTTACTGAAGTGTTTTGGACCCAAATCAGTTGGCGAATTCTGATTTGGATTGGGGTCTTTGTGGTTTACGCCCTTTTTCTATGGGGTCAATATGGACTAGCGATGCGGTTGACCCGCGATCGCCCCATCCGCTATTTCAATGATTTCCGACTTCGACCCTACATCAATCAGCTTCCGAGATATATCGCCGCCGCTGTGATTTTGCTCCTGGCGCTGTTCGCCGCCACCGAAAGCAGCGCCAGTTGGACCATTGTTCTGAAATACCTGAACCCCAGTGAGTTTGGCGTCCAAGACCCAATTTTCCAACAAGACATTGGCTTTTATCTGTTTCAGCTTCCCCTCTTCGAAATGCTTCAGATCGGGGTTTTAGGACTACTGTTTTGGGGATTGATAATCGCTCTGGCGGTCTATGGAATTAAGGGGGAGATTCGACCGGAACGGGGCTGGAAATATTTCTTAACAGGCAAAGTTAAAACACATTTGTGCCTTTTGTTAGCAGCTATGGCAGTGGCGATCGCCATTGGCTTTTGGCTGGAACGGTACGAGTTGCTGTATTCCCCCAGCGGCGTTGTTTTCGGGGCGGGTTACACCGATGTCAATGCCCGACTACAAGCCTATTGGTTGATGGGGTGCGTCACCCTGGCGGTGGCGGGATTGTTCATCCTTTCCCTTTGGCGCAGCGGCTTTTCTCTACCAATTATCGGTATTTTTGCCTACATCGCCATCCTATTGGTTTTCAACATCGCCTACCCCTGGTTTCAACAACAGGTGATCGTCGCCCCCAATGAACTGGAGAAGGAAAACCCCTATATCATCAACAATATTCAATTCACGCGACAAGCGTACGGTCTAGCCGATGTCCAGCGGGAAAGCTTTCCCGCGAAGAATCAACTCGATCGGCAGGATCTGCAAGATAACGCCTCAACCCTGCGCAATATTCGCCTCTGGGATTATCGACCGCTGCAAAACACCTACCGTCAACTGCAAGAGATCCGCTCGTATTACTCTTTCGAAGGTGTAGATGTTGATCGGTATTCCCTGGAGGGAGACTACCGTCAGGTGATGCTGTCGGCCCGAGAATTTGACTTTCGCCGCCTGCCAAACGTGGCGAAAAACTGGGTTAACCAGCGGCTCAAATATACCCATGGCCACGGCGTCGTCATGAGTCCGGTCAATCGAGTCACCCCTAACGGCCTACCCGAATTTTTCATCAAAGATATCCCCCCTTCTTCTCAGGTGGATTTGACCGTTGAACAACCGGGGATCTACTACGGCGAAAACACCACGGATTACGTGTTTACGGGAACCAGCACGCCGGAATTCGACTACCCGGTGAGCGCCGACGATAACGCCGTGACCAATTACGATGGGAAAGGGGGCGTTCCTATCGGCTCTTTCTGGCGACGGTTAGCCTATACCTATCAACTTGGCAGCTTTAAGATCCTGCTGTCCAATTACTTTACCGATACATCCCGGGTTCACTACCATCGTGAAATTCGGGACCGGGTGACTCAAATCGCGCCCTTCTTGCAATACGACAGCGACCCCTACATTACGGTGGTCAACGGTCGGCTAAAGTGGATTATTGACGCCTATACGGTGAGCAATCGCTACCCATACTCGACTCCGTTGAGATATAGCAAAGCGGTAGACCAGAGTCTGGTGGAGGAGAAACCTGATTGGTCAGTCACCCCAATCGCCAACCCAGACGCCACTATTCGTCAAGTGGCTAGACATCAAATCAATTACCTACGTGACTCAGTCAAAGTAGTTGTGGACGCCTATGACGGCGATGTTCAATTCTTTGTAATTGATGAAAATGATCCCGTCTTAGCCACCTACCGCAAGATTTTCCCCACCCTATTTAAACCCAGTAACGCCATCCCCCCCGAAATTCGGGCCCATTTTCGCTACCCCCGCGACTTCTTCACCATCCAGGCACAAATGTACCAGGCCTATCACATGGTCAATCCCGAGGTTTTCTACAACCGTGAGGATCTCTGGCGGTTTCCCTTCCAAAACTATGAGGGCAATGAGGTTTTGATGCAGCCCTATTACGCCATCATGCGGTTGCCCGGGGAATCCAAGGAAGAATTCATTTCAATCCTGCCCTTCACCCCCAACAAAAAAGACAACATGGTGGCTTGGATGACGGCTCGATCCGATGGTGATGGGTACGGCAAACTCCTGCTGTACGAATTCCCCAAACAGGAGCTGGTCTACGGCCCCAGACAAATTGAAGCCCGGATTGACCAAACCCCCAATATCTCTCAACAACTCACCCTTTGGAGTCAGGAAGGGTCCCGGGTGATTCGGGGCGATTTGCTCGTTATCCCCATCGAGCAGTCATTGCTGTACGTTGAGCCGATCTACCTTAGAGCTGAACGGGGGGAATTGCCCCAACTGAAACGCGTCATTGTAGCCTATGGCGATCAAACGGTAATGACGGAAACCCTGGAAAAATCTCTAAACGCGATTTTCGGCGAAGGGCAAGCCCTTGATACGCAATCACCGGCCCAACTCACCCGTGAATCTGCCGAGCAACCCGAGACGTCCTTACCCAACACCCTCTCGCCATTGGTCAAGTCTGCGCTAGAAACTTACCAGGAAGGGCAAACCGCCCTACGGCAAGGAGATTGGGAGCGCTATGGACAGACGCAGCAAGAATTAGGGCGGTTATTACAACGGTTGAATGAGCAGGCAGAGGAGGCAAACTAGGCCTGATCTAAATTCAGCTGTAGTTCCCCCCACGACGAGAAGAGATAGCGCTAAACTCTAAATCCCTGACCAATAGGGGAGGGATTTAGAGTGAATGGCCCTGCAATGTCACGCAGCCGTTTAAATTGGAGGCAGAATTAGTAGACGAAACCGATCCAAGATAATCAGCGTTGATGGAGAAACGAGATGTTTTTTCCCGCAATATCAATTCAAATCAATTGAATAGGGAGCAATAGGGAGGAGCCAAGGGCCAAAAATCAAGAATTATTAATGGCCTTACTGATTATCTTGAGCGATGTTGCTAATGGTTAGACGTCTGATTTTTCAATAAAAGAACGCATGGTGTTGAGGTCGATGTAGCGATCCGTTGCATTTCTCAATTCTCGGGCAATCATCCCTTCCGTAGAGACAACGGTGATGTGGGTGCTTTTCGATCTCAGTAATTCTATGGCGCGCTCAAAGTCGCCGTCTCCACTGAAAAGAACAACGCGATCATACTGTTCAACGGTATTAAACATATCGACGACAATTTCAATATCCAAATTGGCTTTTTGGGAATAGCGGCCAGAATTATCGTCGTAGTATTCCTTTAAAATTTTAGTTCGAACAGTATAACCTAGGCTAATCAGGGCGTCTCGAAAACCTCGTTGGTCTTGAGGATCTTTGAGGCCGGTATACCAAAAGGCGTTAACTAAAATAACTCCTGCCGTCTCCTTCAGAAAATATTCAAGCACCCGCTTCGGATCAAAAAACCAGCCATTCTTTTGCTGGGCGTAGAACATATTGTTGCCGTCTACAAAAATAGAAAGACGGTTTAAGAGAGGAGTCGGCATAAAAATATTGTTTCAAGTAATAAATGTAAAGGATGCAACCAGTCGACAGTTTTAGAAAGTCAGGCCCTTCAGAAACCAAAGTCCCCAAGATAAGCAGTTCTAGAAGACTGCATATCAAGTCGATCCTGACCAGGATACCTGTCAAATGGGCTTAATAGTTCTCCTGAGCAAAAATGCTACAGTTTTAAAGCTAACCCAAACGCCTACAGAATCTTGTATAGAGTGACAGTTAAGTATTAAGGATCAAATAACACACGTTATGTTTGAAACCTAAGACTTTCTAAAAACCTTTTTTTGAAGAATTACTTTACCTAATTTAAGAACCATAAGTAACAAGCGCACATAAGTTGATAAGCATATCTCTATACATTATAGGCACTTTCAATAGTCTCTTTCACAAAAAAGCTTAGAAATGCTTATACCTCCCGCTAACCTAGGAAATATAAGCTGATCTATTCTTCTCAGGGAGCCACCAAGCTACCACAGTTAAGCTCATCTGTTCGTTTCGGGTATTGATCTTAATGCCTTCTTTATCAGATGCTCCCACAGCCGATCTAACCAACCAAACCAAACGAAGAGAATGGCTGCGCCGTCGACTTTCATTTAGTTTCCCTCGTCAACTAGTAACCAGTTTTTGGGTGATTGCCTTAGCCGGTTCAACGGCGCTGGATTTAGCTTGGTTAAGCGCCTGGGAAAGACAAGTTCAAACATTTCTTTTTGATCTTCGGGGGCCTGTTGCAGCGCCCGATGACATTATCATTCTCGGTATTGATCAAGAATCCTTATCGCTCGGGCGGGAATATAGCAATACCCCTGAAGATTATCCAGATTTAGAGCCTATCCAGACTTGGCCTTGGAAGCGGCAATCCTATGCGATCGCCATCGAACGGTTGATGGAAGCCGGAGCCAAGTCAGTGGCGCTCGATATCTTATTTCCCTCACCAAGCAGTTACGGGGAAGCCGATGATGATAGCTTGGCTGAGGCCTTACAACGCTATGGCGATCGCGTCGTTTTGGCGGCTGAGTATGGATTTAGCCACACGCCTCGGGGTGAAATGAATCAGCTGATCCTGCCATTGCCTAAATTTCTATCATCTGCCGCCTCATGCGGCTTAATCAACGTTCTGGTTGAACCCAATGGTCGGATCCATCAGTTGGGAAGACAATTTATTCAGACCCAATTGCGCCAGGAAAAAGCGGTGCAAGGAATGGCTCCTCAATCGGACATTGGCCTGACTCCTCAGACTGACTGTCAATCGCTCGCCGCCGCCGCCACCTTTGCGGAAGCAACGCTACAAGCCGCCCAGATTAATTATCCAGCCCCCAAAGACACAAATATTTTTTTCCATGGTCCCGACCAAACCTTCAAACATATTCCTTTCTGGTATGTCATCGATGCAGACCCGTGGAAAAATGTCTTGCAATCTGGGGCTGTCTTCAAAGACAAAATTGTCTTGATTGGCTCTACCGCGGCCATTAACCAAGACCGCCATCTGGCGCCGTTCTCCCAAACTTTGCTGCATTCCGCCCCCCTGTACGGGGTTGAAATTCAGGCCAATGCGATCGCCACACTGCGGTCAGGCAATGCTCTGGTGGAAATTGCCAAACACCCCTGGCAAAGAGGGTTATGGGTCCTCGGGGTGGGGGTCGGGGTGTTCGCCTTCCTGCGGCTGCCGAAGAAACCCCTGCGGGGATTTGTTTGGGTGCTGACCGGCGCAGTCCTTTGGTTAACCATTGGCGGAGTCTTATTTGTTTGGCCAGGCTGGATTCTGCCCATCCCAGGGCCTGTTTTTACAATAACCTCCGTTGGATTCGCCCACTTTATCGCCAGCATTGTCGCCGAACAGCTCAAGAAGCAGCGGCTCCGCAATACCCTGGCCAGGTATGTCACTTCGCCCATTGTGCAAGAAATCATTAGCCAGCAAGACGATCTGCAAGATTTACTGGAGGATCGCGCATCGAAGGCGGAAGGAAAGGTGCTGAGCGATCGCTACCGTATCCTCAAACTATTAGGATCCGGAGGATTTAGCGAAACCTACCTAGCTAGAGATAACCAAAGGCCAGGACACCCTATTTGTGTGGTTAAGGAACTCAAGATCGTAAGCAATGATCCAAAAGCTCATCGCCTAGCCCAGCGACTCTTCGCCGGAGAGGCTGAAACACTCGAAAGACTAGGACGCCACGATCAAATTCCCCGACTCCTGGCCTACTTTGAAGCCAATCAATCCTTCTATCTTGTGCAGGAAATGATCGAAGGCCAGCTTTTTCGGAATGAGCTGGCGACCAAAAAACTTTCCCAGTACGAAGCGGCCGCCATTCTCAAAGACTTATTACCCGTGATCCAATTCGTCCATAGTCAAGGCGTCATTCATCGAGACATCAAACCCTCCAACGTTATTCGACGACAAGCCGATCATCGCCTCGTCCTGATCGACTTTGGCGCAGTCAAACAGATCTCTAATCGCCTCACCGACACCGACGCCCGAATTACCTCCACCATCGGCATCGGCACCCATGGCTATATGCCAAGTGAGCAATCAGCTGGAATTCCAAACTTTAGCAGCGATCTTTACGCCTTAGGCGTCATGACCATCGAAGGCATGACCGGCGTCCCCCCCCAATCAATAAAACGCAGCCCAAATGGAGAATTGATCTGGAAACACAATGTTCCCAACCTTAATCCTGAGTTAGGCGCAATTCTGCGGAAAATGGTTCGCTATGACTTCAGCAAACGGTATCGATCCGCCCAAGAAGCCATCGACACCCTAGAAAAACTTGATTTCAATACTTTACCCGGCGCCGCCGCCGCGCACACTAAGCCTGACGTCCCCATCCAAAATCTCTGCCTCGACCAATCCAACCCAAAAATTGACCCAGATGACTCAGACGCACAGGCGGAAATCACCACCCAAATTCTGCCTGAGAATTGGCCAGAGGGTTGGATTGATGACGACACCCCATCTCCTGACCAACCGCAAGATAGCCCTAATGATGACAGTCAACGGACAGAGTCTCATTTCAGCCAAGCCAGTTTGTCGGGACAGGGAGATGGCGGTCAGGAGCCAGAAAGTGCTAAGGAAAAGGATTCTGACATCTGACAGGAGCTTATAACTTAAAGCGGGAAATTTTCCTTAGGGCTGAATACAGCTCCCTACGGACATCGGGAATGCCCGTTAGAAATGAAAAAAACAAAATCGTCGACTTTTTGGCGACAATCAGCTCATTTTCAACTGGATTAGATTTTATTTCTTAGGAGGAGGCAGAAGTCATAAGTCATTCAGGAACTGGATTCTGTCTCCTGTCTCCTGTATTCTTGTCCCGTCAGAACGTCCCAGCTTAAGTTGATACCTCTGACAGTGGACTGATGATTAAGGACCTAAAAAATTAACTGAGCGGACATCCCTCCCCCTTAGTCATCAGTTGTAGGGGGAGGAAGCAGGGTTGGGGTATCCACAATCACGGGTTGATCATCTGGTCCGCCGCCCGTAGATGTAGGCGGTACGGATCCGCCGCTCCCGTTCCCAGAAGAGGGAGGACTTGGATGGCCCGTTTGGGAAGGCAGTCCCGATGGAACGTCAGGTCGATAACTGGGATTGTTTGGCTGCCCCAGCGTGAATCCAGGCTCTACTCCCGTTGGACTCTCCCACAGCATCGGCGGCAAATTAGGAAACGGAACCGTTTCAGCCAGAGTCGCAGCTCCCCCCTCAACATCCGTTAAGCCTATGAAGTCAGGATTCTCTATCACATCCTCCCCAGTGACGGGTTCCTGTTCGGCCAACGCCTCTGATGTCTCAGCTTGAACCACTGCCGTTGGATCAGACGAATTCGGGTCAATATTCGGGTCGGTCAAGTTCAACCCTTTTACCAGGCTGCTGGTGTCATAGAATCTTTGTAGATCAAACCGATAGAAATGGGTAATCTGATTGCCCTCAACCCGCACCATCTCCCCTGCGTTCAGAGGGTGCTGTTGAGAACCATCTTGGTTGTAAACCATCATCGGACCCGCCGGATTATCCGTTAGTGCGCCAATCAGGGTGCTGTTAGTTTCTAAATCCACCCGAACAAATAAAGCAGACCCTTGAATCCCCGTTACTGTATTCGGTGTTTGAATCGTACTTCGCCCCCGTCCCGCCGGGATGAGCAGCAACACAGTTCCATTTGACAAGCGGAAATTGCGCGTATTGGGACTGAACCGAAAGACAGCCCTTTCCCCAATTCTGGCTAAAGATCCTTCATTAAAACGAAGTTCTGCTCGGGCCGCCTGAGCAGTTCTGAGGGCGTCTCCAACCCCCATGACATCTGAAATTTGAGCTGGACGCGCCGAGCGGCCCTGAGGAATCAGGTCCACTCGATTTCGCAGCGATTCAACTTGAGCCCACTGCAATGACGCTTGCGCATTTGCCTGATGGGGTGAGATAAACAGACCGAGCACCCACAATAGACCGCCCAAGCGCATAATTACACTGCACTTCATAGGTCATAGCTCCCAGGTAAAAAGCTTTATTCAAACAATTGCCATCGGCAGATTTCTGGATAAGCCCCGATCGCCTTGTATATATAGATACACCAGGTCAAACATCTTTTGGGAAGCTGTTCCTAATCAATACTATCTAGGTAGATATTCTTAGGATAACCATAGAACAGAGATGACCGCTTAGGATTCTTTATAGTTAAAAGAACTATTACAACAGAAGAGGATGATAAACCCCGTCAGCCGAAACCCCTTACCTTATCTCAGGGTCTTGCTGACTATCGCAGCTTGTTAAGTAGGAATTTCTCGTGTCTGATCAGCGTCCCAAGCCCCATCCCACTGACCAACCGATAAATAGCCAATCCTTAACTGTTTATAAGGACTGGCCTCGATTAGGACTGAGTGTAGGGTTGGCTGTCTTAGGATTAGGTCGCTTGAGCCATGAACCGGCTTGGGCTTTTCCGACTAATCCATCTCCTGAAAACTCTTTCAAGCCATCAATCGTCCCTCTGGCGAAACCCCCCTTAAAGAATGGCTCCAGTGAAATACAACAGGCGACTGATTCAATATCTCCGCAAGCACTTCAACACGCTTCGCCTAGCTTTAGTCAAACTCAAGTTTCTTCTGAGCCGACGGAAACTCTAGGGGGTCCTGAGTTGGCGGTTGGAGCCATCGAGCCACAGGTTTCGAAACTGGCGTTTTTTGCACAGTCAGAGACTACGAATGAGGCGGCGGCATCGCCGTTGATGCGCGCCGTCAACCCACAGGTCTCTAAAGAAACCCCTTTTAACTGGACAAAAGATACAAAAGATACAAAAGATACATCTGAACTGACTGCAGAAACATCGCCGACTCCAGACCCCTTCGCCCCCTTCGCCCTCTTTTCTAACAGACAAGCATTTAACTCGCCTGAAAGGGATGAGGATGTGCCTGTGGATGCATTGCCGCCAATTGGCGACGCCAATTCTCAATTCCGACAGCGCAACTCTACGACAGGGTCTGAGAGGAGTCATGCTCTGCTAGTCGATGGATCGCCCTCATTTCCCGCCGCCATTGCCCCCCAATTCTCTGCGCGCAGGACCTTTGCCTGGTCAGAAGACACCCAGAATCCATCCGATGCTTTAGCCCTTAACCGCTCGACGATTAACCAAACCCCAAAACCCACTGTATTCGGCAGAAAAAAATTGCCGCCTAAGCAGTCATTACCGCCTTGGCGACAGGAGTTTAGAGCCGACGCCAGCGAAGTCGAGCCAGATAAACTTCCTAACGAAGCCGCCGTAATAGGCGATCCAGAATTAGGGATTCTTCGGCTTCAAGAGCAACCGTTACCCGCGCCAAAACCACCGCCAGCCGTCTATCTATCGGGCGGCGTGGACTATCTCACTAGCGACAATGTATTTCTGGAAACAGATCCGGTCAACGATCGCTTTTTGCGAACCCGGTTGGCATTAGTGGCGGTTCCCTCCCTAGGTCCGCAGACCTCTGCATTTGCTTCAGTCGGAGGAAGTCTGTTAAGGTACAGCGACTTTACCGATGCAAACTATAACGATCTGAAAGTTGAGGTCGGTGTTAGGCAAGCGTTATTTCCTCGAACCTATGGCCAGTTAAGCTGGAGCAATCAGCAACTATTTGAGGCCGATAGCGGCGATCGCTTCTTTAATGATCACTCTGTACAACTGGCGCTGGGCCGCCGCGATCCCTTGTCGTCCCAACTGAACCTGGACAGTTATTACCAAATGCGCTTCAGTTTCAGCGACCCGAATGAGTTCAACCGATTTATCCAAACGTTAGGAACCTCGTTGAGTTACGATATCGCCCCTGAACTTCAGGTGTCATTAAGCTACCAACTGACCTTAGCGGACTTCACCCAGCAAGCCCGCTATGACGTCTTTAACCAGATCTTTGGCCAGGTGACGTTTAATCTCGCCCCTCATACTCGGTTCAATCTATTTGGCGGCTTTAGTTTTGGCTCATCGTCCGGGGATGATGTGGGCTTTGACGACACTATTTTAGGATTAAGCTTAAACTTTGATTTGCCTTTATTCTGAGGCTAAGCTGATAGGCATTTAAGTTGGGCGCTAAGTCGTCACGACTAGGTAGGCGGTAGGCAGTAGACAGTAGGTAGGGGGGATTCCTCCGTCTATTGCCTAACGCCTACCCTGTGAAACGACAAATTGGATATATATTATCCATTGCCTGAGGCTATCAATTCAGGTGAGAGGTTCCCTCTAATATTAGGAGTCAGGAGTCAAATGACGAGACAATTTGACGCTAAAGTAGCGCTGATAACCGGCGGAACCTCCGGCATTGGGAAAGCGACCGCCTTTCGATTTGCTGCAGCGGGCGCAAAAGTCGTTGTCTCTGGTCGGTCCCCAGAACGTGGCGGGGAGACCGTCGCCCAGGTGAAAGCAAATGGTGGAGACGCCGCGTTTATTCTAGCGGATGTTACCCAGGCAGAGAGTGTGAAGGCCCTTGTCCAAAAAACCCTGGAAACTTTTGGTCAGCTTGACTATGCGGTGAATAACGCCGGCGTTAACCCCCGGTTCGCGCCCATTACTGAGTGGGATGAAGCGGGTTGGGATGAGGTGATCGACACAAACCTCAAGGGGGTCTGGCTATGTATGAAATATGAGATCCCGCAAATTCTTAAACAAGGCGGCGGAGCCATCGTAAATACCGCCTCTGTCTTCGGGCAGGTCGGCTTCCCAACGGCGTCCATTTATATCGCCAGCAAGAGCGGCGTAATTGGATTAACCAAATCAGCCGCATTAGAATACGCCCAGCAAGGAATCCGCATCAATGCGGTGTGCCCTGGGGTGATCGCCACGCCTCTGGTTGAGGAAGCAACGAGGGGAGACGCCGAGGCGATCGCACAATTAGAAGCGCTACACCCGATGAAACGGTTAGGAAAATCTGAAGAAGTCGCGGACGCGATCGCCTGGTTATGCTCATCCCAATCCTCTTTTGTAACTGGACATACCCTAACGATTGACGGCGGGATTTTGGCCCAATAAAGTTTCGCTCAATAAATAAGCGTCAAAGTAAAGTCCCAATCAAAGAAGTGGAGGGGTGGATGAGAAAATTCTTCATTCTGCGCTCTGAATTCAAGCAGGCATTTTTTTCCTATCAACTTTCTAAACTTCACTTCAACTCAGAACACATAAAATAGAAACTAGGAGTGGGAACAACTTTTAGCTCTTCACTCCTAGCTCCGTAAACCCAAAATCAATGAGCGGCTGGAGAACTAAGACATTGACACATCTTTCGGCGGCATAACGATTCGCTTCGCTAAGCCCATCGACTTGAGGGCGCTAATTGACCACCAAGTCATATCAATCTCCCACCATTTCCAACCCGCCTTAGCCACATTCGGATAGGCGTGATGGTTATTATGCCAGCCTTCGCCATAGGTCAAAAGGGCAGCCCACCAAAGATTACGCGAATGGTCTTCCACATTGAATGTACGATATCCAGTCATATGGGAGGCGGAGTTAATCAACCAGGTGGAATGCCAAAGCACAACCGCTCTAACAAAGACACCGTAAATCACAAATGACCAGCCGCCAAGGGCGTAGAGCAACAGAGCCACCGGAATCTGCAAAAATAGAAAGTAGCGATCCAACCACTGATAATAAGGATCACGCGCTAAATCAGGGGCGTATTTTTGATAGCGCTTACGGTCGAAAAATTCTTGACGGGTGTAAAGAATCCAGAGCATGTGGCTCCACCAGAACCCACGACGAGCAGAGTAAGGATCTTTCTCGTTATCCTCAGTGTAGACATGGTGTTGACGATGCCCGCTCACCCAAAAAATAGGACCGCCCTGGATGGCCAGCGACCCTATTGTGGCGATTACATACTCTAACCACTTGGGCGTCTGAAAACTCCGATGAGTCAAAAGGCGATGATACCCCATGCAAATGCCAATGCTGCCGAACAGCCAGTGCAAAAAGATCACAATGCCGAGCCCAGACCAAGAAAAGAACCAGGGGGCTAGCAGCGCGATCGCGTGAAAGGCACCAAAAAAAGCAACATTAACCCAATTGAGCGTTAGAGACTGTCTGCCCTTTCGGACAGGGGTGAGGGTGTTAGAGGTCATAAAATTTCCCTAAGATTGTAAATTGGCCAGCAATCATTCCAGCCCCGATGGATCAGCAGTCTCCAGCGAACAAGAGAAGTCTCGATCTGTCTCTGGCAAACCACTAGAGCACCGTAAAATGCAAGTGCCACTTTCATTCTGTTAGCCTAACAGTGATTAGTTCACATTTGCAAGTGTTACTTGCATATTTTTATCCCTTGACAGTTCCATGACAGCTAAACGACTCCCCACTCGACAGCGATTAATCAATGCTGCCCTGGAACTCTTTGCTTCCCAGGGGGTGACGGAGACCACTACGCGTCAAATCGCTGAGTTGGCCAATGTCAATGAAGTGACATTATTTCGTCAATTTGGCAATAAGCAAGGTCTGGTGTTAGCGGTCATTAAAGAGTCAGCGGTCTTTTCCAGCTTGGAGAAATCTCTGGCCCAGCAATCTTTCCAAACCGGCAGCCTGGAGCAGGCATTGCGGGACTATGCGGATAGTCGGCTGGAAGCATTAGAAGCCATTCCGGAATTTGTCCGATCCTTTGTCGGCGAGGCGGGCCAATATCCGGCTGAAAACCGTCAGGCGATCGGACGTGAGTTTACGCAGGCGAATCGGTTTGTCGCGCAATACTTAGAATCGGCGATTAATCAGGGGCAATTAAATACCCTACTGCCCGCAGAAAAAATTTCTAGTCTGCTCAACAGCTTGCTGCTGGGATACGCGGTTCTGGAATTCACCAGCGAATTTCACCAATTGTGGGAAGACCGTCAAGATTTTTTAGAGAATCTGGTAAAACTCTTTCTCCACGGGGCCGTCGCCCATTTACCAGACTCAGAAACCAATTCAATGCCGCTGCTAACCCCTAACTCTCACTCCACGAGAGTAGCGGACATCCCGCCCTATATGGTCCACACCATCCTGCAAACCGCTAAGAAGTTGGATGTGCAGATCTACGCCTTGATCTATGTTCTATTTGGGGCGGGTCTATCCATCCAGGAAATTATAAATCTGCAGCGATCGCACCACGTCAGCAATCGCCATCAACATCTGCTGCAAATTACCCAAGGCGTCATACGACCCGCCCCCATCAACCAATGGATCGCCAATAAACGCTATGGCTCTTACACAAACAATCCCCTGAAGCAATGGCTTAAAAGCCGTCAAGACGACCAATCGGCCTTATTTATAAATGAGGCGGAACAACCCGTAACAGAAGAGGATATTTGTCTATGCTGGCGAGAATGCACCGAGGGGCTCCTCAATCCCGACGCCTCCCCCCTGAGAATTGAGCAAACTCAACATACCTGGCGCGTAGACATGTTAATTCGGGGAGTGAGATTAGAAGATTTGAGTTTACTGACCGGGTTACCTCTGGCGGAACTCCAACCCTATGCCCATCGCGCCAAAGAAAGGTTAGCCCTTGAGTCCGCCATTCACCTGGACCATAAACAGTAAAGGGGCCTTATGAATCGCGGAATAAAATCAATAGCGAAATAAAAAAAGGGGGTTTCCCCCCGTAAGTACCCTGATGATCTAAAAAAATAATTTATAAATTTTAGACAACCAAGGTGAGCATATCCCTTCGTTTTCGGAGCTTTAGTAAGCCAGACCCATACTCCGGGTCGTCTCAGCGCCCAGGTAAACCCGGATGCTAAGGAAGTCAGTTGGGCAAGCAGTTTCACACCGTTTGCAACCGACACAATCTTCCGTACGGGGGGAAGAAGCAATCTGCTGGGCTTTACAGCCATCCCAGGGCACCATCTCTAGAACGTCTAGGGGACAAGCCCGGACGCACTGGGTACAGCCGATGCAAGTATCGTAGATTTTGACTGAATGGGACATCGAGATGAAGGCTCCAATATTAAATCATTGCAACAGTCCAGCGCCAGAGAGACCCATAATGGATTCCCACCACTGGCCGCTAATAGAGTTCTCCAATCAAACCTTAGTCTATAGCCATGGGTTTTCACGAATGTAAAAGGCGACTCAAAACTTTATGGAACGTAATATTGCTGGGGTGTGATAGAAGAACCCGTGGGATTGGGTAATCCAAAATTAGGGAGAACTTTGAGCGCAATCTGGGATCCCCCTTTTCAGATAAGATGAAAAAATACCTAGAATTCAGTCTGATCCAGTTCAGGGCCAGTTCAGAGAATGATTTAAGCCTTGATTCTTGCTAAGGTCTCATAGTTCAGGTTAAATTTTTTGACTGCGCCCAATGGCGCAGAGATAATGCAGCTTGCAAAACAAGGGAAACGAGTGAATATGAGCGAAGAAATCTTTGGAAAGGTCAAAAAGATCGTGGCCGAGCAACTAGGTGTTGAAGAGGATCAAGTGAAGCCTGAGGCTAGCTTTGCCAACGATTTGGGGGCCGACTCTCTAGATACAGTGGAGTTGGTCATGGCCCTGGAGGAAGAATTTGAAATTGAGATCCCCGACGAGGCGGCTGAAGGAATTGGGACTGTCCAAGCGGCAGTGGATTTTATTAAGGAGAAATCAGCTGCTTAAGGCAGCGGGTCTACTGATAGCAAGTCTCTCTTTTCTATCTCTATTGAAAAGTTTGGGGCTGGGTTAAAACTTGGGCGCCAATGCCTATTGAACCGATTAAATCATGACACATTTGGAAAAGAAACGCGTTGTTATCACGGGTATGGGGGCCATTACCCCTATCGGCAATACATTGACTGAATATTGGGAAGGGTTGCAAAGCGGGCGCAATGGGGTAGGCCTCATCACCCACTTTGACGCTTCCCGACATACGTGTCGGATTGCCGCCGAAGTCAAAGGGTTTGATCCGCACGCTTATATGGATCGAAAGGATGCAAAGCGAATGGATCGCTTTGCCCAATTTGCCGTAGCGGCGACCAAGCAAGCCCTTGAAGACGCCCGCTTCGAGATCACCGATCTCAATGCTGAACAGGTTGGAGTCATGATTGGCACCGGGGTTGGCGGCCTTAAGGTGATGGAGGAGCAGCAAGAGGTCTTCCTAAACCGAGGGCCCAGTCGATGTAGTCCATTCATGGTGCCCATGATGATCGCCAATATGGCGGCTGGACTCACGGCCATCCAGGTTGGCGCTAAAGGCCCGAATTCTTGCCCGGTTACCGCCTGCGCCGCTGGCTCCAATGCGATTGGAGACGCCTTTCGGTTGGTTCAATCAGGCTACGCCCAAGCCATGATCTGCGGCGGCACTGAGTCAGCGGTCACTCCCCTAGGGGTGGCTGGATTCGCCTCCGCTAGGGCCCTGACGCTTAGCCATAATGATGACCCAGCTCACGCCAGTCGCCCCTTTGATAAAGATCGCGACGGATTCGTCATTGGCGAAGGATGCGGCGTTCTTTTGCTAGAAGAATTAGAACACGCCCGCAGTCGGGGAGCCAAAATCTATGCAGAAATGATTGGTTATGGCATGACCTGCGACGCGTACCATATGACAGCCCCGGTGCCGGGAGGAGAAGGGGCTGCCCGCTGCATTCAATTAGCGCTGAAGGATGCTGGCATAACCCCCGAACAAGTGAGCTACATCAATGCTCACGGCACCAGCACCCCGGCCAACGACCCCACTGAAACGCAGGCAATCAAAACAGCCATGGGGCAGTGCATCTACAACATTCCCGTCAGTTCCACCAAATCCATGACTGGGCATTTGCTCGGCGGATCGGGAGGAATTGAAGGGGTCGCAACGGCAATGGCGATCGCCCATGACCAAGCGCCCCCCACTATAAATCTGGAAAATCCTGACCCTGATTGCGATTTGGATTATGTTCCGAATCAAAGCCGCCCCCATCGGATAGAGGTTGCTCTATCCAATTCCTTCGGATTTGGCGGGCATAACGTTACCCTAGCTTTTCGGAAATTTCAGTAGCTAGGGCCACAAGTTGATAGGTATAATAACCTAGTGATCCCTTTAATCACCGGTTAAACAAACGCTTGCGTTTCCGTGTCAAGATTTTCATAGCAGGCGCTTCGCCTGTTTTTTCATGGTAGGCGCTCCGCCTGTTTAAATTGACTTGCTAATAGTGCTTGCCCCTGAATCCTGATGAATGGGATGATGGGGGCCAGGCCTTGCAAGCTGGCTCGAATTTAGCTCCAATGCACTTACGCCCCTGTTGTACCATCGTTAACGAGTTAGGACTATGGCTGTCGCAACCCAAACACTCGAAGAACTCTGTATTAATTCAATCCGTTTCTTGGCCATTGACGCCGTAGAAAAGGCTAAATCTGGCCACCCAGGACTGCCGATGGGGGCTGCGCCGATGGCTTTTGTCCTTTGGGACCAGTTCATGCGGTTTAATCCCAAGAACCCAAGCTGGTTTAACCGCGATCGCTTTGTATTGTCCGCTGGACACGGTTGCATGCTGCAGTACGCCCTACTGCACTTAACGGGCTACGACAGCGTCACCCTGGACGACATCAAACAATTTCGGCAATGGGGCTCCAGAACCCCCGGCCACCCCGAGAACTTTGAGACTCCTGGGGTAGAAGTCACCACAGGACCTTTGGGTCAGGGCATCTGTAACGGCGTTGGCTTAGCGATGGCGGAAGCGCATTTGGCGGCTAAGTTTAACAAGCCGGATTGCACAGTCGTCGACCACTACACCTATGTCATCCTCGGCGACGGCTGCAATATGGAAGGGGTTTCCGGCGAAGCGTGCTCTTTGGGCGGCCACTTAGGTTTGGGCAAGCTGATTGCACTGTATGATGACAATCATATTTCCATCGACGGCTCCACCGACATTGCCTTTACCGAAGACGTCAGCAAGCGGTTTGAAGCCTACGGTTGGCACGTTCAGCACGTGGAGAACGGCAACACCGACCTCGACAGCATCGCCAAAGCGATTGAAGCCGCCAAGGCAGTGACCGACAAGCCTTCTCTGATCAAGGTCACCACCACCATTGGGTACGGCTCCCCCAATAAAGCGGACACCGCAGGCGTCCACGGCGCGGCATTGGGCACGGATGAAATTAAAGCGACCCGTGAAAATCTAGAGTGGACCTACGGTGAGTTTGAGGTGCCTACAGACGCCCTCAACCATATGCGTAAAGCCATTGAGCGCGGCGCTAGCAGCCAAGCGGAATGGGAAGAGACTTTAGCGACCTATCGCACCAAGTATCCCGCAGAAGCGGCTGAATTTGAGCGGATGCTGTCGGGTCACTTGCCCGAGGGTTGGGAGAAGTCACTGCCCGCTTACACCAGCGCGGATAAGGGTCTGGCCACCCGGAAGCATTCAGAGATCACCCTGAACGCCTTGGCCCCTGCGGTGCCTGAACTGATTGGCGGGTCCGCTGACCTGACTCACTCCAACCTCACCGAACTCAAAATCTCCGGTAATTTCCAAAAAGGCCAGTACGAGAATCGTAACCTGCGCTTCGGCGTGCGAGAGCACGGCATGGGCGCCATTTGCAATGGCATCGCCCTGCATAACTCCGGCTTGATTCCTTACTGCGCCACCTTCCTGGTGTTTGCCGACTACATGCGGGCGGCGATTCGCCTTTCTGCTCTCTCTGAGGCAGGCGTCATCTATGTTATGACCCATGACTCCGTGGGCTTAGGGGAAGACGGCCCCACCCACCAGCCGGTGGAAACCATCGCCTCTCTGCGAGTCATTCCTAACCTGAACGTGATGCGTCCAGCGGACGGCAACGAAGTCGCAGGCGCGTACAAAGTGGCTGTCGCTAGCCGTAAGACCCCCACCCTGATCGCGTTCACTCGCCAAGGATTGCCGAACTATGACGAAACCTCGATAGCGGGCGTGGAAAAGGGCGCTTACATTATCTCGGATAGTGAAGGAACCCCTGACCTGATCTTGATCGGCACCGGCAGCGAACTGAAGCTCTGTGTGGACGCGGCGAAGCAACTGCGAGCTGACGGCGCGAAGGTGAGAGTAGTCTCCATGCCCTGCTGGGAATTGTTTGAAGCCCAGGACGCCGCCTATAAGGAATCCGTCCTACCCAAGGCGGTGACCAAGCGGTTGTCGGTAGAAGCGGCGGCCACCTTTGGTTGGTGCCGGTATGTGGGTTCTGCAGGCGACTCGATCGGCGTCGATCGCTTTGGCGCGTCCGCTCCTGGCGGCCTGGTGATGGAGAAGTACGGGTTCACCGTTGAGAATGTCTTGACCAAAGCGAAGGCGCTTTTGGGCTAAGAGGTTTGTCAAACTGATAGAGTGATATGAAAAGAGGGACGTCCTGAGGGCGTCCCTCTTTTTCATGTTCTCGGGCTACCAGGGCTACTGGCTATGGTCCTTTCCGCCATACTTTGCCCTCACCCCCGACCCCTCTCCCAAGTTTGGAAGAGGGGAGGAGGCGGACTATCCCTCCAACAATCTATGAACAGAAATCTGCGCCTCAGGAAATGCAAGAGGCGAAAGGACTCCATCCGAAACCACACTTTCTTGTTGATAGTCGCCTGCTTCAGGCGTCTTCAACACAATCAGGCATCGTTTCTTGAGGTTCACCACCCAATACTCTAGAATTCCAGCCCGGGCATAGGCGGATCGTTTCGCGTCCAAATCCTTGGCTAAGCTGCTGCTGGCATATTCAATCAGCCAAAAAATGTTTTCTGGATAGGGATGCCGTGTTCGATAAAGCTGTCGAAGCGGTTGAACGACAGCGACGTCTGGTTCTGGCTCGGAATTACTATCGGGGAGAGTAATAGGTTTCGCATCTCGAATGAGTACCTGCGAGCCCAATATTGTACGTAAATAATCTGCGGCGTCGGTACTCAGTTGGGCGTGTTCTGGCCCTTCAGGAGCCCTCTTGATAATTTCTCCGTTCAATAACTCAACTTGACGATCGCGCAAAATTCCAGCGTCAATCATCTGGTGGTAGTCATCTAGGGACCATTTTGCAAGGGTGACGGTCATTGCGTTTTCTCCGGAGCTAACGCTCTATCAATTAGGATACGCGATCGCACCATAAGTGCCGACAATTGTACCCGCCCGACCCCAAACCACTTACAAAGATTCTGGATTAATCCCCAATTCTCGCAGCTTGGTTTCCAGGGTCTCAATACGCTGTTGAAATTGCGCCCGTTGCGCCCGTTCGGCAGCAAGTTGCTCCCAGTTCTACATAGGTCAAAAAGGGCTCACCGTCAGGTCAATAATTTTCTAGCGCGTCCGCCGTTAACTGAAAGCAAATAGCCTAAACGCGGACTGACCCAATTCTGCATTTCGCTAATCAGCTGAAGTGATTTAGCTGAGCGTTGCAACCCGGTTAATTCGTTACCGTCAGGGTCGTAGATGTAATATTCTTCTACACCATGGCGCTGATAGAAGTTGAGTTTACGCAACATTTCCTCAAACCGCTTACCAGGGAATAAAATTTCAAACACCACTTGAGGCGCAATCTCCGCTTCTTCCCACTGTTTGTAAGACCCTCGGTCTCCTTTAGGTCTGCCGAAAACCACTAAGACATCTGGACCTGACGTTGTTTCGGATCGCCTTCAACGGGATACCACAGCAAATCTCCGGCAATAAATATCTCTGGATCTGACGCAAATAACCGCTCCAGGTTTTCTTTGATCTTATAATCCAGCGGAATTGTTTTGTAGTATCTGCAATGGGATGGCCATCACTGTCGGGATATTTTAGGGGGGTATTGGGGACTAGCTGTCGCACTATTGGTTTAGGATTGCGATCGCTCTAACCTTAATCATGACTCAACAAACAACACGGAATCCGATATTAATGCCGTGGTTAGCAGGCTCATCGCCGAGACGAGAGGCAGAACGGCAATGCCACGAAGCGTCGAGCCAGGAACCGCCGCGTACGAGGCGACGGGCACTTTCATTATCCGATAACCAAGTCCCTCCATCGACAGGTGCGCCTTTATAACTTCCATGCCAGTGATCAGCACACCACTCGCCAATGTTTCCGTGCGTATCATATAACCCAAACAGATTTGCCACCTTGAATCGACCAACGTTAGTCGTTTGAGAATTGTGCTGGCTCCCATAATAGTTTGCTAGCTTCGGAAGAAGCGCCTCACCAAAGTGAAAGGAAGTTGTTGTACCAGCCCGACAAGCATATTCCCACTGTGCTTCGCTAGGCAAGCGATAGGAACGCCCGGTTTTCTGAGATAGCCGATGACAGAACTCCTCAGCCTCGAACCAGGAAACCCGCTCTACCGGACGATTTCTCCCCTTGAAACGAGTAGGAGCAGGATTGAGGTTTAGTTTGACTTTCGGAAGCGCCGCCACTGCTTGCCACTGGGTTTGGGTAATGGGAAACTTGCCTATGAAGAAAGGGGCAAGTTTAACTAAGTGTTGTGGACTTTCATGATCCTCATGTCCATGTTCACTACCAGGGGAACCCATCAAAAAATCCCCCTTAGGAATCGAGACCATCTCTAGTATGACGCGATTACCCAGATCTTCGATAAAGAACTCTGCACTGCAATGACTTCGGCTAACATCCCAGGCAACCTCATCACCCAACAAACCTGTGCGCTTCACATGAGTGACCGTCGCAAACTCAAATTCAAACCGCTGGAGTTGCTGCCAGAGTTCTTCACCTGAAAGCTGATTCTTTGCTTCTCGATGCTTTCGGAGTTCTTCCGCTTCTCGATGTTTTCGCAATTCCTCCGTCTTCAGATGCTGCTGATACTCAGCTTCTAGCGGAGCCAGGATAGGCTGTTCAATGTGCGCTATATCTGTATCACTGAGTCCTAAGGATTGCTGAAAATCTTGCAACTTTTTGCCTTCAAACTCATCAAGGGGATAGTTAGCCTCAACCGATCTAGAAAACTCCTGAGAATATCGCTGCAACTTTTCTTGATATTCAACCGCTTGCCGTTGTAGTTTCTCTTCCTCTAATCGTTTTCGATTTTCTTCTGCTAGTTGCTGTCTGACTCTCTCAGCTTCCGCCTGTCTCTGAGCCTCTTCCTGTTGTCTCTGCGCTTCTGCCACCCTTTCAAAAATCACTGCTTGCTCAGCCTTTTCCACCTCAACATCACTAAGACTCAGGACTTGTTGAAGTTGCTTGAATTCCTGGCGAGTTGCAGAACTGAGTTCAGCCTGATGATGAAATTCCTCAACTAAGGCTTGCTTGTATTTTTTCAGATTTTCTTCATGCTGGCGATAAGTCTCACGAACAGCCTGCTCAATTGCAAATACCTCATCACTAGACAGGTTCAGTTGCTGACTTTCTATTTCCAGAATTGTGCGTTCGGCAGAAGAAATCCTGCCATCTGAGTAGAACTGCTCTACTTTAGCGCGATAACTCCGCCTTGCATTCACTCGTTCTAACTCCGTGGCTTTGGCATTCAACTCGGCAGTGATTCGCTTAGCTGCTACCGCAATGCCCTCAACCACATCCACAAACGCTTCGTCGGCATCTGCCCATTTAGTTACAGGTTTGGCGTCCTTAGGAAAGGCTTGCAATTTGCCAAATGCTTCTCCTTGCCAATAAACAGGTCTAAGAATGATCGGAATAACGCAAGCATCGCCTGCCTCATGGCGCTCCAAAGCCCGTTTCATTTCAATACCAGCGCAGTATTTAGAGGCCAGAAAATCCGAACTAACCAATAGCAGAATGATATGCGCCTCATCCAAATTTTCATCAATCACCGTCGCCCATTCTTGTCCTGCCATAATCTGACGGTCATGCCAGATTTCAATCACTTTCCGATTCACCAGGCTACTGAGATGAATTCCCAGTTCATCTCGAAGCGACTCATCCTTATGAGAATAAGAGACAAAAACCTTAATGGGCGAAAGCATGACGAGCGGCAATTATGTTTCAACTAAATAGAAGTTTTAAATACATGCAGCTAAGAAATTTTCTTCTATTACAGCTTAAATCCTGGTAAATTGTCCGTTTTTTTTTAACAAGACCTGAGGTAATTTTTCCAACTGGTTCATAAACTCTGCCTGTAGACCAGCTATTAGAGATCCTGCCTTCAGACAATTAGGCTAGACGCACTACTCTCTACTAAACTCCATTCCAGCAGTCGTTGTGGCTGATCCATTAAAATTGAGAGCACATACCTGAAAGAACAGCAACGCTATGGTTCAGTCCATCGCTAGACCCCTTACTTTTGAAGCGTTCCTCGATTTCGACGACGGGAACGAACTAAACGAATATGAACTGATTGCAGGAAAACTGGTCCTAATGCCTCAACCTGGCGCTTGGCATGAAGCGATTGTGGCTTTCCTGGATTTTGAATTTACCTTGGAAATCAGACGGCTAAAGCTGCCCTATACAACCCGCAGACGTAATCCTTTAGAAGTCTCTCCAGGATTTGGTCGCCGTCCCGATTTGGCTGTAATTGACCAACCCCGGGATTACCGGGCTGACTTACCGGGAATCCGTTCCGTTCCTCACATGATTGTGGAGGTCGCTTCAGGGAACTGGGTGAATGACCTGGAAAAAATTGAAGAATATCAATCTCTCGGCATTCGTGAATACTGGATCGTGGACTATTTCAGGCATATTGCGGGTAAGTATTGTCAGCGAGGGAAAGGTCCTAAAGTCATTGCTTTTAGCCTGCAAGACGGCGAGTATCAGCGAGTTGAATGCGTTGAGAATGAAATCGTTCCTTGCTTAACCTTTCCAGCACTGAAGTTCAGAGCAGAACAAATGATGAAAGATTTACGTTGATTTTGTCAGCCTCTAGGACTCAATAATCAGAAATCATGGATAGCCGATTTCCAAAAGATCTTCGCCTAAATCTGAAAACGTGAGGTCAGGATTGAAAGTTTGCACCAATTCTTCGGTCAACGGAGATTGATGATAGATCGCTTCGATAGCTTCCAACCCAACAGCACACTCGTAATACTCTGCAGCCCACACTTGATACGTAGCAGGCTGTCCGTCGAGAATGGCAAGGAGCATCCCGGATCCGTCTGGATCCGATACTGTGGGAAAGTCGACATTCCCCATACACCAGTCAGAAGAACCTTCCATCAGCCAAATACAGAAACTGAGGTTCTTGGTATCAAATGCGGGTTCCATCATAGAGTCCGCGAATGCAACCGGCGCAT
>JASJDH010000086.1 GCA_030065175.1 Leptolyngbyaceae cyanobacterium MO_188.B28 | reverse complement strand
GATGCTGCGGGAACGACCGCCAGCGCGGCTCAGAATCCTGAGGACTCGGCCTGGTTCTGGAACAGCGATCACTGGAACAACTATCTGCTCTTCAGCAAGACATTGCACGAGTCCACTGGAAAGCCCGTCACCCTGTGGCAAATTCCGGTGGGGCATATCAATGGCACCACCGCGCAGAATCCCTATGACCCATCTGGGAAATTTCAGGATTTAGCCAATACGCCAACTAAGTATGAAGACTCAGCGGGCACATTTTTCCTGGGAGACACCTTCGTCGTCAATGACCCCAAACGACTGGAGTATTTCAGTCAGAATGCATCTAACGATCCAGGGCTAACGGTCAATGGCAACCAAGTGACTTGGGCTCCCCATATTCAAGCGGCGAAAGAGGCCGGTATCACTTCAATTATGTTTGGGGCGGGTGTCGGCATCAGCACCGATGGCGTCGGGTCTCCGCCATCTGATGGGGGTTGGTGGATTAGTCAAACTCAAGAATACTACCAAAAACCCATTGCCCTGGATTTAGGCAGTGTCGGCAATCCATCTCCGCCAATCAATCCACCTATTGACCCTACCCCGGTTCCCCCCGCCCCTGTCGATCCGACCCCAGTCGACCCTACGACACCTGCCGATCAGGTGATAAAGGGGACGCCAGGTAAGGATCAGTTAACGGGGACTAATCGCGCTGATCAAATCTTTGGTTATGACAGTAACGATGTCATTCACGCAATGGCCGGGAACGATACTGTCAAAGGCGGCAGGGGGAACGATACAATCCACGGTGATGCTGGCGAAGATCAGCTCTATGGACAAAGAGGCCGTGATGTTCTGGAAGGTGGAGCAGGCAACGATCATTTGGATGGCGGTTATGGCGATGATCGGCTCATCGGCGTTGATGCTGGGGCCCCTACGCCTGGTAAGAATGAGCTAGATGTGCTCAAGGGCGGTACTGGTCAAGATACCTTCGTCTTGGGAGATAACGCTCACGTCTTCTATGATGATAGTGGAAGCAATCCCTCAGGGAGCCAGGGCTACGCTCAGATTAAAGACTTCAATATTGCAGCTGGAGATGTTATTGAGCTTCATGGCCAAGCCAGTGACTATCGGGTAGGCAGCTTAGCCGGAAGTCAAGGACAGGCGATTTACCTGACTGCGGACGGAAAAGATGAACTGATTGCCCAGGTTCACGGTGAAACCACGGCCCTGGACCTGAATAGCTCAGCGTTTAGCTATGTTGGCGGCAGTTCGCCTACGCCTCCAGCGCCTCCAGCGCCTACGCCTCCAGACCCTATACCAGCGCCGGCGCCGACCCCCGATCCTGTCCCAACGCCGATTCCCCCGCCAGTTCCTAGTCCGACGCCAACCCCAGCCCCAGATGGGATTAAAAGTCCTGTCGTTGGCGCTTACTTTCCTGAGTGGGGGATATACGGCCGCCAATTCGAGGTGGCTGACATGCCGGTTGACAAACTGACCCACATTTTTTACGGCTTTGCCAAAGTGACGCCAGATGGAACGGTCGACGTCTTTGACAGATATGCCGCGATCGATCGACGCGTTGATGGGGATTGGAACACACCCAAACCCTATGCCGGTAACTATGAAGAGCTGAATAAGCTGAAGGCGATCAATCCCAACCTGCACAATATGATTTCTATCGGCGGTTGGACCCTATCGGGCGAGTTTTCCGATGTCGCCTTGACTGCCACGTCTCGGGAGAAGTTCGCTAAGTCTGCTGTCGATTTCATGACACAGTATGGGTTCGACGGTATCGATATCGACTGGGAGTACCCTGTTGGCGGCGGTCTGGCTGGCAATACCTACCGTCCGGAAGACAAACACAACTACACGTTGTTGCTACAGGAATTGGATAAGCAAATCCAGTTGCAGGAAGCGAAAGACGGACATGATTATCAATTGTCGATCGCGGCGCCTGCCGGTGATGACAAAATGGTCAACTTTGAATTTAAGGAAATCGCCAAGTACACCGATTTCATCAATGTCATGACCTATGACTATCACGGAGCTTGGGACAGCACGACCAACCATCAAGCCGCCCTATATGGTAAGCCTGGCGATACGTACACAATCGACCAGACGATTCAGGGCTACCTTAACACGGGGGTTTCAGCAGATGAGCTGGTATTGGGAGCGCCGCTATATGGTCGCGCTTGGAAGGGCGTCAGCCCCGGAACCAATCCCGAACTGCCCGGGTTATATCAGTCAGCTAGCGGCGCCGCTACTGGCACCTGGGAGGCTGGCAACTACGACTACAAGGACCTGTACAACAAGCTGAAAACTGACCCCAATTATAAAGAATATTGGGATCCTCAGGCCAAGGTTCCTTACGTCTACAACGAGAAAGAGGGCATCTTCAGCACCTACGAAAATACCCAATCCTTGGGGCATAAACTGGATTACCTCAAGAGTCAGGGATTGCGTGGCATGTTCTTCTGGGACGCCTCAAGCGACCTGAACGGCAATGATCCAAATTCGTTGATTAACAAAGCGGCCTCAGAGTTACTCACGAGTAATTCTGTTGGCAATGGAGCCCTGGATCCGCTCACCAATGGCGGTGCAGCTGATATAGCTCTTAAAAGTAGTCCAGCTTCGAGTCTTGATATGGGGAGTGCGCTTAGCGCTAGTAGTCTTGGCATGGCTGACCACCCTGGGACTCAAACGAATGTTGAGATGGGCTCCGCCTTCAGCAATCCAACAACTCTTTCGTCAGAATTTGATCCCCATAATCTCACCAAACAACATCACCCACCGCTTGCGCATGTAGGTGTGTAAGGTGTCCTGAAGCTAGTAGAGACCCAAAAATTGGGTCTCTACTAGTCCTCTCTAAGTCCATAAATGGGGCTTAATTAAAGGCGCTTCGCGATCGCTCCATCAATGAGAATTCCGGTTATATTTCTCTAGCTACATTTAACCCATTATTGCAATCATCCAAATTTCGTAAGCAGGCCGTGAATACCTTTCTCATATGCAAAGAGATCTTGGTGAATGCCTTGTCAGTCAAGCAATATAAGAAAAGCCGTCATCTCAATATCCTTGTTTTTCTAACGCATTTCAATACATAAAAAGTATTCTTTAAAGAGATTCCATAATGCATTTTCTCTATCTTAAATAAAGTATAGATAAAGTAAGCAGGGTATTTGAGTCTACCGTTGAATTTTTGAAAAATTAAATCAGTTCCTGCCAGATTTTATGAAGCTAATTTGGAACAATTTTATTCCTCATTGAATCTAAAAATAAGAGGGCTTTTTCTTGTAGTTGATTAACTGGATTTGATTTTCATTTCAAGATGTGTTTAAATCCTGTGCTGAAATTCGTGGAATCCTCACATTGGATACGAAGTAGAAAGCTTAAAGATTTTCAGTTTGGCTGAATGGTTGATCAATTTTCAATGCTTAGGGATGTCTTAGTCTATTGTTTTCTGTTTTGTCTTAGGAGCTTTTTAACTTGCTTTAAAGCAATTCTTTCAATGCCGTTCGTTTTTGAGGATGCCGATGATTTGTTGGAACGTTTCAGTCTATATCTCTATTGGCAAATTATCGGGTTTCTCCGAACAGTATTGTCATATCTGCTTATCAAACGGCGTCTAAGCAGACTTTGCATTCCTCAGGTTGAAGTAGTGCAATCGGCATTATCCAGCATCTAAAAAGGCAACCTTAGAACAGTTTGCGTAGCGCAACCCCCTGGCAACTATACTTTTTAGGAAATTTGATCAAAATGAATACAACCTTTACTCAAGGGCTAGAAGCGCTTGGCGCATTTGAGTCAGGCAAACCGTCGGGCGATCCGCAACAATACAAAGTACAGAACACGTTGGGATTTACCGGTAAGTATCAGTTTGGTGAAGCGCTACTAATCGACCTGGGGTACTACAAAGCCGATACCTTTTACGGGGCTGGCGCCTCAACCAACCTTTGGCAAGGAACCTGGACAGCCAAAGCGCAACAGTTTGGCGTGAATAGCATTGAAGATTTCAAAAATTCTCCCGAAATCCAAGAAGCCGCGATCCGGGACGCTTTTTCCTTCAACTGGAACATCATTGAAAAGACCTTAGGTTATCAAGGTAAATCAATTGCAGATTTTTTGGGCAAAACGCTAACCTTCACTGACGGGGGACAGCAAAAAGCGGTAACAATTACTGAGTTTGGTATTCTTGCCGGGGCTCACCTACGCGGTCCTTATGGCTTAGCGAATCTGTTGCTCAGTAATCAGGTTTCCTATGATGAATACGGCACTTCAATTCTGCGGTATGTGGATGAATACGCGGGTTATCAGGTTCCCGACTCGATTACCGGCGGAATTAGTCCGATTTCTGGCCCAACTACTCCCCCCCTTAACCCAACGCCAACCGACCCCATTACCCCTGTAGACCCACTGCCGAATCCCGTTCCTACCCCCTCGCCTGCTCCAAATCCGGTATCCCCCTCAGAAACCGGTAATGGCGATCGCTTCCAGGGCATAGATGGACAACAGAATGTCTTTGACTTTTCCTGGAAGTGGGGCAACCAAGCCGTTGTTGAAAACTTTAATGTGGCTGAGGATACCATCAACCTCAAGGGGTTTTGGACGGACTATAGCCGCTTCGACATCTATGATGACGCCAATGGCGACGCCGTTATCGATTTAACGGAATTAAACAATCGAACGATTACTCTCAAAGGGGTGAGTAGTTCTGATCTAAAGGCTGCCAATATTCAAGGCGTTGAAGGCAGTTTCCCAGGGATGGGCGACACTGGCGGGCCAGCGCCCACGCCCACCCCAGCGCCTACGCCCACTCCGGCGCCGAGCCCAATGCCCATGCCTGCTCCGGCGCCTGCGCCCACGCCCACTCCGTCGGATGGTCAAATCATCCAAGTCAACGAGAATGCTGGCGACATTCTGAATTTTAATACTGCTGTTGACCAGATCGACTTTGGCAATTACTCGGTCCACTCCATGATTATTACTGAGTCATCGGAGGGGGTCGGTTTTACCAGTCCCTGGAATGGCGCCACCCAAACTCTGGTTGGCGTTTCTCTGAAAGATCTGTCCATTGACAATTTCAAGCCCATTGGCAACCAGCATCTACGGGAAGATGTCGCAGGGGCTTTGGCTTGGTCTACCGGAACCGCTAACCTTGACCCCAATACCGTCTATGTCCGCTCCCATGAAATGGGTTTGCGGGAAGTGGTTGACTTTGATCCAGCCAAAAATAAAGTTAGTTTCTTGTACTACGGCAGCCGTGAGCGACTCACCATTAACGACACGCCGGAGGGAGTTGAGTTTTCGAATGGAGCGACCAATCAAAGCCTAGTGCTCAAAGGGGTGAAAATTTCTGATCTATCTGCCTCAAATTTTGAGTTTCACTTCGCACAAGTTCGGGAAGATCACCTGGATAACCAATTAGGATTCACTGTCAGCGACGCCCAAATTGTTAGTCGTGACGGTATTCCAATTCCGGGACATGTGGCGGGTCCGTCAATGCCCCATCATCATCATCCGGGGGGACACTCCCCAAGCCCAAGCCCCGACCCAATGCCGATGCCGATGCCGATGCCTACCGACCCCACACCCCCCACTGATCAAGTGATTAAGGGTACTTCGGGTAAGGATGATTTAAACGGGACTGATGGCGCTGACCAAATCTTTGGCTACGACAGCAACGATATCATTCATGCAAAGGCCGGTGACGATAGGGTCAAAGGCGGTCAAGGCAGCGATAAAATTTACGGCGACGCTGGCGATGACCGACTCTATGGACAAAGAGGCCGAGATGTAATTAAAGGGGGAGAAGGCAGCGATTTCATCTCTGGAGGGGAGGGTGACGATCGATTGATCGGCGTGGATACCCAAGCCGCTATGCCTGGAAAAAATGAAACGGATACTCTCGAAGGCGGCAAGGGTAAAGATATCTTTGTCTTAGGTAACAAAGATAAGGTGTTCTATAACGATGGCGTGGATAACACAGTTGGCGATCAAGACTACGCTCTGATCAAGGATTTTGACGCTGCAGCAGGAGACACAATTAAGCTCCACGGAAAGGCCAGCGACTACCGTCTGAATAATTTACCGCAGAGCCAGGGACAAGAGATTTACCTGAAAACAGGCGCCCAGGATGAACTGATTGCTAGGGTCCAAGGCAAGGTTGACACCCTTGACCTAACGAATGGAGCATTTTCTTATACCGGTGGAGCCGCCCCAACCCCAATCCCGGCGCCAGTTCCAACGCCAGATCCGACTCCAATTCCAGATCCGACTCCGATTCCAGACACAAATCCTACGCCCTCTCCTGTACCGGATGGCAGCTCCAAAAAAGACCCCATTGTGGGAGCTTATTATCCAGAATGGGGAATTTACGGCCGCAACTTCGAGGTGGCGGATGTCCCCGCTGACAAACTCACCCACCTGTTCTACGGCTTTGCCAAAATCACTCCGGATGGAACCGTTGGCGTTGTCGATTCTTGGGCCGCCACGGACCGCCGCATAGACGGTGACTGGAACACACCCAAAGCCTATGCCGGTAATTTTGAAGCGCTGAATCAGCTTAAGGCGGTGAATCCCAACCTGCACAATATGATTTCCATCGGCGGTTGGACGCTATCTAGCGAATTCTCTGACGCGGCCTTAACCGACGCCTCCCGAGAGAAGTTCGCCAAGTCCGCCGTAGATTTTATGGTCCGGTATGGGTTCGACGGTATTGACATTGATTGGGAATATCCTGTCGGAGGAGGTCTAGCGGGCAACATAAACCGTCCTGAAGACAAACACAACTACACGCTACTGCTGCAAGAGTTGGATGAGCAAATCCAGCTTCAGGAAGCCAAAGACGGTCACGATTATCAGTTGTCGATCGCTGCGCCTGCGGGCAATGACAAGATGGTCAACTTTGAACTGAAGGAGATAGCCAAGTACACCGACTTCATCAATGTCATGACCTATGACTATCATGGAGCTTGGGACAAAACGACCAACCATCAAGCTGCTCTCTATGGACAACCGGGCGATACTTACACCGTGGACCAGACAATTCAGGGTTACCTCGACGCTGGCGTGTCTGCAGATGAGCTGGTCTTAGGCGGGGCGCTATACGGACGTGCTTGGCAGGGAGTTAATCCGGCCAATAATGGTCTTTACCAATCGGCTACCGGTGCTGCGCCTGGAACCTGGGAGGCTGGCAACTACGACTACAAGGATTTGTACAACAAGTTGCAAACAGACTCCTCCTTCCAGCGTTATTGGGACGATCAAGCAAAGGTTCCCTACATCTACAACGCTCAATCGGGCATCTTCAGCACCTATGAGGATACTGAATCACTGGGGCATAAACTTGACTACGTTAAGGATCAGGGATTGCGCGGCATGTTCTTTTGGGAAGCCTCGGCTGACCTCAACAGCAACAGTCCCGATTCCTTAATCAACAAGGCGGCGACTGAGCTGTTGACAGGCAATATGGCTGCTGGGACGGCGGATGCACTGATGGACAATGAAACCGCCAGTGTCCCTCTGGAGAGTCAGCCCATGTTTGATGGGTTAAATCAGCCCATGGCTGCAGTTCAGGATGCGATCAATCACGGTCAGAGTCTAAATTACAACAATCTTGGCAGTACCCACTCCAGCAGCCAGATGGGGGACCCCCTGACGGCTTCTTTAGAGAGCTTGAGCGCTACTCAACTGACCCAAAATGATCACCCCCAAAAACATGTCTTGGTCTAACCTCCATTAACCCCGAAATCAGTTAGGTTAGTCTCATACGGGAGCCGCACAAAGCTTTGAATTAAAGCTTTGTGCGGCTTTTTTTACTTTTCAATGCACTTTGTCGATCTTCGCAATTGACATTTCATAATCAATCATGCTGGCAAGAAACCTGAGCCCATATACAACTAGCAGCATGGATAGATCTATCAAGATTTGTTATGCGGATACAGAGGGAATCGGGAGTCACTTCAATACTGTTCGGATAAGCCTGAAAATGGGCTGTAGAGACGTTGCACTGTACCGTCTCTATGTATCATCATTGGCTCCAGAAAAAATGTTGGCCGAACAGTATTGGGAATCATTGGATTAGCCGATCAAGTTGGGATTATGTGATTTTAGGAAGGCAGAAAATATAGAAGAAATAAAATAGAAATTGTCTCTATTTTGTTACTTCGAATAATTTAAGGTAAAGATATAGCAGGATAGCTTAAAAAGTTATAGAGGAACAAATTTGGTCTATGAAATTAGGTCCTTCCAACTCTTTGCTAGATATTGAGTATGGCGATTATTTTTGTGTTCGGAGTTTTGATTTGTCCTTAAAGTAGCTCTGTGTATTTTATTGATTAGGGGTAGAGCATTTAACTGCAAGACAGTTTATTAAGGAGGGTGAAACCTTTATTTCAGTTGGAAATTAATCATTGCGAATCTGGACTTTTATCAACAACAAGGCTTTGGTTATTATGCGTTCAGCTAAACAAACAATCTTAATCTTTTTAGCTGCTTTCGGATCTTTCTCTTTAATTGCTTGTACAAATGGCGAGCAAGCAACTAATACTGCTGTTTCTGACAGAACGGCAAATACCACGATGAATGAGGGTCACGACTCTCACCATCATGGACACGCCAATATTCATACTGACATAGCCCATGCTCAGATAATTATGTCAGGCCCCTATCATTTAGAACTGATAGCAGAATCCAAGGACCATGGAATTAACTTGAATTTTCACTTAGAAAATAATGCAAATCATGAAGCAATTATTGGGGCTGATGTAATTGCTTTGGTTGAGACGCCTGATGGAAATAAGGAAACACTTAAGTTGAATTATGAAGCAGAAGGCGAACACTATATCGGTTTGCTAGAAACACAAGCTACAGGAGAATTTAAAGTGGCTATTTTGACGGATATTAATGGTGATAAGGTAGACGCTGATTTTTCTTTCAGGAGATAGTCTGAAATTTTCAGAATTCAATACGAAAAGTGTGGCGTTGGTGAATGTCGAGGTGAATTGAACGCCCACTGAGGCGGAAACCTTTACAGGTCTTACTTTGCATCACAATCCAGCAACTTATCGGATGATAATTCCGTTCTTTGGCAAGGTGATTCGGCGCTCGAGGGTGGATTCGATGTCAGATGACTCAAATTCCGGGCTCTAACTTAAAGCGGGACAATCCAGTAGAGAAGGAATACAGAATACAGAATACAGAAGTCAGTCAAGAACTGGATTCTGTCTCCTGTCTCCTGTGTTCTTGCCCCGTTAGAATGTCCCGGCTTAAATTGCATGCCCAAGTTCTACAGGTTGGCGATCGCATCATCTTGGCGCAGGAATTTATTCCCATGCGGGCATGGTTACAGCCGCTTTAGCCAGCTAGGAAAGGTATGGGCTCCCACCTGACTCGGAGAGTGATCTGTGATTTGTACGCCTAATCGAGATCTGTTTATGCGGTAGGCATCAAGAGGAGTTAGTTTATGAAGATCAGTCATCTTCGTTTGTCAGGCATGAGCTGCGCCGCCTGCGCCAATGTCATCGAGAGATCAATCCGAAGTGTTTCTGGTGTGGGTGACTGCAACGTGAACTTCGCCACAATGCAGGCCACTGTCCAATACAACCCCCAGCGCACCCATTTGAAAACAATCCAGGATGCGGTGGCCAATGCCGGGTTTGCCGCCCAGCCGATTCAACCATTAGAGACCGGACAAGCGGATGCAGAGAAGACGGCCCGTGCAGTAGAGCAGCGGGAGCTAACGCGGAAGCTGAGGGTGAGCGCTGTCGTCAGTGGGTTAATGGTAACCAGCATGCTGCCCCGTATGATAGGGCTAGACCTTCCCTGGATTCCAACTTGGATAGACAATCCTTGGATGCAACTCATTCTGGTGACGCCTGTGCAAATCTGGTGCGGCCAAGTCTTTTTTGTCAAGGCTTGGAAAGCCTTCAATCGCTGCACTGTCGATATGAATACGCTGGTGGCTCTAGGGACAGGGGTCGCGTTTCTCTACTCTCTATTTGTCACTATTTTTCCCAGTTTTCTATCATCACAGGGGCTACAGCCAGATGTTTACTACGAAACCGCGGCCGTTATTATTACTCTTATCCTGCTGGGCCGTCTGCTAGAAAATCGCGCCCGAGGCCGAACCTCCGAAGCCATTCACAAACTGATGGGATTGCAGGCTAAAACAGCCCGTGTGATTCGCGCCGGTGAGGAGATTGACCTGCCGCTTGAGAGCGTCATGGTGGGTGATGTGATTGTTGTTCGTCCGGGAGAGAAAATCCCAGTCGACGGCGCTGTTGTTGGGGGCGCCTCCACAGTTGATGAGTCGATGGTGACGGGAGAACCGATGCCGGTTAAAAAGCAGATTGGGGACGAGGTGATTGGCGCGACCCTCAACAAGACCGGCAGTTTCAAGTTTCGGGCCTCACGCGTCGGTAAGGACACGCTGCTGGCGCAGATTATTCAGCTGGTGCAAGACGCCCAGGGATCGAAGGCTCCTATTCAGAGACTGGTGGACCAGGTAACGAGTTGGTTTGTCCCCGTTGTGATTGCGATCGCGATTATCACATTTGTCATTTGGTTCAACATCATGGGCGCCCCGACCCTGGCAATGCTCGCAACTGTTGGGGTTTTGATTTTTGCCTGTCCCTGTGCGTTAGGATTGGCCACACCCACCTCAATCATGGTGGGTATGGGGAAGGGAGCTGAAAACGGCATTTTGATTAAAGGCTCTGAAAGTCTGGAGCTGGCCCATAAGCTACAGACGGTCGTGTTGGATAAAACGGGGACATTGACGGTTGGAAAGCCCACCGTGACTAATTATGCAACAGTCAGGGGAACCGCCAATAGCAATGAAATAGAAATCCTCAGGCTAGCGGCGTCAGTCGAACGGGTGTCGGAACATCCATTGGCGGCAGCCGTTGTTCAGTATGCTCAATCACAAGGAGTAAAATTTCCTTTGCCAGATGTTCACGCCTTTACAGCAACACCTGGTATGGGAGTTCAGGGGAGGGTATCCAACCGACTGGTTCAAATTGGCTCCCAACGGTGGATGGATAGCTTGGGGATCGAGACTCAACCCCTGCAAGCCCAGCGGCGAGCTTGGGAAGCGGCAGCGAAAACCACCGCCTGGATTGCGGTTGACGGACAGCTGGAAGGTCTAATCGGGATTGCAGACGCCCTTAAACCTTCATCCTTTGAAGCTGTTAGGGCTCTCCAAAAAATGAAACTGGAGGTAGTGATGCTGACCGGGGATAATCGCCAAACCGCTGAGGCGATCGCTCGGGAAATTGGAATCGAGCGAGTATTCGCCGAGGTCCGTCCTGACCAGAAAGCAGCTGTGGTGAAATTTCTGCAGGGTGGAGAAGCCGGGGATTGGCGAAGTGGAGGAATACAGGAGTTGCGTGAAGTCACGGGCGGTCAGTCCAAAATCGTGGCGATGGTAGGCGATGGGATTAATGACGCCCCAGCGTTGGTTCAAGCTGACGTTGGTATTGCCATTGGCTCCGGGGCGGATGTGGCGATTGCAGCCAGTGACCTCACACTTATTTCTGGCGATCTGCGGGGCATCATCACCGCTATCCAACTGAGTCAAGCCACCATTCGAAATATTCGCCAAAACCTATTTTTCGCCTTTGTTTACAACATTGCGGGCATCCCTATTGCAGCGGGTATTCTCTATCCCTTGTTAGGTTGGCTGCTCCATCCGATGATTGCTGGAGCGGCGATGGCTTTCAGTTCTGTTTCTGTGATGACCAACGCCCTTCGCTTACAGCGCTTCAAGGCCAAAACCACTCGTGGTTAAGGAAGAGGTTAGCAGAGGTTAATCGACCGAAGCGAGCAGAGTTAGAGCACGCTTTGGCCCAGTCAGACACCACCATGAGAATAATGAACAAGTTTCCAACGGTCGCAGCCATTTGTTTTTGAGGCCGATTCATTTTTTCGAAACACCTTTATATGGGGTTGAATAGCCTTTTAGGTCGACATACATTAAGTATGTTGGAGCCAAAGCTATTGGGCTTAGATGCTTCTGGAATTAACACCTGCGTGTGACAATACAGCTTGTGGAATGTGGGCTCTAGAAAACATTTGCAGAATCATACAATATATATGCATAAGTATGAAAGCGCTGGAACCTCTTGCAACTCTGCCTAAAGCTTTCTCATGGGAGTCTACCGATCTGCCTTAAATGAATTTTTCCGTTTACCAAATGACGTTTAAAGACATTTGCATGAACCAAGAATCGTCCCAACAAATTCCTTCCCTTGGAGTAAGCGCCAATGACGCTCTAGTGGGCAGACAAGTCACCCTAGAGCAAAAAACTCTCGATTTGTTCATTGGAGGATCCATCGTGAAGCAAGTAACAACATCACTTGTGTGCGCTTTCGCGCTTTTCCTTGAAATCCAACCTGCATTCGCACATGGCACAGTGACGAGTCCTCCCAGCCGTATATGGAGATGTTATCAGGAAGGTCCCGAATCCCCCGATTCACCTGCGTGCACTGATGCTGTCGCCTTATACGGCACACAGGCGTTGTACGATTGGAATGAGATCAACCAAGCAGCGGCCAATGGCAACCATCAGGCGATTATTCCGGATGGAACTCTCGCCAGCGGCGGTCGACCCCAAAAATATGGCGGAATGGACCAAGTTAGAGCAGATTGGACCGCAGAGCAGGTTTCTCCTGGCCCCTATACCATTGGACGAATACGGCTGCTCACGCCACCGCTTACTTTGACGTTTACATCACGAACGCTGACTGGGATCCGACAAAACCATTAACTTGGGGAAGCCTGACCCGCCTTGTCCGAACGGCCCCAAGCCCAGCCGAATTCACTGTCAACATTCCGATAACGTTGCCTAACAGAACCGGCAGACATGTCATTTACAGTGTTTGGCAACGGTCTGATAGTGCTGAAGCATTCTATTCGGCTAGCGATGTTTACTTTGGCAACGGTGGGCCCACGCCCACGCCAACACCAACACCAACCCCGACGCCCACGCCAACACCAACGCCAACCCCGACGCCCACGCCAACCCCGACGCCAACTTCATGGAGACCAGGCGTGAGTTATCGAGTAGGCGACATCGTTACCGCCGATGGATTGACTTATCGGTGCCGACAAGCTCATACTGCGCAGGCAAACTGGTTGCCGTCCGTTGTGCCTGCGCTTTGGCAAAGACTGTGACAAGTCTTTGCCTGCTTTTCCTTTATTTCCCATAACCCTGGAAAATTACGCGAAGCGACAGTTATTCACTCTAACTTTTAGGCAGGAGATATGGCTGTAAATAAGAGATTGAGGCCGTTCCCTCAGTGTTTTTACGAAAGTGGGATGCTCCCATTATTGGGTTTATATCACAAATGCTGATTGGGATCCTGCACAGCCATTAACGTGGGACAGCTTGACCCTCCTTGCAGACATAGGCTACCGTCCCAGCGAACCTATAACCAACATTTCGGTTATGTTGCCTCAAAGGACTGCCAAACACGTTATTTACAGTGTTTGGCAGCGTACCGATTCGCCTAGTGAAGCATTCTATTCCGCCAGTGATGTTGTTATTGGCAATGGTGGGACACCGCCAAGTCCAACACCAACACCAACACCGACGCCGACACCGACGCCAATACCTACTCCCACTTCAGCACCAATAACCACTCCCACGTCATGGCAAGTGGGTGTGAGTTACCAAACGGGCGACCTTGTGACTGTTGGCGGTGTGACTTATCGATGTCGACAATCTCATACTTCGCAAGCAGATTGGTCACCGTCTGTTGTTCCTGCGCTTTGGGAACGTTTGTAACAAATCGTACTTCGCAAGTGGGCTGGTCGCCATCGGTTGAGAAGTACGATTTGGCAAAGTTTGCAACACATCAAATTCGTCAAAACCCCCTCAAAAATGCCACTATTTGTTGAGGGGGTTTTTGGCAAAATTACAGGTCTTATCAGCTCTTTTAACGGTGATGGCTACATCCGCTGGCTTGAGATTTCCCCCCGATTGAAGCTGAATATCCGCTGATCAGCGTGAAGGGCTGAGCAAGCGTCTTGCACTTTATCGAAATTTTATGATTTCAGCGTGCAACTTTAAGCAAACTTCTTCTCAAATGTCTTGATGGTGAATTCAGCATGTAAAAATGAGAGATAACGATTAAATCATTGATTACGCTTGCAGACTGTTGGTGACAGTGGTGGCGATGATTTGTCTTTTAACGCTTAAATAGTCCTGATACAGTTGGCTGTTGCGGTTTTGAAGACTACAAAATGATTATAAGCTCATCGTTCTGGGCACCATATAGGTAAATAAATTGTTGCAAGTATAAAAAGTTGCACTTTGATTTGCTTTCGCCCAGTGCTCAGAGGCTCTGAAGTTTTGTTCAGCAGACCATACTGTATCTGTGATGAGCATCGCCCCCTTGGTGAGGAAGCCCAAAATCTATATAAGACATCTACGACTCACATGGAGGTTGAACTCGTCATGAATTCAATTCAACTAGCTGAATATCGGGGCTATAAAAATGTGATGGAATTTTTGGTGGCGGAGGAAGTTGATCGGCAACTGAGTAAACTGCCGCCTAAGCTGGCTATGTATATCCGCAGTCTCGAAGTTGAAACCTATGCATTGAACCGATTGCCTTCACTCTACGCTTCGAGTGAAAGAGGGTGGCGATATCAGCGCATGAAGGCTGAAAAGGAATTCCAGAAAAATATTGCGACAGGGGTGCGTCAGGCTTTTTCAGCGGTTCAAGCGGATCCGATTCGGTGCTCGAATCCATTAAGTTCTTCGGAAAAGGACGACAGTCAAGAAAATGAAGAATCTCAGACTGCCCTTCAAGAAATTCGTGACCTCCTCCAACAACCTGACCTGTCATGGACAGGCGCGGTGGAAGAGATTAAAAAACTAGTCAAGGAGAAAAATCGGTCTAGTAGACGAGCTATTTGGCGGCCTGGAACCTATGGCATGAATTCCATCCAATCAAGGCCTCCCGGTCGGCAAGAGGATTGGAATGATCCCCTTTATAGCCAATGAATGAGAGTGGAAGTTTAAAAATTCTGGATATTGGATATTGGATTTAGGAATGAGGCGAATTGTAGAGCTTTGTCCAATAAGGGTGATCATCGGCTATTGGTCATTGCTTGAGTGAGCAGAGACCAGCGTCCTATCCCTGGTTAGTTAACAAGTCTAGAGACTCAAACCCTGTGGAGAGGTTGTATGCAACCTCTCCACAGGGCTAATTGTAGGGTGATAAAAATACCAACACTGCGGTGCGTTACGCTTCGCTTTTCTTAGATGACCTTTGGGCTATACCGCATTCTAAAAGCAATAAATCATTTCCTGGAAATCTCCTGTCATCTTAATTTATTGATTGTTAATATTACAAATTATCAGTCTTTTTCTCGAAGGATTAGTCATTAAATAAATTTCTATTTTTTTAGACTATATGCATTAGTTTATGGCCATCATATCCATTTGAATTAGGATATTATTTTCTGTCATCTCCTTAAGAGGTTTATCAACTTAAATTCCATACGTTGAATCTAGCAAAAACTTAACAGTTTCCTCCTTCGAAGATCTGGTTTGATTGATCCATATCTGGGTGAGTAAGTGGATAGATTCAAACTTAAACAGGGAAGATTTACCCATGAGGAAATTGTTGGCAATTTCAACCTGTCTCTTGAGCATTGCTGGTGTAGGTTTAGTTGTAGAGCAAGAAACGGAAAAAGCAGAAGCTCGAGACTGCCCTGAGAGTGGCAACTTCATTATTTTGAGCGATGGCTCCTGCGTCAACCTAGATTCTATAAGTGATCCTGATGATGATGAAGAAAGGGAGGGTGGACCAAACTGTGAAGATCGGATCAATGATACGGCGGCAAAACTGCTTGAATGTGTGACTGTCTCAAACGTATACAAGCATTTATCAGCATTTCAGGCTATAGCTGATGAAAATGAGGGGGTGCGTGCTTCTGGAACTCCTGGGTACGACGCTACTGTTGACTACATCAAAGACACCTTGGAAGAAGAGGGGTATGATGTCGAGCTTCAGGCATTCACTTTTGAATTCTTTCCATTGCCGACTCTAGCGCGGGTTGAACCTGCACCGGCTAAAAACTACCAGACAGGGGTTTTTATTGGTTCTGGCTCTGGAAGGATTAAGAGAGGGACAGTCATTCCTGTTGACCTGGCGTTAGGAAATTCATCCTGGCCTGCCGACCCATCTACCTCAAGCAGTGGCTGCGAAGTCTCTGACTTTGATGGACTAGACTTTTCTGGACCAAATGATATCGCCCTGATTCAGCGTGGTTCTTGCTTTTTTTCAGTCAAGGCGACTAATGCAGAAGCGGCCGGAGCCGAAGCGGTTATTATTTTCAACCAGGGCAACAGTCCGACAAGACAGGATCTGATTGCTGGCAATGCCTCAACATTGCCGGATGGCAGTCCCAGCAATCTGGGAATTCCAGTCGTTGGGGCAAGTTTTGCTGATGGCGTAGACTTGTCGCAAAGCGGTTCTAAAATTCTAATTGTGGTCGATCCGCCTGAGGATCGGATAACTTATAACGTGATTGCCGAACTACCGAGTAGAAGTAAAGGCGACGTTGTTATGGTCGGTGCGCATCTTGACTCAGTTCAGGAGGGACCAGGTATTCAGGACAACGGTAGCGGCTCAGCAGCTATATTAGAGGTCGCTTTACAAATGAGTAGAGCGCGGTTCGACAATACAGTGCGCTTTGCTTGGTGGGGCGCTGAGGAGCTGGGTCTGCTTGGCTCACAGGAGTACGTCGATAGGCTTTCTGAATCGGAGCTCCAGCGGATAGCTTTATACCTTAACTTCGATATGATTGCCTCGCCCAACTATGTCTACTCCATCTACGACGGTGATGATTCTGACGGGGTCGGCGCGGGCCCAGGTCCAGAAGGCTCAGCTGAGATCGAACAACTGTTTGAAAGTTTCTATATTGACCGAGATTTACCCTTTAAGGGCACTGATTTCAGTGGTCGGTCGGACTATGCCGCATTCATCGAGTTCGATATCCCGGCTGGAGGGCTCTTCACGGGAGCCGAAGAAATCAAAACTGAGGAAGACGTCAGTCTATGGGGGGGGACTGCTGGAGAACAGTACGACCCTTGTTACCATCTTGCCTGTGATACTCTTGAAAATGTAAGTTTGGAGGCTTTAGACGTCAATTCTGATGCTGTCGCCTTTGCCACCCTGGTAACCGCCAAAGTTAATACTAGGAGAAGAAGAGTTGGGGCTGCTCTGCGTCAATCTATCACTGATACCGGTATCGACAACATTCCATTGTTATCGGAATAACGGCGCCTACTGTTAGCAGAGAGTCGGCTCGACCCCTTTCTACAGGTTGACAAGTTATGGGGCGTCTTGATGACGAGAGTCCATCCGGCTGCTTCTTTGAGAAGCCCCATAAACAACAAAGATAATCTGCCTCTTTTGTTTGGCGAGAACCACCGATTTCTGAACTTTACAAAAAATTCTGCTTTTTTTACAAAAAGGATGTCAATAAGTTGACATAGAGAGTAAAATAAAGCTTTTGGATAGATATCCTATGGAGAGAAAACTAAATGGCGCGATATAGAGGCCCTCGCCTCAGGGTTGTACGCAGACTGGGGGAATTACCGGGGCTTACCCGCAAAGCTCCTAGAAAAGCGTATCCGCCTGGTCAGCATGGCCAGGATCGTAAGAAGAAATCAGAGTATGCGGTTCGTCTAGAAGAAAAGCAGAAGCTTCGTTATAACTATGGCCTAACGGAGAAGCAGCTCCTACGCTATGTGAAGAAATCGCGGCGGGCGGGCGGCTCTACAGGGCAGGTATTGTTGCAGCTATTGGAAATGCGGTTGGACAATACTATTTTTCGGTTAGGCATGGCTCCCACCATTCCTTCTGCTCGACAACTGGTCAATCATGGTCATGTAACCGTGAATGGCCGTATGGTTAGCATTCCTAGCTACAACTGCCGTCCTGGAGATGTAGTAAGTGTTCGGGATAAGGACGTTTCCCGCAAGCTAGTGGAAACCAACTTACAGTTTCCGGGCTTGGCCAATGTTCCCAGTCACCTTGAGTTCGATAAGGAAAAGCTTACGGGTAAGGTGAACGGTGTTATTGATCGGGAATGGGTTGCTCTGAACGTCAACGAGCTGCTGATTGTGGAGTACTATTCTCGTCAGGCGTAAGCTTCTGGTTTCACAAACCAAGCGAGTTTACTCGTTTATCCAAGCAATGGTTATATCTGGTCGCTTCTTACCGCGCGGCATAAAGTTTTCAGAAGCCTTCTGGCCCGTCAGCTGGAAGGTTTTTGCTTTGAAATCTCTAGCCGCCAATTTGTGACATGGTGCGGCTATAAGCTCCAGACCCCGTTACGCCAGATTCTCGCTGTTTATAATTAATATCCGGTTTGGCGGCCAATAATTCCGCCACTTGGTCGCGGATATCCGCCAATGATTTTCCTTGCCTCAGAGGAGTTCTGAGGTCTATTTGGCCAGTTTCATTGAGTAAGCAAGGGCGCAGCCAACCATCGGCTGACAGGCGCATGCGGTTGCAGCGATCGCAAAAGCACTCCGACATCTGACTAATAAATCCCAAAGTACCCTTGGCGCCTGGAATTTTGAAGACATCGGCGGGGCCATTGCCCAGCACCTGAGACTCCGTCAAACCCCAGCGATCGCGGATACGTCGCCGCAGATCTTCTGAACTCACCCACCCTCGATTGGAGAATAACCAGGGGTCCCCAATCGGCATAAACTCGATAAACCGCACATGCCACTGCTGATCCAGGGTCAGCGCCGCCAGGTCTAACACCTCATGGTCATTGACGCCAGGGATGACGACGACATTCAGCTTCAGCGGCGAAAAGCCGATGCGGTGGGCGGCCTGAATACCCTGCCAAACCTCATGCCAACGGGAGCGCCCTCGGCCGCCGACAAGCTGTTGAAAGGTGTCGGGGTCAAGGGAATCTAAACTGATATTGATTCGCCGCAATCCTGCATCATAAAGAGATTGGGCCATCCCCGCCAGCAGAAATCCATTGGTGGTCAAGGACAAATCTTGGGTTTGAGGCAGGGCGGCGATCGCTCTCACTAAATCCACCATCCCTGGACGCAATAGCGGTTCCCCGCCGGTCAAGCGAAACCGATTGAATCCTAATGGCATGAAGACCGATTGAAGCAAGGTCAGTAGCTCTTCGTAGGTCAACCAATTTTGCTGTTTTACATACTCCAGATCGGCCCCCTCCGGCATACAGTACTGACACCGGAAGTTACAGCGATCAATTAGGCTAATTCGAAGGTAGTCAACGCGATTCATGCCATTAGTTTAGCAACCTTTTTATTTCTAAAGTATGGCCCACGCTACAGAACCTCAGTTTAGACGGCCCCGTCCTGGCTATACTCTACCTGTGTTTGCCTGTGCGGCGGCGATCGCAGCCCTGCGCCATCTCCACCAGCCAGTCGATAGCCTAACGGCGGTGACGGTGGACTTAATTGAACCGGCCGAAACCGCTGAGATTCCGGTTGAGCAAGTCGCGCAGTTGCCAGATGGGTCTGTACTAGCGATCACCCGGAGTGATCCGGGGGATAATTTGGATTTGACGCGCAATACTCCCATTTGGGCGGTTGTGGCTAGGGGGGACGAGCATCAGACCGAACCCATTCAATTGCAGGGAGGAGAAGGGATCGGTCGACAAACGACGGCGGGGGATAAAGCCGCTATCTACGCCTATGCGGAACGATTGCTGCGGGAAAATCTGAGCCAAGTTTTATCCCCGGGAGAAACGATTCGGGTGACGATTATTTTGCCGGAGGGGCGGGCTTTGGGCCAGCGCACCTCAAATGCTGCTTTTGGGGTGGTTGAGGGGCTTTCCCTATTGGGAACTACCGGGATATCTCAGCCCCTCAGCGCCCCGGGGCAACTCGATATATTTCGGTCGGAATTGCGGCAAAAGGCGGCGATTTATAACACCCTGGTTTTCTGTGTCGGGGAAAATGGTCTGGATTTAGCGGTTCAGCTTGGGGTTGAACCGGATCGACGAATAAAGACTGCCAATTGGCTCGGCCCAATGCTGGTGGAAGCGGGGTTACAGGGAGTGAGTAGTCTTGTCTTGTTTGGCTATCACGGCAAACTGATTAAACTGGCGGGGGGAATTTTCCATACCCATCATCACTTAGCCGACGGCCGCCAGGAGATATTGGCTGCTCATTGCGCCAGTTTGGGACTGCCCACCGCTGATATTCAAACTATTCTGGCGAGCAAAACGGCGGAGGCGAGTCTTACCCATTTGAGAGGGTTGGATCAAACCCCCGGTCAGAATTGGGTGAAGGCGGTTTACGGCGCGATCGCTGGGCGAATTGATCAACGGGCGCAAGCTTACATCCAAGCCCATAGTGAGCGTCGGGTTGTGGTTGGGTCGGCGCTCTTTGATCGGAGCCGTCAGATAATTATTACGAGTGAGATTGCCGCTACCCTACTTCCCCAAGTCTGGTACGCTAGATAAAATATTTTTTACTTTTTTTCAATTTATTTCGCATCAGCACTGATGTTAATCGGGTACTCCCTGATTGGACGGTGCGCAATTTCTCCTATAAACCTTGATTTTTGATCGGCTTAGGGCCTTCTTTTTTAAATTCGATTTATTTGTCAACCTCAAGTACGAATCAGGATTCGCCCGTGACCCTCCAGATCGAACAAAGCCAAGTCCAAGAATCTTCTATTCTTAAAGGATTAAACCGCCAGATGCTCGTCATTTTGGATTTTGGTTCTCAGTATTCCGAACTGATCGCCCGACGTATTCGGGAGACTCAAGTTTATTCTGAGGTGCTTTCTTACCGCACTACCGCTGAGCAACTGCGTCAGCTAAACCCTCAAGGGATTATTCTTTCGGGCGGGCCCAACTCAGTGTACGACGCGATGGCGCCCAAATGCGATCCAGAAATTTGGAATTTGAACATTCCAGTTCTGGGCGTTTGCTACGGCATGCAACTGATGGTGAAACAGTTGGGGGGCTTGGTTGAACGCGCAGACCGTGGGGAGTATGGCAAAGCATCGTTGACTATTGACGATCCCACTGACCTGCTAACAAATGTCGAAGATAAGTCCACCATGTGGATGAGTCATGGCGACTCGGTGACCCAACTACCCGATGGGTTTGAGATTCTGGCCCATACCGATAATACGTCTTGCGCCGCGATCGCGGATCATGAGCGCAAGCTCTACGGCGTCCAGTTCCACCCGGAGGTGGTGCATTCAGAATGCGGCCTCGCCCTCATTCGCAACTTTGTCTATCACATCTGCGACTGTGAACCCACCTGGACCACCGAAGCCTTTGTAGAAGAATCTATTCGGGAAGTGAGAGCTAAGGTGGGAGATAAGCGGGTGTTGCTGGCCCTCTCTGGCGGTGTAGACTCTTCAACCCTCGCCTTCTTACTGCACCGGGCGATTGGGGACCAACTCACCTGCGTTTTCATTGACCAGGGCTTTATGCGTAAGTACGAACCCGAGCGGTTAGTAGAAATGTTTGAACGAAAGTTCCACATTTCAGTGCAGTATGTGAACGCCCGTGAGCGCTTCCTGAAGCAGATTGCGGGGGTCACGGACCCGGAAGAAAAGCGCAAGCGCATCGGCCACGAATTCATTCGCGTATTTGAAGAAGAATCAAAACGCCTCGGTCCCTTCGATTACCTGGCCCAAGGGACACTTTACCCAGACGTGATTGAATCCGCCGACACCAATGTCGATCCGCAAACGGGCGAACGGGTAGCCGTCAAAATCAAGAGCCACCATAACGTCGGCGGCTTGCCTAAAGACTTGCAATTCAAGCTGGTTGAACCGCTACGTAAGCTGTTTAAAGACGAAGTGCGTAAGGTGGGGCTGTCCATTGGACTGCCCAAGGAAATCGTAAAGCGTCACCCTTTCCCCGGTCCTGGTTTAGCTATCCGGATCATTGGCGAAGTGACTCCAGAACGCCTGAATATTCTGCGTGACGCCGATTTTATCGTCCGGGATGAAATTAACCAGCAGGGAATGTACAACGATTTCTGGCAAGCCTTTGCGGTCCTTCTGCCCGTCCGTAGCGTGGGCGTCATGGGCGACCAACGCACCTACGCCCACCCCATTGTGCTACGGCTGATTACCAGCGAAGACGGCATGACGGCAGATTGGGCGAGAGTCCCCTACGACCTGCTAGAGACAATATCCAATCGAATCGTCAACGAAGTCGACGGCGTCAATCGTGTGGTCTACGACATTACCTCCAAGCCGCCTGGAACGATTGAGTGGGAGTAGGTGGTTAGCGGTTAGGTCTAGATGGGGGAGATGGGGAAGATGGGGAGATGGGGAGGAGAAGATGGGGGAGATGGGGAGGATGGAGAGATGGGGAGATGGGGAGATGGGGGGAGAGTGAGGATTGGGGAAAACAAACCTAAAATGAGGCATTGGCATAGGCGTAGGGCACCGTTAGCGAAGCCTAACGCGCCAAGTCCAAGGTCTGAGATGACCCTTGGGCTATACACATCCTACGAGATCTACTAGCGCGCGCTTTTTTCCTCCCCTGCTCCCCCATCTTCCCCATCTCCCCTATCTCTCCCCATCTCCCCTCCCTCCCCTTCCCGCTCAATGAGACAATGACCAATGTTGTATTGATGTCTAGAAATGTCTTCGCAGATTACATTAAACCTGCTTCAGGGCTCGGTTAGATTCAATTTTTCTCCGGAATCGGCTCGGGGATTGAAGGCGGCGCTTGCGGAATTAGTGGCGAGTTTGAAAGCGATCGCAGCGAAGTCCGGCGCGGGTGGAGTGAGAAAGCCGGAAAAACCGATGGAATATCAGCACACAGGAGAAATTTTCCTAGAAGTGTTCTGTAATCCCAATATTTGGCCCAGTCCCTTTGCTGCAAAAGTTTTGATTACGGTGCGGGATGATCGCATCCGGTTGACGACAGAAGCCGAACTTACTCGCATCATCGAAGATGTCAATCAGTACCTTGAGCAAACAGCTTAGCTCAGGGAGCTGCAGTCCCATCCACCCATCCACCCATCCACCCATCCACTGCCTTTTAA
>JASJDH010000085.1 GCA_030065175.1 Leptolyngbyaceae cyanobacterium MO_188.B28 | reverse complement strand
TGCTGAGGCACATAGCCGATAAACCGCCTTCCCTGAATCACGCTTTTGCCCATGATCCGCACCTCTCCCTGGGAGGCGGGCAGGAGCCCCAGCAACACCTTAAAGAAGGTAGTCTTACCACTGCCGTTGGGTCCAATCAGGCCAATAAAATCCAGAGCTTTTACGGAAAGATTAATATCCTCCAACACCGGCTCATGATCATACGCAGCCCATAGATGTCGAATTGAAATCACCTCTGGTAGGGCGTCACTGGGGTTTGTATCTGCCATCTCACCACTCAAATGCAACGGGCTCTCGAACGGATCCACCCCCTTGCCTCAGCTTCCCAGCGAATGTACCGGCGACCGTGCGCAGATTCTCTAGCCAGTTACGGGCTAGGGGATCAATGAGCAACACCTCCCCATCAATTTCTTGGGCAATGGTCTCGGCGTTGTCAGTACTGAAAGAGGGCTGAGCGAAGATCACCTTAATATTATCCGCCCTCGCTGCTTTAATCAGGGCCGCCAACTCAGTCGCGCTGGGCTCAGTCCCGCCCACCTCAATGGGAATCATTTCCAGATCGTAATCATGGGCGAAATACCCCCACGCCGGGTGAAAGACCATAAACTTTCGGGTTGCCATATCTGCAAGGGTGGCTTGAATCTCAGCATCTAGCGCATCGATATCCGCTAGGAAACGTTCCAGATTGGTCCGATAGTCGCCTTCATGCTCGGGGTCGAGCTGCGCCAGGGCGTCGTAAATAGTCTGAGACTGGATTTTCACGAGTCGGGGAGACAGCCAAATGTGTGGATCAGGATGTTCCACTTCACCGGTTTGGGTCGCCGCTTCAGTATTTCCTTCTCCAGAATGGGCATGAGTCATCATGGGCATGCGCTCAATCCCCTCAGTAGTATCCACAATTAGCATGTCAGGATTGACTGCCGCAATTCGGTCCATCCAGGCCGCTTCAAAATCTACCCGAATACGCAGGTAGGCGTCTGCTTGGCTGAGGGTTCTGAGTTTCTCTGGTTTCGGTTCGTAGGTGTGCGGCTCATCCCCCGGCCCCGCCATGACGTCAACCTTCACATACTCACCGCCTACCCTTTCTACGAAATACTGCTGTGGCGGGATACTCACAACAATTTGTAAAGTGTCAGGAGATTGGGGGACTGATGAGTTCAGACGCTGGTTGCAGCTTACTACAGGTACAAGGCCTAGCCAGAGAGTCAGTCCCATAGTATGTAACCATTTACTCATGAGCCGTCACCTCCATTATTCCTCACTCTAGTTGACAGGAGATAGACAAAGAATGTATCTGCGCTAGGGCAATTCCAGGATACAGCTTCCCCATATGGCTATGACAATTGAAAACTGAGCGTACTGGGCGGCGACGGGACATGATTCTGGTGGGGGGCTCCTTCTTTACCACACCCTGAGACTGCTATCTTGTCATAGACGTATCTTCCTGTCATAGTTCAAGTTGCCTGATCAATCCACAACGGCGCAAAGTTAAAATCTTTGCCGCTGAATAATCCTTGATCACTTAACTTCAAATCAGGAATGACCAAGAGAGCCATGAAAGAGAGTGTCATAAAAGGCGCTGAAAGTGTTGATCCGAGTTGCTTAGCTCGAGCATCAAGGTGAGCGTACGCCGCCGCCGTCTTATAACCATCGTCGGCGCTCATTAGACCAGCCACCGGCAGGGGCAAGACATCGATGGCGTCTCCCTCAACAACGGCTAATCCCCCTTTAGCATGAATAATTGCATTGACAGCCCGACAGAGTGCCTCATCAGTTGTTCCAACCGCGATAATGTTGTGCGAGTCATGGGCTACACAAGTAGCAAGCGCCCCCCGCTTAAGGCCAAAATTATGAATTAAGGCGACGGCAGGCGGTACATCCGCGTAGCGATTTACGACTACGATCTTCAAAATATCACGTTCAACATCAGCAGCGATCGCCCCTTGCTTGATAGGCGCAGGTTCATGCCGCTCTAATGTAAATAATTGACCGTCGATTGCTTCAATTACCCGTACTATGGAGCCACGGGCGTCGATTTATTGCAGTTCCACTGGTATCGCGCCCTTTGCCCCAGCAATGGCCACAGACCGAAGAGCAACGCCCATAGTCAGAAATTAGGGGAAACTACTCCACAGCGACAGATTAGAGAATCTTGGATAGGCATCAAGCCCAAAGCGCGATCGCATCCTTGAGAATCTGAATAATTCCCACAATGACCGTGAAGAATTCTAGACGTCCGAGGAACATGCCAATGATTTCACACCAGAGCAGACCTGTGGGCGCATCTGCTGTGGTCACCCCCACAGAGAGACCCACGGTGCTAAGCGCACTGGCATATTCAAACAGGCTCTCCGGCAGTGAATAGCCATAAGCGGCAATGATCCCACTGCCGATGACGTAGACAAATAAATACAGAAAGACAAATAAACTGACCTGGCGAATTTGGCGGTCATCAAGAAATCGGCGGCGGTCGCCCTGCCAGATATTGGGTTCTGTCACTGCATTTCTGGGCAACAGGAGCCGTCGAATTTCCCAGCGCACCCCTCGATAAAGCACGTAAATCCGATTTAGCTTGATACCGCCTGCCGTTGATCCCGTCCCCCCCCCAATCATCATCAAGAGAATGAGCACTAACCAACCTAAACTCTTCCAGTTGAGGTAACTAACCGTGGCGTACCCCGTCGTAGATAGGGCTGTAATCGTTTCAAAAACAGAGACTCGTGCAGCTTTTCCCAAAGTAGAGTAGAGTCCTGTCGCCACACTCAAGAACAGAATCAGTGCGCCGAGCAGGATGAGTAACCCTTGCAGCCGAACTTCTCCATTGCGCATCACGGCCTTAAATTTTCCGGTCAATATCAAGTAGCTGGTCAGATAATTCAAGCCGCCACAGAGCATCAACCCGATGATCACCGCTTCAATCACCGGACTATCCCAGTAGCCAACAGAGTTGGCATGGGTTGAGAATCCGCCAGTGGACAAGGTTGTAAACGAATGGTTAATGGCGTCAAACCAATCCATCCCAACCATCCGCAAGGCCAAAATTCCGGTCGCCACATAGCCGCTATAAATCCTGAATACGAGCTTGGCGGATCGACCCACATTGGGAACTAATTGTTCGCTACGCCCCTCAGCAGTGGTCAGTCCTGTGCCGCTAGGCCCCGTAATCGCACTCAGGGCGATGATCGCAAAGCCTGCTCCTCCCACCAACTGAGTGACGCTTCGAAAGAGCAGGACGAGGTGCGAGGTTTGTTCTACCTCTACGACGGAGAGGCCAGTGGTCGTCCATCCACTGGTGGATTCGAAGACGGCCTGCGTGAAATTAAGGCCGCCCACCGCCATGAACGGGATCGTGCTGAACGCGATCGCCAATAGCCAGGACAAAACCACAATAATGGCGCCCTCTTGCAGCGTCAGACTCGTTGCTTCTTGAGGGAGCAGTTGACGCCAAAGCAGTAGCCCCACCAAGGCTAATATCACTGCTGGAATCCAGAAACCCCAAGCCAGCCCCCTTTCTTCTGGATAGGCAAGGAGGACAACTAAGGGGACAAAAATACTAAGGCTGATGAGTAGGCTAATCAACCCGGTATAACCCAATACGGCGCTATAGCGTTGACGGAGAAAGTCCCGATATCGCACAGTCTGCCCTTATCCTGCTTCACCCGTTAGCTTACTCAGAAATTGCCCATAATATTCAGGTTGGCTGATGAGAATCAGCCGGTCTGCAGTTTGTAAACGACTCCACCCTCGCGGCACAATCACGTTCCCATCCCGAATGATACAGCCAATCAACACACCTGTCGGCAGCTCCAAAGCTTGTAATGTCTGACCAATAGCTGGACTGGTTTCGTGGAGGGTAATCTCCGTGACACTGACCCGTCCCTCGGCAGCTGGGATCAGGGTCTCGATATCCTCAAAACCGGCTCGCTGTTCAATCAAACTGGCCAGAATTTGAGTCGCCGAGAAAGCCACTGTGACCCCAAGCTGCTGAAATACCTCCTGATAATCCGGATCATTTACGAGGGCGATCGTGCGAGGCGCGCCATATCGCTTTTGAGCAATTTGGCAAGCGACTAGATTATCTTGATCATGAGGCGTCAAGGACAGAACAATATCAGCCTGGTAAGCGCCTGCTTCATTCAGAATGACTGGGTCGCTGCCATCCCCCAAAATCACGGTCGCTTTGAGCTGCCGAGCAAGCGCCTTAGCCTCAACTGCATCCTGATTGATGATGGTAAGTTGATAGCCTTTGCTCGCAAATTGCCGCACCAGAAAATAAACTAACTTGCCTCCGCCAATTAGAATAACTTTCATAACAGGTTCTCCAGGAGTGCTTCTCGGAAAGCTTGGAGAAATGCATCCGCCGACAGGTCGGTGGGGCTGATTGTGGCAATGCCAAACTCTCGGTAAATGTGTTCCCGTTCAGGATCGAGAACGCGAGCCAGAACAGTCTTCACCTTAAAGACAACCTGCGCCACTTGAGCCACCATGAGATTGAGATTATCTTCACCGGTAACCGCAAGTAAGCAGTCCGCTTTGTCTGTTTTAGCTTGCCGTAATATTGCCAATTCCGAAGCGTCGCCTACGATTTGAAATCCGCTAAATTCAGTAGCGAGGTGATTGAACGTAGATTCCTGCCAGTCAATCACTACAACACTATGGCCCTGCCCACTCAAACGACTCGCCAGGATGGAGCCTAATCGGCCACAACCCACAACAACGACGTACTGCGCCCGCTCCATATTGCTTCTTTTCGCTTATCAACTCTCTACATAGATCAAGCGGGAACTCGTGTCCTTGAGGAGAATACCGTCTAACCCAGGCAAGGATGTCCATCATCCAATTCTCCCTGCTAAATTCTCAGGCATAAGTTTGAGGAACTTGTGAGGGAGTCCAGTCAAATCTTTTAAGTTCAATCAGATCTGTGACTTACGCCTGATGAGCCACTTTTCCAGCTCTATCGCCCAGAAAACAATCGTGCTCAACATTAAACTAATCAGTAGCTCCGTTATCGACAAAGCCGTCGTGTTGAATAATGTCTGTAAGGCGGGGACGTAAATGATCGCCAATTGCAACCCGAAAGTTAATGCAACAACACCCAATAAGGGCTGGTTGGACAGCAATCCAATGCGAAACAGGGAATCCCTCTCGGAGCGCATGGTTTGGGCTAGTCCCATGCGCGAAAAGGCAAGAATAGAAAACACCATTGTTTGCCAGCTGGCTTGATCCGTAGCCCAGTAGCGATGGCCGACCGCGAGTAAGATTAAGCCGAGTAATAACCCAATCCAAAAAATGTCTCGGCCTACTCCACGGCTAAAGATACTTTCATTAGGTTTGTAGGGCGGGCGGCGCATGACATTTCTCTCAGCCGGTTCTACGCTCAAGGCTAAAGCCAACAGGCCATCGGCGATAAGGTTGATCCAGAGAATTTGCAGCGGTAGCAGCAGCAGCGGCATGCCCCAAAATAGCGCCAACACGATCGCCCAAAGTTCACCACAGTTGCCGGTTAGCACGTACTTAATAAACTTTCGGATATTGTCATAGATCACTCGACCTTCCTTGGTGGCGCTGACGATAGTGGCGAAGTTATCATCTAGCAACACCATATCCGCTGCTTCTTTAGCCACATCCGTACCGGCAATGCCCATGGCCACCCCGATATCAGCCTTCTTCAGGGCTGGGGCGTCATTGACCCCATCTCCCGTCATGGCGACGATATGCCCTCGATTTTGCAAGGCTCTAACAATATCTAACTTGTGCTGGGGTGAAACCCTTGCATAAACAGACACGGATTCAACGTGTTCCGTCAGTTCTCCAACCTGAAGTTGATCCAAGTCTTGGCCTGTGAGCGTGCGTCCCTGAGTATCAATCCCAAGTTCATGGGCAATGTGTTCAGCGGTTAGGGGATGATCGCCGGTAATCATCACTGGGCGGACGCCAGCCGTCTTACAAGTCTGAACAGCGCTTTTGACCTCGGGTCTGGGCGGATCAATCATGCCAATCCCACCGACCAAGATTAAATCTTGTTCCCACGTATTCTTTTGGTCATTTGATGGAAGCGCTGGTAGGGGGCGAAAAGCGACATTCAGAATACGCATGCCCGCTTGCGCCAGTTGATTATTCGCCCTAGAAATTCTTGTACGCCAGTGATCCGTCAGCAGTTCAGTGCGCCCATCTATCCAGATTTTGCTGGACACCTCCAGTAAACCGTCTGGAGCCCCCTTTGTGAAGGCAATGTAGGCTGATTTTCCAGACGCTATCTCCCGATTCATACTCGCCTTAAGCACTTCTGGAAGAGGGGTTGTGTCGGTAGGAAGTTGATGAATCGTGGTCATTCGCTTGCGCTCTGAATCAAAGGGAAGCTCAGCAACCCGAGGAAAAGCTTGCTCTAGGCGAACTTTCCAAAGCCCCAATTGGGCGGCGGCGACGACCAGAGATCCTTCAGTCGGATCTCCGATTGCATGAAAGTGTTGCGAATCAGCTTGAACAGACTCCAAAAAAGCATCATTACATAGAGCGGCGCCTGTCAGGAGTAGCGCCAGTGCAGGCTGCTGCTGTAGTAATTTAGATTGTTTTTCGCCAGCACTCAGGACGGGCCTGGCATGACGCAGATGCGCCGTCAAATCGATGCGATAGCCCGCCACCCCTAGAAAGGTGACAGTCATACAATTTTCAGTCAGGGTGCCCGTTTTATCTGAACAGATCACCGTGACTGAGCCTAAAGTTTCAACAGCGGGCAATTTACGGATAAGCGCCTGCCGTTTCAACATCCGCTTGGCTCCTAAAGCCAAGGCGATGGTGACGACTGCTGGCAACCCTTCAGGCACCGCTGCGACCCCCAAACTCACAGCGGTGAGGAACATCAATTTCAATTCTTCGCCCCGCAGCAACCCCACTGCGAAAATGAGGGCGATCAGCACTGCGATGGCGATCGCTAATCTCCGCCCCAGCTGATCTAAGCGTTGCTGCAGTCGAGTCGGTTCTCGTCCCACGGTTTGAATGGCGGCTGCGATTTTGCCTAACTCCGTCGCCATCCCCGTTTCGGTGACCACCGCTAAGCCTCGCCCATAGGTCGCAATGGTCCCCATATAGACCATATTGAGGCGATCGCCCAGGGGTAAGTCCGCTGACGCTAACGCCTGAGCGGTTTTATCAATGGGTGCCGATTCGCCGGTGAGTGAGGATTCCTGAATGCGTAGATTTGAGGTTTCCAGTAACCGACAGTCGGCAGGCGCCAGATTGCCCGCCTCCAGCAGCACGATATCCCCCGGAACCAACTCACGGGCAGAGATTTCCATCACCGCCCCATCACGGCGGACCCTGACGGTGGGAACAGCCAACTTTTTAAGGGCGGCGATCGCTCGCTCAGCCTGATATTCTTGCCTGAATCCAAGGAGCGCATTAAAAATCACAATGGCGAGGATGGCGATCGCGTCTCTATAATCTCCCAGAGCAGCCGAGAGCAGGGCCGCCACGATCAAAATCAATATCATGGTGGCTGTCAGTTGTTTCCAGAGAAGCCGCCAGGGACCTTCGACGCTTTTCTCAATCAACTCATTGGAACCCAGCTCCCTGAGTCGGCGAGTAGCTCCTGACAAGGACAGACCGTTTTCAGCATTGGTGCTTAGCCGATGTAAAACCTCGATAGCGTCTAAACAGTGCCAATTGCTCATGGTTAAGGTCGTTGATTTGTAAATCTCTAACTCACTTGCTTGCGAAACCGATTAGAACTGATTGAGATCAAAAATTACGGCTTAAAATTGCCAGGGCGATCGCGTTGGACCATCGACACAAGCACAGTCTACAATCCGGTTAACCCCCCTGACTTCAGTCGGCTTCCTGTAAATCGCCAATCTGGACTGATAAGGCCACAGTTTGATCGCCACGCCGAACTTTCAGCTGTAGCAGTTGCCCTACCTCGCTATCTTCTACCATTTGCTGCAACTGTTCGACAGTCGTTACTGATTGTTTATCAATTTCAATCAGGATGTCTTCCTGGGTTAGACCGGCGGCGGCAGCTGGCGTATTGGGTAGAACTTTGACGATCAGCACACCGTTGATTTCTGGAAGCTGACGGGTGCGATCGCGGTTACGGGCTTGCGCCAACTCTGGCGTCAGGGTGGCAATTTGGACCCCAAGGTAAGGATGGGGAATCCGTTCTCCCCGCACCAGGGCATCTTTAATCGCCTTGGCTTGATTGATGGGGATGGCGAATCCAATCCCCTCCGCGCCGCTCAAAATAGCCGTGTTAATGCCAATCACTTCCCCAGATGAATTTAATAAGGGTCCCCCTGAATTCCCTGGATTAATGGCGGCATCGGTTTGAATAAAATCCAGCCGTTTATCTGGAATCCCAACTTGAGTGCTGGAACGCTCAAGACTGCTGATAATTCCAAAAGTCACCGTGTTATTTAGCCCCAGGGGATTGCCGACTGCGATCGCCCAATCCCCTACTTGCACCTGGTCAGAATCTCCCAGAGGCGCTACTGGTAATTCTGAGCCTGTACTTTCAATTTTTACGACAGCCAGGTCCGTCAACTCATCCAAGCCCTGGACTTGAGCGAGAAGCCGACGGCCATCGGTGAGGGTTACCGTCACCCTGTCCGCGCCCTTGACCAGATGGGCATTGGTCAAAATTACGCCATCAACATCAATGATAAAACCTGACCCCTCTGACCTTTTCACCCTTTCTCGCGGTATTTCGGGAAAAACATCTTCGCCAAAGAACTCACGGAACAGAGAATTATCAAAAAGCCAAGGCGCAATAGCAACGGTTCGTTCGGCATCAATCAAAACGACAGCGGCCCCTACCTGATTGACGACGACCCGAACGAAATTACCTTCTTCGGAGAGTGAATTTGGAGTTTGAGCGACATTAATGGGCTGCTTAGCCTGAGAAGGGGGGGGCTGTGAACAACCTGCCATAGTCAACGCAATTCCCAACGCAACTGCAAGTGGGCAGTGAATTCTTTGCCGTCCAATGATGTTTAGCGATAAGGTATCTGCAACTTGTCTGAGTCGGGCCAGCTGTTCTGGATTCGCCATCACACGTCCTCCCGTCAACCTGAGTGAACCCTTTCTCCAAAAGGCATTAAATCAAAGGAATTTGAGGAACCTGTGAGATAAATATTTCTTCGCAAGTTCCTCATTTTTCTTATTTATTGTGAAAGTGACAGAATCTCAGGTTCAATCGGCTTAAAATTTTCCTGTTTAAGGAGATGTAGCGGATATGAACCCCCGATGACATTCACTTTCGTTCCTTCGGCATGGTGCGCCAGTTTCCCCATTCCGAAATGGCCCGCTTTACCCAAATTGACTATGACCGCAAGATGGCGTTCATCGCCACGGGCGTTGACGCTCAGGCATCCTCCGAAACTTTAGGCGTGGTGAGGGCGATCGCGGATCCCGACAACCACTCTGCCGAATTCGCTATTATTGTTCGTTCCGATATGAAAGGGCAGGGGTTAGGCCGCGCCCTATTGGAAAGGATTATCCGTTACTGCCGCAATAAAGGGTTGCAAGAACTGGTTGGAGAAGTCTTCGCGGAAAATACAGCGATGCTGAATCTGGCTCAGGGATTTGGCTTCCAGCGCAAACGGACAAGCGATCCGACCATCGTTGAAGTCAGACTTACGTTATAAGCAAACTAAATCGGTTTCTCTGCAGAAATGGATGAAACCACTCATAAACCCTTGGGGTGAACCAATCAATCATTTGTTTCTAGCCGGAATTCCAGTTCTAGCAGGATTTATCGCGCTTTTTATTCTACATCCGTGGGATCAATGGTCAGTAGATGGTTGGTGGAAGGGTAGATCAGAAGCCATCCTGGTGAGCTTGGGAATTACAAAGCACTATCCGCTTCAGCTATAGAAAGCCCTTTGGTGAGATTCCTGAAAAAATCCTCCAACCGTCGTCGACCGATCGGCTCTCCGGTCATATCCGGCGTTCGAGCGATAAACTCGAAGAACTTGATCAGGGTATAGGCATTGTAGTTGAAGGGACGCAGGAGTAACGCCAGTAGCGCCAACCTCCAGGCGGATATCGTTTTGATGCGAGGCTCCTTACCGATAACTTGGAAGGCCAACTCGGCAATTTGCCGGTGGCTAAATTTCTCGCAGCCACCGACCGGTTTCACTTGATTCCTTAACTCCGGATCCTCGATCACCTTAACGACCTCTTCGCCAAAATCCAGAGCGCTTAAGGGATTGATCACACCAGAACCCTCTCCGATGAGACGCACGACCCCCTTCTGTTGGGCTTCTGCCAGGAATACTTGTTCGTCGTTAAAGAAGCCAGTTGGGGCAAAAATGTTGTAATCCATTCCCGATTCAATGATTGCCTGGGCTACCCGCTCTCTTGCTGCAGCAACGGGACTGAGCCGAGCCATTTCCGATCCGCGTAGCACTGATACAAATATGAAGTGCTTAACGCCTGCATGCTTTGCTTCCTGCAGAATATTCAGGTTCCCTTGATAGTCCACCTCCCAAATGGTCGGTTTCCGCTTGAAGGAGCGAATCCCAATGGATGAAAAGACGATATCGATCCCCTCGCAGAGCCCCTTCAGAGTCTCCGGTCGGGTGGCATGCCCGACAAAAATGTCATCGCACCAGTCTGGATTTCTCAGACGGCCTTTGTCGCGACATAAGGCGCGAATCCAGAAGCCCTTCTGATGCAAAACCTGAAGGACGCCTCCACCGATGTATCCGGTAGCGCCTGCGATCATGATCCTCGGAGGTTTCTCACTCATAACTCGGCCTCCCTGAGATGCCTCTATTCGCTAAAAAGATGCTGCATCATCCATAATTTAGTAGAGAGGTTTGAGGAACTTGTGAAGGACAGGATGGTTAACGCTAGATGCTTCATAAGATCTGCGGAAATCAATTCAGGGAATTCAGAGAACTCAGAGGAACTCCTGGATAATTTAGCTGACGCATTGGGGAAGTATGAACAGACCTATAGAGTGAATGAAATAGAAGGATTATCACTTTAGAAACCCGGTACTTTCTGCAAAATAGTGGAAGGTGATGAACTATTATTAGCGGCTTAGAGGACTGCTTTCAGGGATAGTTACAAAGATCTAAACCCGGGAGATTAAATGAGGTTAACTCAATGCATTTATATGCAATTGTCGACAGGGAATTACATCCGTCAGAATTGAAGTGATATGCTCACTCGAATGAATTTCCAAGCAGGCTTCCGGCATCGCTTCGAATATCAAGTGCTGACCGGGTAAAATCATTCGTTCCCAATAATATTCAGGTATATTCGTAATTCGGATAATTTGCATCCGATTGGTTGAATTGATATAGAAACAGAGAATTTTATGTCTGGGTGTGGGTTCTAATGAAAAATCAACCTGAGGTTGAGCAGGGTTTATAGGCCTCAAATCTTGATTCAGCAAAGCTTGTGATTTATTCATCTTGCGCCTACTTATAATCGATTATTAACAAGATTTCTGAGAAATTTCATGTACTGAAAGTCTACTTGTCAAGCATGAAGATAGATCGACAATCCCCTATATCAATATTTTTGGGTGGTTATTTTTGATATTCCTGCTTATTAAAATTCTGTTCAAAAATAAATTGCTTCAACTTTTTTTTCTTAAAACTTACAGAGTTAAATGAATCTAGCCTCTTCCCTTCTTGAAAATTCAGTATGCCTCCACTCCCTCGGCTTTGAGGGTTGGAGGAGACGCCCCTATAAACTGTTGTCCTCCCACAATGTTTGCAAGCTTATGCAGAGAATAGCCCCTAAATGTGAGGAAATCATGAAGATACTAAGATTTTTCACTAAGAAACTTTAAGTAGCGGTCAGTCATTTCAGTCCTATCTTCAACGAATGGCCAGCTTTTGGGGATATAACAACTGAAATGTTTCATGAGATCTCCTCCAAGGCCGCATTACACCCAATTCGCCAGAGTCAAGGGGTCAAAAGGCTTTGCAATCACCCCCTTCACGCCTAACTCCTTCAGTCGGAGCCGATTTACCAAGTCTGGCCGACAGGTTAAAAAATTCACAAGAATGTGTTGGGTTATGGGATTCGTCTGCAACTTGTGAAGCATTTCTAAATCATTGACCATTGAGCGCCTCGTGTAAGATATTCAATAAGGCGTCTGAGGTATAGGGCTTGGGCAAAAAGGTATCGACGCCAATCGCCATCGCTGCGGTCAGCTGATCGCTTGCCGTGAGTCCGCTGACGGCGATGATCTGAACCTGGGGATTAATTTTCTGTAGGGTGCGGATGGTGGCGACGCCATCCATCGTCGGCATCATCATATCCATCAAAACCGCCTTGATTTCGTCCTTATGTTGGGCATACAGGGCGATCGCTTCAATCCCGCCCTTGGCGGTCAAAACCTTATAGTTATAGGTTTCTAATGATGTCTTAGCCATCTCCCGAATCAGCGCTTCGTCATCGACGATAAGCACCCATTCTCCTTGTCCTGTCAGAGGCTCAGAATCCTCGACTTGCAGGACTTCTGGCGTCTCTACCGTGGGTAAGTAAACCCGGAATTGGGAGCCTTGTCCCACCTCGCTATGCACCGCCACAAAGCCGCCGTGTTTTTTGACGATGCCCATTACGGTGGAAAGCCCCAAACCAGTGCCTTGGCCCACTTCTTTAGTGGTGAAAAAGGGGTCAAAAATTCGATCCAAAATGTCATGAGAAATACCGTTTCCCGTATCGGAGATGGTAATTAAAATGTAAGGCCCCACTTGAGCCTCAAGATTCCTTTGAGCAAAGTGCTGATCACTCAAAAGATTCTCAGCGGAGATACTCAAAACGCCGCCATTGGGCATGGCGTCCCTGGCGTTAATGCATAGATTCATCAACACCTGATGCAGATGCGTGGCGTCTCCATGAATTGGCCAAAGATCTCGAGGAATATTGGTGTGCAGTTCAATTGATTTAGGAAAGGTTTCTTCGGCAATCTGTTTGATTTCTGAAATCAGATGTCTGACCTGAAGCACGACGTATTCTCCTTCGACGCCGCGCGAAAACGACAGCACTTGCTTCACCAAAGCCGCTCCCCGCTCGGCGCTAATCTTCAGCATCTCAAATAAGCGCTGACTTTGCGGATCGGCATTCGGAAATCGGAGGGGCAACAGTTTCGTGCTGGCCAAAATTGGCGTCAGAATATTGTTAAGGTCATGGGCGATGCCGCCCGCTAATACGCCAAGGCTCTCTAATCGTTGGGCGCGGAGAAACTGAGCCTCCAGTTGTTTTTTTTCAGTGACATCCGTGTTAACGATCAGGGTGGATTTAGGATCTCCGGCGTCATCGCGCACCCATGTCCAGCGACTTTCAACAATAATGTCCTGATCGGCTTTAGTCACTTGACTCAATTCACCCTGCCACTCACCTTTCTCAGCCAGAGCTTGTTGGATTTCTCCCAACTGAGGGGAGAGATTCCGATAGAGTAACTGATTAGCGTCTTTGCCCAGCGCCTCATCTGCTGTCCAGCCATACAAGCGCTCGGCCCCTTGGTTCCAGAAGAGGATTTGATTTTCGATGCCTCGAACGCAAATTGCGTCTGTCGCCACATCTAGTAAAGCCGCTTGTTCACGGATTTTCTGCTCAGTTTGCTTGCGATTGATGGCATTAGAGAGCACATGCGCAATTGTCTGGAGGAAATTAACATCATCTGAACTGAAGATTCGGCGCTGAGTCGTATGAACGCCGAGAACGCCAAACGGTCTATCTTCACCCTGAATAACAACGCTCACGCCGCTCACCACTTGGTGATCAACCAACAGAGACGGACCGTTAAATCGGGTTTCTGTGCGAAGGTCGCTGACGACAACCGGCTCCGAACTCAACAGAGTATAGCCTGCTTGCGAGCCTCGATGGGTTTCCACCAGCGCTTCACCAATTAACCCGGCTCGCCACCCCACACCCGCTCTGAGCAGCAGTACATTCTGCTCAGGCAGAAGTTCTAAAATCTTGCAGTATTCCACTTCAAGCGTGTGCGCTAGCATGGCCACCGCCTCGTTCATCAGGTCAGCTAGATTATTATTCGCCAGCCCGTTCTTACCCAGTTCAGCGATCATGGACTGCCGATAGGCTCGAAAACGCAGCGTTTCTTCCGCTTGCTGGCGTTCAGTGAGTTCGGCCTGAACCTGTTGGTAGAGTTCTGCTTGCCGGAGGGCGATTTCCATCTGAGTAGCCAGACGTCTAAGCAAATCAATGTCTAATTGTTTCCACCGCCGAGGCGCGGCGCAATGCTGAGCCGCAAACAGTCCCCACAATCGCTCTCCTCTTAAAATTGGGACCACTAAATTGGCCTTAACCTGGAACTGCTCCAGAAAATCCAGGTGGCATGGAGATATCCCGGCTGTATAGATATCCGATGTTGCTTGAATGCGGCCCTCTTCATAGAGCTGCCGATTAGCCGTTTCTTCGAAGAAGGATTCTTTGATTGTCGCGCCTAGTATAGAGGGCCATTCAGTCGCTACAGACTCAGCGATCGCAATACCGCTCCAGTCTGGCTCAAAGCGATAGATAATCACTCGATCAGTTTGGAGAAAGGTGCGCACTTCAGCCGTCGCTGTGGTTAAAATCTCCTCTAAATCTAAGGGGCGGCGGATGTGTTGAGCTGTCTCCGTCACCACTCGCTCTTGATCCACCTGCTGCTGCAATTCAGCGGTGCGGTCTTGCACTTGCCTTTCCAGTTCGGTCGTTCGGCTTTGCAATAACTGTATGTTTTCTGCTTCCAACTGCTTAACCTTGTGCTGCAGTAGCTCCAGGACTCTGTGCATCTCTACCGGATCCAACGCCTGCAGCAAGCTGGTCTGCGTCACGATCCCCCTGAGTCCTCCCTGCGGCCCCGTGACCACCAACCGCCGCACCCGATGCTGCTGCATCTGCTGATGCGCCGCCCAAAGCGAATCCTCCAGTCTGACCGGGAACAGCGGCGCGCTCATAACGGTTTGCGTTTGGAGTCTTGTCAAATCCAATTCTAACTTCTGAAATTGGACAATATCTCGCTCGGTGATAATTCCAATAGGAATTAGGGAGAAAGAATTTTGGCTTACTCTTCGAGAAGCCTCGCTTTGCTCGTCTATGAATTTTGGATTTTGAGTTGGGGGGTTGGCTGGTTGCGCTGTTGAGCGGCGCCGTCGCCTCTCAGTTGATTCTACAATCACCACACAACTGACCTGGTGTTGGGCCATCAATTGAGCTGCCTGCAACACCGACGCCCTAGACGAGGCATGGATGACCTGGGTGCTCATCACCTCACCCACCTGGCGGAGTCTCAATAGGTCTGTCGGTTGCAGCGTTCGGCGCACACCCTCTGGGGTAACGATTCCCAGGAGCTGGTCCTGCTCATCTACAATCGGCAGATGTCGGATCTGATGCTGACGCATTAAGTTCAAAGCATGGAAGACATTGTGAGCGTCAATCGCCTTCAGTGTAATGACTGGCCGAGTCATCACATCGGCGACCGTTAACCCCGCCAGATTTCCGCCAACAGCGACCAGCCGCACCATATCCCGCTCAGTGAAGATACCCAGCAACTGGATATCAGCCATTACCAATACACAGCTAAGACTTAACCGATCAACTGGATTGTCGTCTAGCGGTTCGCCATCCTCAGTCAGGCGGCAAATTCGCAACAGTGACTGACTCATCAAGTCGATGACCTCCGCTAAGGGGGTCTCAGGAGCCACAACCAGCGGGTGACGATAAATTATCTGCTCCAGCAGGAAGTGCTGATTTAGGGACATGGCCAGTTTGGGGAAGGATGTTAGGATACTACGACAAATACTCCAGTTACAGTAAAATAACAAAAATTGCTGTTGCCTTGATTAAAAATCCTTTAACTCTAGGGCTTGGGCGTTGATCGCTGCTTCAACGGTTAAGCCTGCAAATGTCCAATCACGAAGGATTAATTGCGACGGCTATTTGGGTAGGGAAAAGAAACAGTATAAAAAGTGTATGTTACGCGAAACCAATCTATAAGCATAGAGTAGGGGGCAGACATCGGCAGTCAAAAATAGAACTGCTGGGAGTGCGGCTGGACTTGAGGGATCGAGTTGAACCCTCACCAATGAACAATGATCAAGACTGTTAGGTTAACACTTTTAGAAGACCCCAATAATTTGTAGATATGCTGCAATACAAATTTGCATTGCAGTGCAACGCATTAAATAATCAGGCTTATCCGAACAACATTGGAACACTACTTTGAAAACTAATAGGGATGTGATCGCTTATCCAAGATTTTCCTATCTTGCCTATCCTTGCCATCGGCGACCTGGATGAGTGGAAAATTGCCAACCCAGCCTATGGTGACTGTAATTAATGATGAACAGGCTGCAACATTTGCGATGACCTGATCCACACTGAAGGTAGAGAGCAAGAAAATACCCTATTTTGCTACCGTCCCAGAGATTCAACAGGGAGGGATATATGAATAGCGATCGCACCGTTATCGGCCCCAATGTCATTGGCATCGTGGGTAGCTATCGCAAACATGGCGTCATTGACAATGCCGTGAGTGAAATTCTGGCGGCAGCAGCCCAAAAAGGAGCTCACACCGAGAAAATCTACCTGCAAGATCAGCACATTGAGTTTTGCACAAACTGTCGTCACTGCTTACAAGCACCAGGTCGGAGTGAGTGTCTGCTCAAAGACGACATGGCATCCTTGCTAGATCGCATCGAAGCAGCAGATGCCTTGGTGCTGGGAGCACCTGTGAACTTTGGCGACATCAATGCGCTTACTCGGAAATTTCTAGAGCGCACTGTCTGCTACGGCTATTGGCCCTGGACTTCTCCTGCCCCCATTCGCAGCACCGCCAAGCCCACAAAAAAAGCTGTTCTAGTCACCTCTAGCGCCGCGCCCGGATTTATTGCTCGCTGGCTCATGGCTCCCATCAAAACCCTGAAGGAACTGGCCAGTATGCTGGGGAGCAAACCCATCGGCGCTCTGTGGATTGGGATGGTTGATCCCAAAGACAGCACGTTGTCAACCAGAAACCACCATCGAGCCCAGCAGCTAGGTCATCGGCTAGCCACTTAGCTATTCGATTTCGAGGCGGCTTTCATTCGGCGGCGTCACTGCTCGCTGCTGTTCGTATTCGGTGGAGCTGTTATGGTCACAGTGATAGCTTTCCGCTTTGTGTTGCAACCTACTCATCCCCTAATGACCGAAAAGTTTCACCTACCCTATAATTTAGCTGCAGCTCCCTTAGGTGTAGACATTTGGCTGATACATTGGGGCCGTTGATAGGTTGTGACGAACTGTTCAATTGCTCTCATGGCGCGATCGATACCCTGGTGGGCGGTGTCTGAGAGAGACTTACCTTTGTCAAAGCGTTCAGTTGGGATCTTAAGTAACCAGGCTTGGGGATGTCGACCGTAGAGTGCGTGGGTCAAGGTTAGCAACGTAGATGGTTCACAACTGAGGGCTAAGATAGGCGCTGTGTAGTGGGGCGATGATGGTTTGCGAATAACAATCGGCTCAATTTGAACATTTGGAGCGCAGCTTTCGCCACAGGCGCCGACAAAGATGACATAGTCAGCCTTGGCGATATCGACAGCTAATCTTGGCGTTAGCTGATGAACCGCCAGAGATTTGACCGACGATAACCGCCAGTCAGTCACAGCCATGGCGACCTCAGGGCCAATATCGTCGCCACCTTGCAGTTCTCTGCCGTAGCCAATAATCAGAAATTGGGATTGAGTGGAGGTCGTGGTGGGTGAAGCGGTAGAAATCAAGGTATGCCTCCTTAAGGATAAGCACTTCCTCCTTAACAATAGAAAATAAATTTGAGGGTTTTGTGAGGCGTGACTGATAAAGTATTTGACAAATTCTAATGATTTTCGCCTCCTTCACAACTTCTTTACAACTGCTCTCCACAATTACCATTAGAAGGTCAATAATACTTTTTGGCGAATGATTAATCTTCTTCAGCCTCCCAGTCATCAAGTAAGACGCTATTTTGCCCACAATTCTCAACCTTTGATTTTCACATCTCAATCTTATGTACTGGGAGCCAGGGCAGTGAATTGAGTATTCGAAAAAACAGACTGCCTTGGTGGATAGAAAAAGGAATTAACGCTTGTTATGGAAGAGTAGCAATCAAAAACAGCGCAAGATTTTGACGCCCTTGGCTATCGGCCTAAGCACATCAAACGTATTTCCTATGCTTTCAACCTAATAATGACAAGCAGAACTATATTTGCCCAAAGCCTTCCAATCAACTATGCCCAGAGCCATTCACAATCATTCAGGTCGCCAACCAAAGGGTTGGACAATATCTTGGCGCAGGCAATCCTTACTAGCGGGTTTGATGGTGTATTGATCCTGACGGAGCAAGGCAAGTGGATTCAAACCAATGAGGCGGCTCGACGAATTTGCGATCGCTTTTCCCCAGGCAGCTCAGCTTTGGGCCAGACGCCAGACGCCATTTGGCAGGTCTGTCAGGCGCTCATTCAAAGTCGTCGTCACCCCCCCCATAGCCCCATGATTGCTGAGTCTGAGCTGAAAATTACAGAATCCGCCTGCTTCCGCATCCGAGCCCGATGGTTTCAACTTGGGAACAATCCCCACTCTTATGTTCTGGTGATTTTGGAAGATCGTGGTCAGGCAATCCAGCGCCAGGCCACCTCTGAAGGGGATCACCTCGGTCTCACTTCTCGAGAATCTGAGGTGTGGTTACGCTATCGCTCTCATTACACTTATAAGGAAATTGCGTTAGAGCTACACATCAGTGTCCACACAGTTAAGAAGCATATGAAAAATATTCGCACTAAACAGAAGCTAGCCCAAATGATGGAGGACATGAATGGGGACAAGGCGGCGCGGGGCTAGGACTGGCGTTGGTGAAAGGCTTGGTCAACCATCTAGCAGACGCTATCCGGGTTGAGAGCGAAGCGGGACGGACTTGCTTCACCGTTAAGTTGCCTGACTGAAACGCTTCACCAGATCCCAGCCAAGGCGGATTCCACCCCTTTAGCCAGCCTCAACGGATCAAAAGGCTTCACAATCACCCCTTTCACCCCTAACTCAGCCCGCTGGCGGTGATTAACCAAGGCTGGAAAGCCGGTTAGCAAAATAACGGGAATGTGTCGGGTGGTGGGATTCGCCTGTAGCCGGTGAAGCGTCTCCAATCCATTTATGACAGGCATCGCCACATCTAGGAGAATCGCATCCGGCTGCTGAGTTTCCGCCATCGCAACCCCCTCGACGCCAGAATTGGCGATCAAGACCGTCCAACCCGCCATCATCTCCAGCGCCAGTTGTATAACTTGCGAAGTGCTCTCGTCATCCTCAATGCTCAGCAGGATTTTGCCTGTTGACATGCGCCTTCCCTCCCTCGCAATGCCAATGTGCGCCGCTAGCCCCCCTGGAAAAAGACATAGCCACAAGTTCAGAAGAACAGATCGTCTAGAAAAGATGACAGGCGTGACTTAGGTCTTCTCCAGCAAAGTGTCTTCAGGTGGACTTAAGTTTAATGGATCAGTGTGAGGAAGTTGTGACGCCTCAAATACCCCTTGCCGCCCGTCTGCTTTTGCAGCAGCCTGAATACGGTTAAGAGGTCGCCCTCCTGAAATGCTGCAGCTTCCTCATCGCTTCTATCGCGATCGCTTTGCTTTGCTGATCGACCACTAAGGACTGGAGAAACAGATCAATCGTTTTGACTCGCGACTGGCTTTGATCGCACACGGCTAGCCGGAGCCGCCCCTCGGAAATCGTCATCTAAATGTTAGGCGGAATCACATACGCATGATTCGCCGCCGCCACCTCCTCGTCCGCCGCCGTATGAACGGGAATTTGCGTGGTCCGAGCCAGCAGCTCGCTCAATAAACTGGTCTGCCCTGGATCCAAGTGCTGAACCAGCACAAACGCCTTGCCCGTATCCCCAGACAAGTGATACAACAATTCGGAAAAAGCAGCCAGTCCCCCAGCGGAAGCGCCCACCCCAACGCCCCTGAGGATTACTCTTCTTGCCCTTCCGTCCTCAAGTTGAGTATTTGTTTGACCAGGCGAGCCCCCCGTTTAGCGGTCTCCTCGATCAGTTTCAGCTGTTTCTGCGCGGCGGCGTCAAGCCCTTTCTGGGTCAACCGAAGCAGCTGAGCCGTCGCCAAAATGGGGGTAAATACATTGTTCAGTTCGTGAACAATCCCGCGATCTAGTCGCCCTAGGGCCTCCTGCCGCTGCGCCTGGTCTCGCTGCTGGAGTTGACGATGGGCTTCAAGCAAAGCCGCCGCCAATTCCGCCACCCGTCGCTCCAGTTCGCCATTTCTCGCTTGCAATTGTTGTTTTTCCGCCTCACTTAGCGGCTGAGTGAACGCCGACGCCTGCCCCTTCTGACCCGGTTCTGCTGGCGCTGATTGCGACACAGCCATTCTGTCCCCCCCTGCATCCACTGGTTCGAGGCCAGCCATTTGCGCCGCTGCAGGTGGTTCATCCGTCGGGGACCTAGCCACACCTGAATACGCCGAGTTTAGCCGATAGCCCACGCGATGAACCGTCTTAATCAAATCCCCGGGGGCGCCCGCCGCTTTAAGTTTTTTCCGCACCTCTTTGATATGAACCCGAACCACTTCCTCTCCCGGCGACTCAGTGGAACGCCACACCTGATCCAGAATGGCTCGGGCGCTAAACACCTGTTGATTGTTCCGCAGCAACAATTCTAAAATGCCATATTCTTTTGGGGTCAAAGACAAAAGATGTGTCCCATAAATAACATAACGACTACGGGGATCGATGCTGAGATCGCCCCAAGTTAATATCGGTTGAGGTTGCGTCTCGCCGCGTCGCAATAGGGCATGCACTCGCGCCATCAATTCTTCGGAATCAAAGGGCTTAACGACATAATCATCTGCCCCTGCATTAAGCGCATTGGCTTTTTGGGCGGCGTCATCTTGGGCCGTTAATAACAAAATGGGCATCTTAAGACCTTTTGCGCGTAGCTGTTGACAGACCCTGACGCCATTCAACCCAGGTAACAAGATATCCAGTATCACCAGATCATAGTCAAAGGTATCCGCTATCTGCAAAACAACTTCGCCATCGACGGCGATGTCAACCGCATAGTGGTAGCTAGTCAGCAGGTTTTGCAAAGTTTGGGCGACAGAAGAGTCGTCTTCTACGACGAGGATTTTCATAATGGCCTCCTGCGGATTCTGTGGCGATGAATCCATGGCCGCTTAACAGTCTTGGAAATTTGGATACAATTTTCCGGCTATCTGATGAACCTCACGTTTATTTTCTCCCCTACTTTTATTTTCCCTCTTCACAGTTTTCTTTACAGATGATCGCCACAATTCTTATCCGGCAAGGGATTTGAGCAAACATCAAATCCCAGCAAAAGGCAGTGGATGGGTAGAGGGGTGGATGGGTAGAGGGAATTTTATGGTCAAGAAATATATCAATATCTTATTATGCTTGCCTTCTTCACAGTTTCTTTACAACTACCCTCCACAATTTTCTAGAAAGTCAATGATTGAATGACATCACCGTTGACTCCAACAACGTAATCAGTTAGCCCATAGAAAAATCTATGCGCAGGTTGGGTTGAACAAAATGAAACCCAACAGGATAGAGGTGTTGGGTCTCGCGCCTCGACACCCACCTAAAACGGTATATTCATTCCTGGAAATCTCTTTAACAAATAACGGTTTAGCATTCAAACAATTTAACTGCAGCCCTCATGGTTTCGCTTGTAACCCCAATTGGTGTATTCGTCCTTGAATCTTGACCCCCTGGCTCAGACTGAACATCCTCCAAATCAACATTTCCTGCTGGAACAGGTGATTTATCGTCATCCGCTAGTCGTGGCTCCTGAAACTCCCTTAGCCGAAATCATCGACTTGATGAGTCAGTCACTAACGGGAATTTGCTTCCTGACGGAGGATGACTCACCCCTAAACGATAGCCTCGTTGATCGCTTCAGCACTAGCTGCGTACTAGTGATGGTCGATACTCAATTGCTGGGGATTTTCACTGAGTGGGATATGGTGCGGCTGATCGCGACTGGCGGAACACTGACGGGATTAGCGATCGCCGATGTCATGACTCGACAGGTAATTACCCTGAAAGCAACGGACGCTCGGGATGTCTTTCCCGCCTTGAACTTGATGCGTCAACATCGGATTCGGCATCTTCCCATTTTAGACGAGCAGGATCAGCTCCTGGGAATCGTCACCCCTGAGGCCGTGCGCCGCACGCTGCAACCTACCGATTTACTGAGGCTCCGCCAGGTAGAAGAGGTCATGACCCCCCAGGCTATCCATGCGCTGTCCAGCGCATCGGTGTTACAGGTCGCTCAATTGATAACCCAGCATCAGGTCAGTTGCGTGGTGATCGTAGACGCCGCGGCGGCGCAGCGACGCAGCCCAATAACGCAACAAACCGGCCAACAACCCGTCGCCAACCACCGGCGCCAAAATCCAAAATCCATAGACGAGCAAAGCGAGGCTTCTCGAAGAGTAAGCCAAAATTCCCTCTGGACTCTCTGTCGCCTCCAAGCCCGACCCAATCTCGACGATCTGGCCCAGCGGATTGAGGCCGTCGCCACTTCGGATGATTTGGTGCTGCCCGACCAGCAGCGTCAAGTAATAGAGGACATCGCCACCCATCTGAACCATCGGGCTCGGGTTTACCAAGACTGGGGGTTCGCCCAAAAGGGCGATCGCGGTTTAGGCGTCAGCGCCTTATTTTATGGCGAAAGCGGCACGGGCAAAACCATGGCGGCGGAGGTGTTGGCCAACACCTGTCAACTTGATCTCTACCGCATCGATCTGAGTACCGTGGTGAGCAAATATATCGGCGAAACCGAAAAGAATCTGCGCCGGATTTTCGATGCGGCGGAAACCGGCGGCGTGATTCTCCTGTTTGACGAAGCGGATGCGCTGTTTGGCCAGCGATCGGAAGTCAAAGACAGCCACGATCGCCACGCCAATATTGAGGTGAGTTATCTGCTCCAACGGATGGAAGCCTATCAGGGGTTAGCGATCCTCACCAGCAATATGAAAAACGCGCTGGATCAGGCTTTTTTACGCCGGATCCGATTTATGGCGCCGTTTCCGTTCCCGGATGGAACGGCGCGGGCAGAGATTTGGCGGCGTATCTTTCCCAAAAACACCCCGACCCAAAATTTGGATTATT
>JASJDH010000084.1 GCA_030065175.1 Leptolyngbyaceae cyanobacterium MO_188.B28 | reverse complement strand
CTCACAGTCAAGCGATCAGCGGTCGTTAGTCTAGGAAGGCTATCGGAAACGCCACAAGCTCCGGAGGCCCTAAACATCCTGCTCCAGGCGGCGACAGATAATCGTGTATTCATTCGGGCGGCGGCGGCCAGAACCCTAGGGTTGATTCTCTAAAGGAAGGAAATTAGTTTGGGTAGATCATGGCAGAAAAGTCGAGTGGCTTTAGTCATCGAGTCATGACCCGCCCGACGAAAGATTGAAATCGCCCAGGAGCGCAGCAAAGCCATCAAAGTTGCCGGTTCCGCCGCTTGAATTAGCGAGGCGTCCTCCTGTTGGACCACATCTTTCACCCAGTGCACTCGATTTTCAATCGTGCCGCGATGGTCTTGAATCAACTGAGCCGCCTTTTCAGCGGGGATACACCGACTGAGGATATACCATGACTGATTATGGAAACTCTGACCCTCTCGGACGCCACAGCGCTCTACGGATACGAAGGCGGCTAAGTTGACCCAGGTTTCAGACAGCTCTGGGGGAGCATTAAATACCTGGACTCGTCGCTCCACCAAGCGCCCATGGGATTGATCTAAGAGGGCATAATAAGCACTCTCAGGCGCTTGCTCGGCGGCGCACTGCTGAGCTTGTTGAAGCAACTTAGGTTGATTGGCTTTCAGGCCAATACAGTAGTCATTGCCGCTTTCGGCGATCTCACTGACTGTTTTTTTTGAGCGTGCAGCGCATCCATGGTAAACCACACCCCGGTGACATCTAATTTCTCCAGCAGGCTCCGCACACTGGTAATCTCACTGCTTTTGCCATTATGAAAACTGGTTTGGGCGATCACCCAGCCATGAGAATGGACACAGGCGCTCACCACACTGACAAAATCTTGTTCCGACTCCGACCAATGTTGGCCGGTGCTGGCCAGCGCTTTGCCGTCCATGGCGATAGCCTCTCCTGACTCGACGGGACAGGCTTGTTCCGCCCACCCCTGAAAGATCTCAGCCAGCTTATTCCCACCGACATTGTGCGCCATTCGCCGAATGGTGGAGTACTTAGGTAGTTCCGGTTTCTCTAACCCAAATAGCTCAACCACTTCGGACTGGTGTCGCTTCATAAAGTCTGCCAAGGCCCGCAAACTGCTATAGCCGCTCATGACCCCCAGTAAGCTCATCAGCAGCATTATCCATAATGGATAGTCAACCTTCTTGCCACCCCGTCTCCAGTCTGGAACTGTCTTCAATTGCTCAATTAAGGCATCCAATCCCATGGAAATACACCCTGCTAGCGACAGCTCCAGTATGTATTTCTCTCATTAGAGAATCAACCCTACCCACTTCCCCCAGTGTCCCTAATAACCCTCCTCACCGACTTCGGCCATCAAGACGTTTACGTTGGGGTGATGAAAGGCGTGATTGCTCAGATTGATCCCAGCCTCAGGGTGATTGATTTGACCCATGAGATTCCGCCGCAGGATGTAGCCGCGGCGCGGTTTAATCTGCTAAACGCCTATCCTTACTTTCCCGCTGGAACGGTTCATGTGGTGGTGGTGGATCCGGGGGTTGGGTCGGCTCGGCGGGCGATCGCGGTTCAATTTCTCCAGGGATTTTTGGTGGGGCCGGACAATGGAGTGTTTAGCGGGGTATTGCAGCAACAGGGTGCGATCGCAGCGGTGGAACTGACAAATTCAGCATTTTGGGCGACCTCTACCCCTAGCGCTACGTTCCATGGGCGGGATATTTTTGCGTCGGTCGGGGCTCACCTGGCTCGGGGCTTGTCCTTGGCGGATTTGGGGCAGGAGATTGATCCGCAGACGTTAGTCAAACTGGATATTCCCAGCTGTATCCAAACGGAATCCGTCATTACAGGCGCAATTCAGTATATTGATCATTTCGGCAATTTAATCTCAACAATTCCAGGAGACTTAGTCCAGGGAACCCATTGGGCTGTTCAAGTGGGACAAGCCACTGTCGCGGCAGGCAGGACCTATGCTGATCAGCCGATGGGCGCTCTCATCGCCTTAGTAGGCAGCCATAACTGGGTCGAAGTGGCCATGAATGGAGGCAGCGCACAGCAAGCCCTCCAGTCCCAGGTCGGCGATCCGATACAGGTTTTGAGAGACTATACGCCTTGACTCTCTATCCGGGGAAGATTTTAGGATGAAGCAAAAGTAGTTGGATATTTGGAGAAGGAAATGACCTCATTGCAACTCACTGTGCCTAGCATGGCTTGCTCTGCTTGTGCTGAAACCATTACGAAAGCTGTGCAGAGCGTTGATCCTAAAGCAGCAGTACAGGCTGATCCCAAAACTAAGCAAGTGATCATTGAAACCCAAGCGCCCCAGGAATCGGTGACCCAAGCGATTGCAGACGCCGGGTATCCGGTTGGTTAATGGGAAGCGGCTGGGAGATGAGGGGGCAGGGGAGGATGAGGGGGCAGGGGAAGCAGGGGGAGATGGGGAAGATAGGGGAGATAGGGGAGATGGGGGAGATAGGGGGAGATAGGGGGGAGTTAATCCAAGGTCCAAAATCCAAAATCCAAAATCCTCTACCCATCCACCCATCCACCCATCCACTCATCCACCCATCCACCGTCTTTCCTGGAACTTTATTCTGCCATTTTGCCAGCGCCCTATTGCGGGACTTTAGAGAGGGCAGTGAGAACGACCTCGGAGTTAGCGCCTGGAATGCAGGAATTTTCTGTCAGGTGGCGTTTCCAGGCGCGGCTACCGGGTTGACCTGAAAATAATTGCAGCATATGGCGGGTAATTTTGTTCAGTTTGAGGCCACGGGACGCCCAATCGTCTATGTAAGTCAACATGGCTTCAGCCACTTCGTGTCGGGTGGGGGGTGGCGGCGACAGCTGGTTGAAAATGTCCCGATCGACGGTAGCGAATAGGTAGGGATTATCGTAGGCTGCGCGGCCAATCATGACGCTATCGACAAATTGTCTTTGTCTTTGGACTTGTTCTAGGGTGGTGAAACCCCCATTAATTTCGATAATCAGATGGGGAAAATCCTGTTTCAGTCGATGCACATCTTCATAGCGCAGCGGCGGGATATTACGATTTTCTTTGGGGCTTAATCCCTGCAACCAAGCTTTACGGGCATGGACAATAAAGCGCTGACACCCCGCTTCTGCAACAATGCGCACAAATTCAGCCATATCCTCGTAGCGATCGCGCTGATCAATCCCAATCCGATGTTTGACAGTGACCGGCAAATTTGTCGCGGCGCTCATCGCCTCGACACAATTCGCCACCCGATGGGGCTGAGCCATGAGACAAGCCCCAAAGTTGCCGTTCTGGACCCGATTACTGGGACAACCGACATTGAGGTTGATTTCGTCGTATCCCATATCCTCGGCAATGCGAGCGCATGTCGCTAAATCCGCCGGGCTATCGCCGCCCACCTGAAGCGCTAAAGGGGTTTCTTCCTGGGAAAACCCTAAAAGATGTTCCCGATCGCCATGCAGAATAGCCGCACTGGTTACCATCTCGGTGTAAAGCAGGGTGCAGCGAGTGATCTTTCGCATGAAATATCGAAAGTGACGATCGGTGCGATCCATCATCGGAGCCACACTCAAGGGATAAACCCTGATCGAAGATCCTGTAGAAGCAAGTGAAGTCGAGGATAGGATTGAGGCTTGGTGGGGCATAAAGCAATAGATCAAGCAAGATTTATCGAAGGCGCTTTCTTCTTTAGAGCAGAGTTAGGGTTATCTTCCTCAAGTTTGAGGGAATGATGAAATAAAGTAGACATTTTTTATCGAAGGGAGGCGTTTGTTCTCCCAGATAAAAAGCGGGGATCGCCCTTAGAGATAGGGTCTCAAGGAAAACTTCTGACTCCGTAGAAATGCTATTACCCGGAAATATTTTTTTTACGGCTGCTAACCGGCCAGTATCGTCACATTTCTTTGTATTCAGTTTAGGTTTTCCCAAGGTATTCCACAGTATTTCCACAGATCCCCCCCTTGTTTTCCACAGAATTCCCAAAGTTTTCCACAGGGATGCATGGCAATACAATGTCTTTCACCCTTTTCTAGGGGGGACTCAAACTGTCTATCCGGCCGATAAAATGGCGCCGAATGGACGAAGTTATGTAACAAAAAGGGTGTGTGAACCCCTACCCCATCGTAAATCTATAGTTTTTATAAAGCCAGAGTTCACATTACTCAAGATTGACAACCTTATTTCCTTGGCCTGACAATAATTCACCTACTGGAGAAAGCGCTCTGGTTTGAGTTAGCGTCACTGCCCCTTAGCCGAGGGAAGCCATTGACCTAATTCAGACCGGGGGTGCTGGCTTTGGCGTTCATTTTGCGGTCTAACCCCTGCAATATGGCCAAACTCAAGCGCTTGCAACGAATGAGGTTACCTATGATTAAAATCAGCATTCTGGCCGAAATTCCTGAGGAGCTACACGAGTCCCTTAAGCAGTATTTGGAGAATCATCCTACTTGGGACCAGGATCGAGCTTTTTCCGCTGCTCTATCGCTTTTTCTCCTACAAAATGGGGAAAGCGATAGAGCCACCTCCCGAATCTATCTAAATTCTCTATTTGACTACGCTGCCTAACGAATAGGCTGCAAGTTGAAGGTACACTTGAAAATAGTACGAATGTTTTCCACAGGCGAAGGCGATCGTTTTCCACAGAATCGTTCCTGTTTTCCACAGGGCGGCAGATGTCTGTATTCGATTGCAGTACATGCAGATACATCGTATTTAGTTCTATCAGAGCCATCATTGCCCCCTATCCGCCTATAGAAACGGCATGGTTTGAAGGTTTGCCTCCAGTAAATGTGAAATTATCGTGCCCCCTGATTCAATCCAGCAAATTATTCAACAGGCCCGAGAGTCTTGGTTAGTTGGCAATGCCGACGAATTTGCGGCTCTGTTCGCGGCTGAGGGTGAATTTATAGCACCGGGTAACCGATGGGTTGGCCCTGACCAAATTCATCAAGCAGCGGCCGAATATGCCGCTGCCTATGATGTGTTGCGGATCGAAATTCACCAAATCATTCAGACCGGCGATCGGGCTGTGGTGGAGTGGTATTGGCAAGATCGAGAAAAGTCTACAGGTAAGGAAACGCGAGCAGAGGATGCGATAGTGATCCACTTTCACTCAGGGCGCATCTTTCGCTGGCGGGAATATATTGATACGGTTTCTCCCAGCCGTCTTGAGTGACCGACAAAAACACAAAATACCGAATTTACATACCAAAATCGGGGCGTACAATTGTACGCTCCGATTTTAGATAACCTATACAGTAAATTTTGTTTACCTGGAAATCCTTAAAATTCTCAAATCAAAAGGCCTTAACCTTGGTAGCCGACCAGTCTAACTCAATTTAATCCCGGCGTCTTAGAACATCGTCAACCCTTACGGGAGCTTGCATAAGCGCCCAAACGCCTCGACTAAATCCGAAGGCCAACGCAAAAATTAACAAGATTGACAATGTAGCGTAGGGAGCTTGTTGGCTTATCAACAGCAAACTCAAGATGAAAAGCGCAAAAATTGTCTTGTTCATCATTAATCCTCCCTACATTTAGAGGGTTACGCCTTCTAGCGTAAACAACGGATCTGAGTTCTGGTTAGGATTTTAGGAATACTTTGCAACCATGCACCCTGATGCAATGTATTGAAACAAATTTAGATTCGGGAACTGGTCAGCGTCACATCTGCATATCGCCAAGCTTCTTCAAAGCGCTTTTGCACTATCTGAGCGGCATTTGATTTTCCTTGGGCTTCCAGGCTTTGGGCCAACCCAAATAAAGACCAGCCGTTGCGCGGATGTTCTACTAAGTCTTCTCGGTAGACGGCTTCAGCTTCGGCGGCGCGCCCCGCTTCCAACAGAACTGCGCCCAGAGATTGCCGAACGGGATGGTGCCAGGCCTCGGGCTCAGCGTAATTCAACTTGTCTTCTCTTTCAACCGCTTTTTCCAAATGGGCGATCGCGCGGTTGTAATTCCCCTGTTTGGCGGCAAGTTCGCCCGCCAGCACATCAAACGCGATTTTCATTAAATTGTCGGTGGAGTTGAGGTCAAAGATGGTGATCTTTTCCAGGGCGGGATTGGCGGCGATCTCAGTCAGTTTCGACAGTTCCCGGGCGGCTTGATCGAACTCTCCCTTGGCGGTCAGCGCCATGCCTCGGGCATAGCGCCACACCCCATTAGGATAAATCAGGTCCGCCGCTGGCTGAGGTTCGGCTAAGATTTCATCCCATTGGCCAAACCGAGTAAGCGCATATAGTGGCGTGATCCAGAAGTCTTGGAGAAACCCCATGCCATCCGCCCGCATCATCTCCTGATCAATCTTGGCGGACATAGTGCGAGCGGCTGAAATCGCCAACTCACGACGCCCTTCCATCGTGGCGCTGGCCCACAGAAAATGATCGTTGTGGGGCATATAAGCCAGGGGATAGATCCCTTGGGCGTGACATTGGGTGAGATAGTCTTTGTCGGCTGCGATCGCTTTCTGGTTGGCGATCGCCGAATCATGATAGCGTCCCACTCGAATATAGGTGTGGGCGGGCATGTGCACTAAATGGCTGGATCCGGGAACCAGGGTCCGCAACCGATCCGCGGCTGCTTCCGCCCATTCTGGATGGAGAGAAGCCTCCGTTGCGTGAATATATAGATGGTTGGCCCCAGCATGGTTAGGATTGCGTCTGAGGACAGACTCCAGCGTATTTAGCAGTTTTCGAGTGGCGGGTCTAGGGTCGCCCTCTGCGGTCCAGTAATTCCAGGGGGTTGTGTCCATCAAGGCTTCGGCATACAGCGTTGATGCGTCCAGATCATCGGGATACTGCTGGGCGACTTTCCCCATGGCGTCGGCGTAAACCTTATCTAGAGCACTGCGATCCGCCACTGGATCGGCGACATATCGGGTTGCAAGGGCTTGAATGTAGGCTTTCTCGCGATCGCTGCTGTGATCTGCTAACTCAATCGCCTTCTGGATGGCGCTATAGGCTTCTGGTACGGCGTCATCCGCCATCCCAGCGTTGATGTTGGGGCCAAGTACATAAGCCACTCCCCAATAGCAGAGGGCGCAGTTAGGATCGAGTCTGGCCGCTTCTCTAAAAGAGCGAGCCGCCTCAGCGTGGTTGAAGCCATAAGCCAGGGTTAGTCCTTGATCGAAGTAACGTTGGGCTAAGGCTGAATCAGTTGAAATGGGGTGATGTAAGTCCCCCATTTCATCAAACAGCGGAACCTGATATTCAGTCGCCTCCGCCAGCTCACTCACTGGCTGCTTAGCGTTGGCTGGATTACCGGCCAACGCCCACACACTCAGGGTTGCAAACAGCGCCAGAAAAAATAGAAGCTGAAGAGATTTAAGTTTGGTCAGCATTGTCTGACTCCTAAATCGCAAAAACAGTATTGAGATGGGTTTCTATGGGCTGAAGAAACAAGTACAAACCGCCTAATTGCACTACCGAATACCAGATTTTGGGGCAGATATTGGGGGCTAGAGGCGGGGGCAGCCCTCTCAAACACATTTAATCCTAGGAATTAATCGGGAAAAACTCGGGTAAATATTTCTTGGGTAATCAATCTATTTCTCTGTCAAGGAATACTAGTTTGGTTCAAGAATTCAATAACTGTTATTTAGGCTTATAACTTAAAGCGGGGAATTTTCCCGAGGGCGGAATACAGGAATCAGGAGACAGAATACAGCTCTTAATTGGCTTCCGTCTCCTGTATTCTGTATTCCTACCCACCGGATTTTCCCGGCTGAAATTACACGCCGTTATTTGTTGTTGACAGTGTTATTCATCTTGCTCTATCTCTTGAATTAACTTATCAATAAAATAAAAATTAAATGCTTACGCTACAGCAATATTTTTATCGCGCCTTTACTTTGCAACCATTTTTTTTGTGGAGTGGTTAATCCGGTAGCGCCTGCAAAAACAGCGCTATTCACGTGACTATTCAACAAGTCAACTCTGAATAAATGGGAATTTTCCAAGTCAGCTTGTTGTAAATTCACTTCTGTTAATTTTGCATGGGCCAGAATTGCCCCTTTGAGATTCGCTCCGTACAAGTTGGCTCCCGTCAAGTCAGCACAGCTAAGGTCAGCGCCGCGCAAGTCAGCACAACTCATATTGGCCCCCCGCAGATTGCATCGTTTCAAATTAGTGGCGGTGAGATCAACTCGACTTAGATTCGCGCGGCTGAAATTCGAATCAGCCAGGATGCTCCCTTCCAACATCGTTAAACACAGTACCGCGTCACTTAAATCTATCCCCCTAAGGCTAATCCAACTGAGACTTTCATCGCTCAGATCAATCCCTCGAAAATCTCTTTCACCTGATTGATATCGGCGCAGAAAGTCATTGAGCTGTGGAACTTGCCGCTGGTTAGATAAACCTTGTCGAAAAAAAATGGGGGAATTTAGGCTCAATTTCATGATCATGGTAATCGGTGAATAAGTTAATTTGAATAGGTCTTGAAGGATGGAATACCCAAAAAAATAGGCAGAGTTGAATTCAGAACTACATTGGGTTAATCCCCCAATTCATCCAGCAAATGGCTTCGTCAACAGAGCATATCCAAGCCGGAATTCGAATAGCATGTAGGCTATTTGTAATAGGACAAACTCTTTTCAGGAGATAAATCGGTTCACCGTGGAGACGGGGCTCATCCACCTGAAGTAAAGTATATTCCTGACAGGAGTCCAAGATTTTAACGGGGAGTTCCTGACAGATTCTGGCGTAACCGATGCCTTGGATCAGGAGTTTTCTTAATTTAGGATCGTCTTCAGTGAATAACCATTCAACCCGCCATTGGTGAGAAAAAACCTCTCCATATTTCTGGGGTATCTTGACGCCCTGATAAGCATAGAGACAGTGGCCGTCTGAAAATTCAACAGCCGGTCTCGCCTCGGCGTGTAGGCGATTTTCCCGATTAAACAACAGCTGGCGGGGCCGATCGCATATGCCACAGAGACGTCCCATCGGAATTAACCAACCACAGTGCTGCATTAACCCTTGATAAATATCCCAGAGGTGAGGATTGTGACTGCATTTCAGCACCGAGATACAAAAGTCTAGTTTGACTCCCCAATAGGCTAATGCTTCGGGTTGAATACCTTGGGCAAAAGAGTCGTCGAGTCGATTCCATAGCTGCAGTTTCAGTTGTCGCCACAGGCGCTGTTCCAACTCACTGCTCAGTTGGGCGAATAGTCGAACCTCTAACTGGCTGGCTAAACGCCGCCAAAGTTGACGTCTAAGTCGGTCTTTAATTTCTTGGCTCTGTTTGACATCTACTGCGTCTCCCCTTGACTGCAAGGCCGCATAAGGACTTGTAAAAAAGACCGTTTCAGGCTTAGGCAGGCCGATTGACCTGTAGGCTTGTTCCACCGCCTCCGTTGCTTTCTGTGGGTCTACTGGCTGAGTAGAAAGGGTTAGGGCTCTCCATTTCTCTCGAAATTCAGGAATTAGCGTTGCCTGGTCGCGGGTGAGTTGGGTGATTTTCGCGTGCAACATGTCGCTAGCCCTTTCAGGTCAAAGTCTGATTTAGCGAGGTGTGGTTTGTGGGGGGGGCAAAGCCCCCAATGCCTCCCCCACAACCTCCTCCACATCAACTGAAAGGCCATTGAATCGACCTTGCAGTTTGTTTGCGGAAGCCTATGTTATGGAGTGCAAGACCCCATAAAAATCTGAGAATGATTAGTCGGGTGAAAAAGTTAAAGATGTGGTGGGACTAAAAGATTCCTAAGAATCCTGCATCAGTCGGCCTAATATGATTGAGTTAAGGCTAACTTCTATCTCAAGGATAGTTTCCCGCTTTGGGGATTATTCCCGTCGTTTTTTTCCCTGATAGCTTCAAAGTTATGGGCTAATCGGGAATAAGTCGGGAAGTCATTTTGAAGTGCGATCGCAATTTCAAAACGCAGAGACAATTGGGCGATGCGAATTTTACTAATTGAAGATGATGAGGTGCTATCACATATCCTTGTCCAATCCCTGACCAGCCAACATTACGCCGTTGACCCTGTGGATGATGGCCAAATGGGTTGGGAATACGCCCAAGAGGGAGCCTATGACCTGATTATTCTGGACGTAGGGTTGCCAGGGATTGACGGGATTAGCCTCTGCCAACGATTGCGAGGAAATGGGTACGCCACCCCGATTTTGCTGATGACTGCGAAGGATGCGCCGGAAGAGCGAATTCGCGGGCTAGATGCAGGGGCGGACGACTATCTCACAAAGCCGCTGGATGTGGGCGAACTTCAAGCCAGAGTCCGAGCCTTGCTGCGTCGGGGCGAAGTCGCCCAGAGTCCCGTATTAGAGATGGGCAGTTTGCGCCTAGACCCCAGTAGTTGTCAGGTTTCCTATGCAGACAAACCGCTAAAATTAACCCCCAAAGAATACAGCTTGATGGAGCTTTTTCTGCGGAATCCATCCCGGGTTTTTAGCCGGGGACAGATTGTTGAGCACCTTTGGACGTTCGATGATCCGCCATTGGAAGATAGTGTCAAAGCCCACGTCAAGGGATTAAGACGCAAGTTAAAGGCGGCTGGGGCCATAGACTGGATTGAGAATGTCTATGGTCTCGGATATCGACTGAACCCCAAAGTTGGCGAGCACCCGCCCCAGGAGATAACGGTTGTAGCGCCTCCAGCGCCCGCGCCGCCCGCCGCTGCGCCTTCCCCGAATCCGTCTGAATCCGTTCAACCTGCTTACAATGAAGCGATCGCGGCGTTGTGGCGACAGTATCAGGGACTTATGGCGGAACGCCTAGACGCCCTAAAGCAAGCTATGCAAGCGATAGAGGCGGACGCGCTGTCTGAAGAGCTGCGTCAAACGGCGGGAAGAGCGGCCCACAAGCTAGCGGGGGTGCTTGGCATGTTTGAGCGGCCAGAGGGAACCCAGTTGGCGCGTCAATTGGAGACGATGTTGGTGGGCTCTGACAGGAAACAGGACAGCCAGATTCCTGCTCTAGTAAACCAGCTGGAGGCGTTGTTAAATCTGACGGAGTCGGCGTCAGATCCGTCTATGGACGATTCTCAGGTTTTAACGGCGGCGATCGCCCCTACCTTAATCTCAGAGCTATTGTCTATCGCCGATGCTTCCGGTTTGCACTTTGAATCGGTGAAGACGTTGGGCGAAGCCGAACGTTGGCTTAAAACCCGGTCTCCCAGTCTATTTTTATTAGATATCGATACCGCTGGGCCATGGGAAAAAAGTTTGGGGATGCTGCGGGAGTTATCCGCTCGCACTCCGCCAGTGCCAACCCTGGTTTTAATGTCTGAAGATGGATTGAAGGATCGGGTGGCGATCGCCCAAGCGGGCGGTCAAGGAGCCTTAGTAAAGCCGGTCGCGACCGCCCAAGTTTGGGACGCAGCTAACCAACTTCTGCAGCGCAGTCGAGCCGCCGCTGTCAATGTGTTGGCGGTTGATGATGACCCCATTATCCTCTCAGCCCTGCGCCCCATGTTAGAACCTTGGGGTGTTCGCGTCACCGGGCTCGAAGATCCCACCCACTTTTGGCCATTGCTGAACGCCACCCAACCCGATTTATTGATTCTGGACGTAGAGATGCCCAAGTTCAGCGGTATCGAACTCTGTCAGGCGGTTCGCCTGGATCCAACATGGCAAGAACTGCCCATTCTGTTTCTCACCGCCCATCGGGACGCCGAAACGATTCATCAAGTCTTTACTGCTGGGGCGGACGATTATGTCACCAAACCCATTGTCGGTCCAGAGCTGCTGACCCGAATCACCAATCGTCTAGAGCGCAGCCGCCTCCTCCAAACCCTATCCAGCCGCGATCCCCAAACCGGTCTGTCCAATTACACCCACTCCAGACGCGAACTTGACTATTGGCTGCAAGCCGTCCCAGGAAATCCCGCCGCTGGCTGCCTCACCCTGCTGACCATGCCCGAACTCCGCCAAATCAACCGGCGCTATGGCCATACCGTTGGCAGTCAAGTCCTGCAGCAATGGGGCGACACCCTCAAAGCCGCCTGCCGCGGCGACGAGCTATTGGGCTATTGGGGCGACGGCGAATTTGTTATCGGCCTACCCAATATCGATAAAGTAGACGTCCGCGATCGCCTGTCCAGTCTCCTCACTACCCTCCGGAAACAAGTATTCACCGCTCCAGAGGGAACCCGGTTTCAGGTTTCTCTGGCATTGGGGATTGCTGAGTGTCCCACTGATGGAACAACGGCTACGGCGCTTTATCAGGTTGCTAGTGAGTCGGATGACGGTGGATGATTGGGAGGGCAGGGGGAGCAGGGGAGGCAGGGGAGATGGGGAAGATAGAGGGGATGGGGGAGCGGCCTAAACCACCTGTGGTCGACAGCCGCTTAATAGGCTATGAAGATCAACGACGGCGCCGATAACAGCGATCGCAGGCGCTTTGAAGGCGGTAGCTTCCATCTGGGCCACAATGGTCTCAAGGGAGCCGATCAACTCTTCCTGTTCGGGGCGTGCGCCCCAGCGAACTAGGGCGACGGGGGTTTGGGGGCTCAAGCCAGCGGTTAACAGTTGGTCCACAATATGCGGCATGTTATGGACGCCCATGTAGATGACGATGGTTTCCGACCCCTGCGCGATCGCGCGCCAATTGATGTCAGGTCGATATTTTCCAGCTGCCTCGTGGCCGGTGACGAAGGTGACCGATGAGCTGTAGTTGCGGTGGGTAATGGGAATTCCAGCATAGGCAGGCGCTGCGACCCCAGCGGTAATCCCCGGGATCACTTCCACATCAATGCCTGCTTGCACCAAGTCCGCCATTTCTTCGCCGCCTCTGCCAAAAACAAAGGGGTCGCCGCCTTTTAACCGCACGACGACTGGGTGGGTTTGAGCTCTGGCCATCAACAGTTGAGTGGTGTCAGCCTGCAGGATGGAATGCGCCCCCCGACGTTTTCCGGCGTTGATTTTTTCTGCTTGAGGATTCACCATGGCTAAAATCGGAGGACTCACCAAGGCGTCATAAACCACTACATCCGCGCATTCCAACAGAGTTTTACCTTTTAAGGTCATGAGGCCCGGATCGCCTGGACCCGCCCCAACCAAATACACCTTACCTGATTGCTTATGATTCAGTTTCGTCCTAACAGGCAATCCAGCGGTCATGCTCTCTCGACTCCCCAATGACAAGTCCCTTCCTCCTTTGATAAATCGACCACCACATCGGCTAACTCAGGTGTCGCGCCTAGGGGCGGCATCAACCGAAAGTTAACCCGAGGAAACCGTTCAGCCAATTCTTCTGTGAACTGGGTGATAGCGTCAGTAATACCGCCAGGGAATAAAAAATAGGGCAAAATGGCGAGCTGGTGATGCCCCTTTTGCATCAAGTGAATAATCTGGGTTTCTAAATCGGGATAAACGGACCAGTAGGCGGCGATTCCCCCCAACTGTTTAGCGATTTCTTCTATCGGCTTATTTCCGCCAGGTCTCTGGCTGCCATGGGCAATTAACAAGCGGGCTGCAGTGGGAACCTCGGCCATTCGGTCAATCAACAGTTTTCTCAAACCGAAATGGCTGCCTAAGTAAGGGCACAGGGTTATGTCTAGAGAGGTATTCAGAATTTGGCGCGCCAAAGCCATCTCCCTGGGAATATCCTCCATAACATGGACCCCAGGCAGCAAAAATAAAGGCAAAACTTTGACGTGAGCGCCCCCGGCAGCTTTAACCCGTTGACTGAACTGATAAATCTGCTCATGGAGAGGGCGAGGCCCTAACTCCAGACAAGCTGTACCCACAATTGGCGTAGAAGCCATTGCAACTCTACTTTTCTCCCTTCTGTCTCTTTCTTCTATACTTCTGTCCCTTTTTTCTATAGAGGGAGAAGGCTCAGTCGGCGAGGTTAACAGTCGATGGCCTGTCTGGGTATGAGTAGACCAGGGATGTCGAGATTCTATCGGCAACGCTAACTCATTCAGCGGTATGGGTGATATCGGCTCGTCTAGAGCGGTTTTAGGGTCGCGTCCCGCAAGGGGCTGACTTAACCTTTCCCTAACCAAGCGGGCTAGGCGATCAACAGCAGAGTGGGAACGCGAATCGCGGCTGCCATGAAATACCAGTAAGTAAGCAGGAGAAGACGTCACAGGCGCTGGTTCAGTAACAATAACAGCTAAAGTCTGGACAACCCAAACATTCCAATTAATTCAAAAAATTTAAGAGAGATTCTAACAGCTAACCTTTCAGTCTATAGAGAGATTATAGTGATTGGCTCCAATCGCTTTGTATCAGAAACTTCAGTTAATCTCCAAGTTTAATGCAAGGGGCTGGGGGGAAGCCCCTATCGAGCTGGTTTGTGGGGACGGCGCCTGCCTGGACCAGCCACCAAAGCAGTTTGACGGACGGCGATGGAGGATCCGGCGGGGATCAGAGCCAACGAAAAGGCTTCCGATGCAGTTAGGTTTCCTCCGCCTTATAGGTGAAAAACTGTCTAAAAATCCCAATGGTCTTAAATTCATAGCTAGGCGCCGCATCCATGTCAGGAATCTCTAAGCGGGTATGGAAGACGCTGAATAAGACAAAATTTGATGCAGTGGTGCCATCTTTGATTAGTTTATTGATCTGAGTTTGATTCTTTCTCAGCAGATCGCCACACTGGTTTGATAGAAGATCACCCAAGATCGAAGGAAGTTCGGTACAAACATTCTCTTCCAGATAAACTGTCAATTGTTGAGTGGCGTACTCTTCGTAGGAGCCATTATCAGGATTTGTCAGCGTCATGACGCCGACCAGTCCGGCGACGGCAATTCCCCCCAGTGACAGTGTATTTTTCCAAAAACCCATAATCATCCCTCATAATGCTGCCCAAGTGATCGCTTAAGGCTCGAAGAGCCTCCCTAACTTTGGGATAACAGACTTCTAAAATCAAATAAAATTTCATATAGGATTTCAGTAGACTCCTACCCGAGTTTGCGACAAAATGTTATAGTCAGAAACACACATACGGCGAGCGTAGCCAAGGGGTTAAGGCAGAGGATTGTGGTTCCTCCATTCGTGGGTTCGAATCCCATCGTTCGCCCTTTATTTTAGGTGATTCCACTCAGTATAGCGGTTTGTGCCTAAGACCTCGATTTGTTTCTAAGGTCGCTGACGGTTCTACATAGGCGATTCAGCTGGCCAACCCAGCGCTTGATTAATTTGCTGAGCCAGCGCCAGCGGGCGAAACGGTTTGGAAAATACAGCCGCCACCTCTAACTCAGCAAAACTGGCTTGATCGGAAGGTTGAACCTTAGCTGTCACCAAAATAACTGGGATTGCTTGGGTAGCAGAGTTCTCCTTCAACTTCCGGAGCGTCATTCTCCCATCCATCTCCGGCATCATCATATCCAGCAAAATGACATCCGGTTGATGCACCGCCGCCATATCCAACGCTTCGAGCCCAGAACTGGCGCTTAACACTTTCCAGCCAGCGCCCATTTCTAGCCCCAACTTCGCGATCGCTCTGACATCTTCCTCATCGTCAACCAGGAGTACGCATTTGCTCATAGGGGTTCTCGCTTTGGTGAGTGGTTAAATTTGGGGCAGGGGAAGCAGGGGAGGCAGGGGGAGCAGGGGGAGCAGGGGGGGCGGGGTGGACAGGGGGAGAATTCAGAATTCAGAATTTGAGGAGATGAGGGAGAGCAAATCCAGCCTCCAAAATCTAAAATCCCCTTACCCATCTACTCATCCACCCATCCACCCATCCACCCATCTACCTATCTACCCCTTCTAACAGCTCCTCATTTTCACTACTCCATACTCACGGGCTCTTCCCCTTCCCCTTCTCAGCCTTCGACTTTTTCTGAGGGCGTTGAGCGCCATTACTCTTGACAAGCTGCTTTAAAGTGGCTTCCATGACTGCTGTGGTTTGGCCAAAAACGCTAAAGGCTAAGGCTTCTCGATAAATTCGCTGAGCAGGATGGTTCAGGTGGTTGGCCGCTCCCCGTGAAGCAGTAACGGCGGCGTGGGCGCAGCGAACCGCCAGGTCAATCGCCCAGGCCCGCAGTTGGAGGCGATCAATCTCGGGATTATCCGAAGTTTGCTGTGCCTTATAGATGGCGGTGCGGCAGGTCTCTAGTTCTGCGGCTAGGGACTTCAAAATAGGTGGAATAAAGGGGAGAGAATCAGATTGGCCTGCGCCTAAGACGTCTAATCCCGCCTGGGCGCATCCTAAAGCAAAAAAACTGTGGTTTAGGACTTTACTCTGGTCCCGTTTCTGATGCCAGTCAGCGGGCTTGATGGAAACGATATAGGTCTCTGGAATTATCCAATCAACAATACGGGCCTTGACGGTGTTCGTTGAGGCCATGGCTGCTAGCGGCATTGGATGACTGAGCTTTATTTCTCCGCCATGGGTTTGTATAGCGCTTTCCAAGGGCATTAGGCCAAAAAGGATGCGTTTATCAGGCAGAACTGCAGCTACAATGAATTCCTCAAAACAGCCATAGCCGGTAATCCAAGGAACCTCCCCTGAGATCTGATAACTGCCGTCGTCCATCGGCATGGCGATTACGGCCGGATCTCCGGGACGCCGAAGTTGAGAAAAGCCAATCCCCAGCAAGATCTTTCCGGCGCTCAAGTAGGGCAGGTATACTTCCCGTAAGCGCTGATTGGAACTATTCGCAAGCATGCTAGCTGCGCTCTGGTGCTGTGTTTGCAGGAACGCTAACGCGCCTGAGTATCTGGCGACCTGCTCCTGAAAGGTGCAAAACGTTAACTCATCAACACTCTTCCTCCGACTTTCCGTCGGGCCGCGGAGCGCCAAGAGGTTGAGTTCGCCCAATCCATGCAGCGCATCTCTGAGCGCCTGTGGATTTTGATCCAAAATAGCCGCACGTGGGCCCACAAATTCCAGTAGATATCGCTCAGATTGCTTCAGCAGCTCAGCATCAATGGCCATCTTTTCTCACTTAGAGGGGATAGAAATATATGCGAATTAGTTTCTGTACAAGGGCAAAGTAACATTAAAAGTGCTCCCCTGGCCTAAAGTACTCTCGGCCCAGATTCGACCGTTATGTTGCTCTACAATATTTCGGCAGATGGCCAACCCTAGCCCCGTACCGCCCTTTTTTCGAGAGTCGGACGCGTCTACCTGCTGAAACCGTTCGAAAATAGTTTGCAACTTTTCTGTGGGAATTCCCCGGCCTTGATCGCGTACATAAATTTTGAGGGCGGAAGGATCTCTCCCGACTCCATTTTCTCTGTCCCCTATTCCCTGTTCTCCATTCTCCATGCTTGCCGCCAGCCAGACGGCCCCACCGGGTTCAGAGAATTTGATGGCGTTACTGAGTAAGTTGGTTAGCGTCTGGAGAATGCGATCGGGATCGGCCCAGAGGTCGGCAGTTATAGCTTCAGTAATGAGTTGGACGTGGGACTGATCGGCCATTCCCTGCATGGCTTCTGCTGCTTGGGTCAGTAAATCGACAGCATTACACTTCACCTTTTGCATGGTGATTTTGCCGGACTTCATTCGCTCCAAATCCAAGATGTCATTGACTAGACGAACCAGGCGTTCAGTATTGGTAATGGCGATGTTAAGCACTTGCTTTCCTTGCTCTGTCAATGCGCCAAGCTGTCCGGTCGCCAATAGATCGAGGGAGCCGATCATGGAATTCATTGGCGTTCTCAGTTCGTGACTCACTAAGGATATAAACTCATTCTCCAACCGTTTCCGCTCGGTAATGTCGTTAAATATATTAAGCACACAGCGATCGCCGGATAGGTCAATCAGTTCAGTGGATAATAAAACAATTCTGGTTTCGTTAGATCGGGTGCGAAATTCAAATTCATGGTTTTGCAGCGCTTCGGTTTCCTGTAGGCGCTGGATTGCTTGGTGATAGCTATCTTGCGTAAATCCAAGATTCAAATCCGCCGCCAAGCAGCCCATGATTTCCTCGCGAGTATAGCCGCTCATCCTCAAAAAACTAGGATTAACCTCTACAAAGCGACCCTCAGCCAGCGTCATGATGGCAATCGGGTTAGGGCTGGCGCGGAACGCTTTGGTGAATTTCTCCTCGGCTTGGCGCCGTTCTCGAATCTCTTGCTGGAGTTGAATATTTTGAGTCAGGAGCTGTTTTTGCAACCGTCGGGTCGTCAAATGATTCTCAATGCGAGCCAGGACTTCTTCCACCTGAAAAGGCTTGGCGATATAGTCAACCCCTCCAACGGTAAAGGCTTTAACTTTATCCAAGACATCACCGAGGGCGCTGATAAAAATAACTGGAATTTCGCGGGTGCGGTCATCCTCTTTCAGTTTTTGGCAGACCTCATACCCATTCATTTGCGGCATATTAATGTCAAGCAAGATCAAATCTGGAGCCGCCGCTTGCGCCCCTCGCAACCCCGTCAACCCTTTTGTCACACTGCGGACTTTGTACCCGCGTTCTGTCAACATTGTGGACAGGAGGTGGAGGTTTTCAGGCGTGTCATCGATCACCAGAATGTCTGCTTTAGGAGTGCTCACTGACGGTTTGCTCATTAGAGTCCCTTTGAGTCAAATCGATAATTTCGTCAAAACAGAACCGATGGGTCAAATCTGCTAATCCCCTAGCCAGGGAAGAATGCATTGAAGGAATTTGATCAATCAATTGAAAAATCCAATCGGCATCCACCTGAATCGCCGCTTGATGGAGTTCTGCAATCCACGCCTCCGACATAACTTCAAGAGAGGTGGGAGGTAAGCGGATGAATTCTGTTGTTTGTCCTGAGCGCTCCGGCTGTGCAAAGTTAGCGGAAGAATCATAGGGTTCATGCTGTCGACGGCGATCTTCCTGGGATTCTGCATACACATACTTCACTTTTAGATGTTTAGACATCTTGTCAAAAATCACTTCTTCCTGAACGGGTTTGCGTACAAAATCGTCACATCCAGCAGCCAACACCACTGAGCGAGACTCCTCAAAAGCGCTTGCGGTCAAAGCGATAATGATTGGCGGGGGGGAAATGGGAGAGGATGCAGCCTCAGATTTGATTCGCCGAGTCGCTTCATATCCATCCATTACTGGCATCCGCATGTCCATCCAAATCAAATGGGGTTTCCAGGTTTTCCAAACTTCAACCCCTTCCTGGCCATTGGTTGCTTCCCGCACTTCAAAGCCAATCGGCTCTAGCATTTTCACCAGGAGTTGGCGATTTTCCCAGCGGTCTTCAACAATCAAAATGCGATATTGAGGTTGCCCTGACATCAGTTCCACCACATGCTGGCTTTGATGCTGAGTGAGGATTTCAGCTGTCTCAGCCAACCTAACCTGAATGTCAAATTTAAACGTAGCCCCCTGTTCCAACTGGCTATTAACGGTCAGATCACCCCCCATAATCCGGACAAACTGACGACTAATTGTTAATCCTAACCCCGTACCCTGTTGCGATTGTTGTCCCGTCGCTGTTTGCACAAATGGATCAAACAAACGCTCCAGCTCAGTGGCGGCGATACCCGGCCCCGTATCCTGCACTTCGAACAGTAAGGCGGAATGAGAGTAGGAAATTTGAGAGTTTAGATTTTGGATCCCTAAATTTTGGATTTTGGATTTTGGATTTTGGGTTTTCTCCTCCCCATCTCCCCCTGCTTCCCCATCTCCCCCATCTCCCCCATCTTCTCGAATTCTGAATTCTGAATTCTGAATTCTGAACTCTCCCTCTGCTCCCCCTGCTCCCCCTGCCTCCTCATCTCCTCTGCCCCCCATCTTCACCCGTAGTGTCACACTCCCGGTCTGTGTAAACTTAATCCCATTACCCAGCAAGTTAATCAGCACCTGGCGCAGTTTCCCTTCATCGGTTTTGATGTATCGAGGAACGGCGGGGGAGCGCTCGAAGCTTAACGTAAGTCCCTTGGCGTCTGCTTTGAGGCGCAGCATGTCTTCCAGGGAGTTAAGCAAGCGGTAGAGGTCGAAGCTATTTTCATGCAGGGTGACTCGACCGGCTTCAATTTTGGACATTTCCAGAACGTCATTGATCAGGGTCAGCAGATGTTCGCCGCTGCGACTAATGATGTCCAAATGCTCCAATTGGGAGGAATTGACTGAGGGAGACCGAGTTAAGAGTTGGGTAAAGCCTAGGATGGCGTTGAGGGGAGTGCGGAGTTCATGGCTCATGTTCGCCAAAAATTCGCTTTTAGCACGGTTCGCTGTATCGGCAGATTCTTTTGCCTGCCGCAGTCGTTCATTGGTTTTTTTTAAGGCGGCGGTGCGCATCTCAACTTCACTTTCCAAATCTGCATAAAGTCCCCTTAATTGACCAATCATCTGGTTAAACACTCGCGCCAATACGCCAATTTCGTTTTCTGCGAGCACGGGCGCAGTGGATTGAAAATCACCCGCCGCTACTTGTGTGGCGGTATGGGTGATCGCCAGGATAGGGTGGGCGATTTGTCGGGCCCCAAGATATACGCCGACCGCTAACAGGCCCACTAATCCTGACCCGGTTACTAAGATGACTTTGGCTAGATTACGGGCAGGGGCAAACGCCTCTTGGGTGGTCATTTCCGCCAGTAAAGCTAGGTCATGGTTGTCCAGCCAGCGATAAACGCCAATAACCGGAATTCCCTGATAGTTCCGGTATTCACCGCGACCATTGTGGCCTCGCATCGCCAGGTCAATGCCCCGACTGTAAATCCCGGCAGGAAATGTTTGAGCATTCTGTGCTTGTGTCGAAATGAAGAAGTTGTACAGGGCTAGACTGCTGCCTGGATTCCCCACCAAATACGTTTCGCCAGTTTCTCCTAAACCTGTGCGCTTGCGAACTATGTCATCTATCCGGTCTAAATTTAGATGAATGGCCAGTATTCCCAATCGTTTACCGTCCTGCTCTTTGAAATAGGCGGCGAAGGTCATCCTGGGACGTCCAGTGACCGGAGACGGATAAAAATTGGGGTTAAAGGTTGAACTCCGTTCTGGGGTCATATAGCTGTAGTGAACCAGCGCCTCGAATCTACCTTCACTGGCTTTATTGGTGGAAAGGACCACTTGGCCGCCTCTGGTCAAAATGGCAATTTCTTCTAATCCAACATGATGACTAGCAATCGGGGCTAAAGAATCTGAAAGGCGGGTATAGGCTTGCTGCTTCTGATCTGAGGTTGTCTGTTTTTGCAGTAATACAGTCGCTTGGGTTCTGACTTCTGGGAGTTGTGTGAGAATGACGACTTCTTCACTCTGATCGTCGATCCAGCGGTTCAACTCATCTTCTTTGAGGGTAGCCATTAGGCTGAGGCGCTCAAATACGGATTGTTTGAGCGCAGTCCTAGCCCGAATGTAGGCGACAAAACCGATGGCGCTCACTGTCACTAAAGACAGGAGCAAAAAATAGCCAACGACCTGGACCATCAGGTTTTTTTTCCAGAGTTTCATCCGCTACTCAAACCTGTTAATTACTCACGCTCCCATTTAGCAAAAATCCTGTATATATCTATAATGGCCTGATCTACTGCTTCCTCCGGTGATACGCCTTTAGCAATGACCGCGTCTATGGCCTGTCCCCAAATATTTTCCGCCTGCACTTGAGAGTAAGCCGGACTCAGAGCATGGTAGAAGGGGCGCGTGGGACGTTGGCGGAATTGCCGCACTGCAATGGAGACATGGGGGTCTTTGGACTCTTTCCAAAATGGATCTTCCAATGAACTGGGCATGGTCGGAAACCAACGACCTAATGAGCCTTTGACATAGGTCCCCAATCGCTCAGGTTGGACAAAATAAGCCAAAAAGTCTTTAGCCGCTTGGGGGTTTCGCTCGGTTGCGAAAATCAAGGCTTGCTTAATTGTCACCAGGTAGCTGATGGGCTCCCCATCCGGCTCGTTAGGAAATTCACGGGTGGCTATCTGCTTGAGGTAGAGGTCGTCATCATCCCGTTGCGAGGCTGGAATTGAAAGGCTGGGATTGGTCGTCATCAGGGTATTACGATTCAGAAAATTGATGTTGTTATCTGAATCCAGCCAGTTTACGGCTTCAGTGGGGACATATCCCCCTTGGTAAAACTGGGTCATCCAGTCTAATGCCTCAATGAGTCCTTGTCGGACTTGAGGGTCATTCAACTGCAGCTGGCCGGTTTCATCCAATAAATCAACATCGTAGGCGTCTAGAATTTGTTCGAATTGATAGTAAGTGTCGCTCGCTTTTATAGAGAGGGGTAAGCCCAAGCCATAAATTTCTGTCTCTCCAGTCTGGTGAAGTTTGTCTTGAGTTTGTTTCCAGAAGGCCCAGAAGTCGTCCCAGTTGCTTGGGATATCCGTTTCATCTACCCCCGCTTGGGACAGCAGATCTCGCCAGTAATGGATATGAATGGTTTGCTGATGAATTGGAACGCCATAGTAGCTGCGCTTGTTCTCAGCTTTGTTATATAGGTAAGCTGCTTCCAAGGCCGTTGGGCTATACAAGTTTTTGACGGGCTCAATTACATCGGAAACATCCACAAGCTTGCCTTCCCATGCCCAGCGAGGTTGTAGGGTGAAGTCCGCCCGATGGGAAAAGACGATGTCCGGCGGGTTGCCGCTTTCGAGGGCGATCGCAGTTTGGTTAAGGATGTCATCTGAGCTGTAGAAGGAAAGTTGAACTTGGATACCTGTTTCAGCCTCCCATTCAGTAATCACCTGTTCTAGCGCCTGATCTTCTTCGGGGTAAAATCCTTGGTTCCAATAAAT
>JASJDH010000083.1 GCA_030065175.1 Leptolyngbyaceae cyanobacterium MO_188.B28 | reverse complement strand
GGCAGGCGTTATCCTCTCATTCGTCGCCAGCAAGCACAAGGCTGGGTGGGGATGGGTACTTGGATATGCTCTGTGGGAAGAATTGCTATGGCCGGGTCGGGGGCGGATGCTCAATCTCTATTTCAAAGTGGGTTGATTGTCAAGAGGTGATCGAGCAATATTGGCAGATTGCCACATTTTGCCGGACTATTTTCATGAAAGGAGTCTAATGTCAAGGTTAAGCGCGATAATGAAGAGGAGACGCAGAATTAAAGAGGTTTTCCTAGAAAATCAACTAAACCTTAATCAAGAAAGTGAATAAAAAGTGTCCTAAGGATTTGCTTCAATACTCAAGCTTTACAGAAGGGAGAGTTATAGTAGGTAATTATCCCGGGGCTCAAATTAAGTATTCGGCCTAGCGCGAATCTTCTGACCGCTGTATCACGCCTCTGCTCGCGGATTCTACTTTCTGGCGAGGGCAATTGGTTAGGTGCATACTCCGATGAAGCAGTGGTGAATATCCGGATTTACTGTCATATTGATGGTAGTTGTGATTGGAAGCAAGGGCTGGCCTGTGGTTCAATCTGCTGACTTTTAAGGATGGCTAGGTCGCATGGAGCCATTGGTATTTTTCATCGTTGTATTGGTTGTCGCCATTTCTATTGGCGTCTTTTTTGAGAATTTTGCGCTCGACGTGAAGTCGGGGCGGTCCAGGCCGCCTGCTCGACCGCCTCGTCGACCGCCGCCGCCCCGAGAGAGCGGGCCAGGTCAAACAAAGATTTGGCAATCGCAGCTCATGCATGCGGGTGATAAACGTCCAAAGCCAAAGCCCTCAGCGGATGTTGGCGTCAAAAAATCAGGCGCTGGTCAAGCTTCAGGCGCTGGTCAGACTAAAATTTGGCGCGCCCAAAAGGAGTATCGACCGGATAATTCACCGAAGCCGAGGCCTAGTAATGGGGGTCAACCTTTTGAGTCAGATCCGACCCAACCCCCTGGACCGGGTCAGACTAAGATTTGGCGCGCCCAAAAGGAGTATCGACCGGATAACTTTCCGAAGGCGACTCCGGGATCCGGAATGGAGTTTTCCGAGCCCACAAAAATACAGGATTCTCTATGGGGTGAGCCCAATGCGCCGTCCCAAGGAAAACGGTCTGGGTCTGGGGGCTCAAATGACGCCATTCAACCGGGGCGATCTTCACAAAGGGCGTCTGGGAATGACGCTGGTAGAAGAATCCCGAATGATCGACGGTCTGAACCGACCCGCGAACCGTTTCCTCGGGCTCGACAATCTTATCAAGCTGATAAAACATCCCAACGAACCGGACAGGATCGTCCCATTGTAAAGCCTGGTCAGAAACTCCAATCATCGCGGCGGAGCAAGCCAATCGATCCTTCGCGCTCTAAGAAATCTGACGATTCATCCTTAGATACGAATCTCGGCTTCCCCAAGCGCCGTAAATCATCTGATCAGTCTCCTAGGCGGAAGTATCCGAGATCCTATTCGACAGATGATCCAACTCGGATTCAGTATACTGATCGTCTTCGTCCCATTCAGCAACGGGGAAATCGATTTGGGGCGTCTCAGGACTCCAATTCACCTAATCCGCCAACGTCTAGAAATCCTTTCCAAGAGGAGCAGCCATCCCTTAATCAGAAACATACTCGGCCAGGTCCCTCTGAATCCTTTAATCCTGCTGCTTATGAGCAGACCTATATTGGTCCCTTTTTAGATGAGGATGAGATTGAAGAACTCAAGCGCGAGGTCAGTGCGCCTCCTCCTGATGTCGTCTATCAAGAAACTTTTTTAGGACCCTTGTCATCAAACGATGAGGTGATAGAAGAAATCCGCGAGGATGAGATCGAAGAATTGGCTCTTGAAGGAGATGTCCAGCCATTTGACGCCACTTACTTTGATCAGACCTATATTGGACCCGATGAAGGGTTAGGCTCGGCGAACGATCAAACCTACATTGGCGGACTAGATAATATAGGCGACTTTCCCCAGGTGAGACAAGATGTTAAACCGTTGACGCCTGAGGAAGAATCAACCTTGATCTGGCGTCAATCAGAGGAAGAAGATGCTTAGGCATTAGACATCAGAAATACCAGATGTTAATTAGGGAGTAGTCTTAAAAACGACGCTCCCTTTTTTATGCTCTGCGAGGATTGAGGCGACGGTATTCCCAAGGCATCATTGGATTAGGTTGCTTCCAGAACTGGAGTTTGGCGCGGCGGGCGATCGCTTCTGCATCGAGATAGCGTCTTCGATAAGCATTTCTGAGATGGCGTACATAGGCAACCGCATGCCCTTCACACAGCATCTGAGTGTTGATGCAGCCATCACTCACCCAGACTTCTCCAACTAGACGACCGTATCGATCTCGGTCTACTTCGATCACCTCGATCTCTTCATAGGGTTCTAATAATTTTTGCAGCCGCTGACGAGAGGTTTTACCATAGGGCGCTTGAGCAAGTTCTGGGCAATCCACGCCATACAATCTGATGTTTTCAGTAGCGCCCTTGTGGGTGGCGACAATGGTGTCGCCATCCTTGACCTGCTCGATGTGAAATTTGATCCGCTCTTGCCCTGTCATTTTCGCCTCTTGGGTATGGGATTGACCTGCATGGATTTTAGCATCGCCGCTTGGTTCGTGAACCTGGGTCGTTATGCTGATCTTGAATGGGTTTTAACCCCATGTTCATATTTAAACTGTGGGCGATCTGTGATACGTCAAGGACTCATGGCGGGCTCTCACTCTTGCCTCAAAATTGTGAGTTCGCAAGGACGTTATCCGCCCTCTCATTGGACCCATCTATCCATTTCTCCATTCGCCTATTTCCTGGTGAGACTTTAGGGTTCGTTTACCCTGAAGTGGGGCGATTATTTCCCAAAAGGTCGATGGTAAGCAAAGTCGGCGCAGCGGGAATATTTTGAAGGAGAGTTCTAACCATCAACTTTTGGATAGAGAGTGTTTTAATGAGGCTACACTCCCCGTCGCCCATAAGCAGTACTTCTGCAAATAAGGGTTTTAAGGATGTATTTATTTCCTATGGCCGCGCCGATAGCAAACTCTTTGCCGCTCATCTCAATGATCGTTTGATTGCCGAGGGATTGGAGGTCTGGTTTGATTTTGAGGATATCCCGTTGGGGGTGGATTTTCAAACTCAGATCGAAGATGGGATTGAAAAAGCTCACAGCTTTCTGTTTATCATCTCGCCTCATGCCGTTAATTCGCCCTACTGCGCTAAGGAAATAGAACTCGCTGTCCAATATAACAAGCGCATTATTCCAATAATGCATGTGGAGACAATTGCTTATAGAACGTGGAAAGCTAGACATCCAGGCGCGCATCCAGATGCTTGGGGGCTTTATAAAGCCCAAGGCAAGCATTCCAGCTTCGCCAATATGCATCCAGCAATTTGTAAGATTAATTGGGCCTATTGTCGTGAGGGCCTCGATGACTTTGAAACCTCTTTTGCTGGATTATTAGAAATCTTTGATCGACAGCAGGACTATGTGTATCAGCACACTGATTTGTTGGTCAGAGCCTTGGACTGGCGACGAAATCAAAAACAATCTCGCTATTTGCTGACGGGGCAGACGCGGGTAAAAGCTGAGCAGTGGTTGAAAATTTTCTTTCAGGATGAACAGCCGCCTTGTGTTCCGACGGATTTGCATTGCGAATTTATTTGTGAGAGCGCTAAAAATGCAAATAATCTGATGACGCAGGTTTTCCTTTCCTATGGGGAGGATGATAGCGAACTAGCTGACAAAATTCGTACGGTGCTCATGCGTCATAGTTTGACGGTGTGGACAGGGAAGACCGAGGGACAGACGGCGGATGCTTCTCAGGCGGAAGTCAAAAAGGGTATTGAAGGGGCGGATACTTTTGTCTATCTATTGACTCGACAATCATTGAAGTCAAAATCTTGTCAGCAGGCCTTAGACCATGCATTTGCCCACAATAAGCGAGTCATTCCGCTGCAAGTGGAATCGGTGGACATGCGAGGGACGCTCTCTAAGCGCTCAAGACGCGGGTTAGATCAAATTTTTTCGAAGTTGGAGGGGGCTGAGGCTAATCCGATTGTGTCCAGGCTGCAGACAATTCCAATGATAGAATTTAGCCGCGTTGAAGAGGACGCCGCTTATCTGGCGGGAATTGATAAGTTGCTGCAGTATTTAATGCAGGATGCGCCCTATTATGAGCAACATAAAGGTCTGTTGGTGAAATCGCTGAAATGGCGAGACCAAGGTCACAATCCCAGTATTTTGCTACGGGGGTATCGTTTGGAGCAGGCGCAAGCTTGGCTGCAAGTGGCGCAACAACGGGTCGATCATCCTCCGATTGCAGTTCAGGAAGAATTTATCGCCGCTAGTCTCAAGCAGCCTCCTGAATCTTCTATTGATGTGTTTCTCTGTTATTCCAGTGTTGATGCTGATTTTGTGCGACAGCTCAATGAAGCGCTCCAACTCCAAGGGAAGACGACGTGGTTTGACCAAGAGGATATTGCCGCTGGAACGGATTTTCTGCAGGAAACTCGCCGGGGAATTGGCGTTGCGGATAATGTCTTGTTTATCCTTTCTCCCGATGCGCTGACGTCGACTTATTGTACGGATGAGTATATCTATGCTCAGATGCTGAATAAGCGGTTGGTGACGGTGTTGCATCGGCCAGTGGATATAGCGCAGATGCCGTCAGAACTCGCCAAAGTTCAATGGATTGATTTTAGAAGACATCAGGGGGACTTCTACGCTAATTTCAGCGAACTTGTGCGGACATTGGATGTGGATCGCGAGTATGTTAGAAGCCACAACAAATGGATGCAGCGGGCGCTGGACTGGCGGAGGCACGGCCAGAGTGAAGACGGTTTATTGCGGGGCGCTGAATTAACCCTTGCGGAAAGCTGGCTGCAGGAATCTGAGCAGCAGAGTAAACACCCGCTAGCGACGACGCTGCAAAGAGACTTTATTCGAGCCAGCGGGGCGTTGCGCGATCTGATCCAGAGAGAGCAGGAAGAACATCGTTGCCGAGAATTGCGACGGGTGCAAAGAATTGCGATCGCGGCCATTGTGACGGGAGTCATGATGGCGGGTTTGACTCTTGTCGCCGGCATTCACCTGAGGGCGGCCGAAATCGAAAAGATTCGCGCCCTGCGGGCCTCTGCAGAAGCAAATTTTGCGTCAGGTCAAGAATTAGATGCGCTGATGGAAAGTATGCGAGCTGGGAGAACTCTCCAGACGTCTCTCCTACAAGCTATCTGGCCTCAACCCGAGTTACACAACCAAGTAATTGGCTCTTTACAAAAAATCTTCTATGCCGCCCGTGAACGCGATCGCTTTGTGGTGCAGGCGGACAGTCTGATGAGTTCCCTGGTCGATCAATCAGTGAACCTGGTCAGCCCGAATGGACGGTATTTAGCCGTCAGTGAGCCTCAGGGCGGGGTTCGTTTGTGGGATATTCAACAGCGACGCCAAATTGCCTGGGAGGATCATTCGGGGCCGATCGACACGATTCTTTTCAGTCCAGATAATCAACGACTCGTTACCCGGGGAGAGGACGGCGCGATTCGTCTGTGGGATCTCCAGGGGCGTCTGCTCAGCGAGATTATCGGCGCAACCGATCAACGCCATCTTGTTCGGTTTAATCCTGATGGCGGAAGGCTTGTGACTGTTGGCGAAGATGGCGGGACCCTGCGCCTATGGGACTTGCAAGGTCGACTGGCGGCGATGTTTTCAATTCAGCAAGGGTCTATCAAAGATATTGAATTTAGTCCAGATGGTTTGCAGGTCGCGACCATTGGTTGGGACAGCGTTTATATATGGACGCTTCAAGGACATCAGAAAGCGATATTGCAAATTGATGGGGACACCATCATGAGCTTGGATTTCAGCCCAGACGCTGAGCGGTTCGCTACTGGCGATAATGAAGGACAAGTTGTCTTGTGGAATCTTGAGGGCGGTCGACTGTCAGAGTGGAAAGGGCATCAGGGCAGCATCAGCCGGGTCCAATTCAGCCCCGATGGGCGACATCTGGCGACTGCGTCCTGGGATGGCGTTGCCTACCTGTGGGACTTGCAAGGGCGAGAGCTAGCGATGTTTCAAGATCACCGAGAGCCGATTCACAGCATCCGTTTTAGTCCCGATGGCAAACGACTCGTAACTGGAGAAGAGACGGGCGCTGTTCGCATCTGGAACCTGATGGGAGAGGAACTCGCTGTGCTTCGAGGGCATCAGCGGGCTGTCCCGAGTATGAGTTTTATGCCGGACGGTCAGCAGTTAATCACTGCTTCTCTTGATGGAACGCTTCGCCTGTGGGACTTACAGGAAAAGCATTTAGTCGCCTTTCCGAGTCATCAGGGTGAAATCAACAGTGTTAGATTTAGTCTCGACAGTCAACAGCTCATTACACTGTCCGAAATGGGCTCTGCTCGATTATGGACTCGTCAAGGCCGTTTGATTACGGAATTGCAAGAACAGCAGGAGAAGATTCAAGAGGTCGGCTTTAGTCCCGATAGCCAAATGCTGTTTACCCGCTCAGAAAATAACGTCAGTTTATGGAAGACCCAGGGTCAGCCTATTGCTAAGTTGCCCCATGCCGATCCCATTTCTGGAATCTGGTTGAGTCCAAATAGTCAATACCTGGCTACTACGGAAGATGGCGGCGCAGTGCGCCTTTGGGATCGACAAGGTCGTCTCATCTCGGTTTTGCCGGGGCGACAGGGACTGCTGGTTTTCTGGGTAAGTTTTAGTCCGACTGGAGAGGTTGTGGCGACGGCGGATGAGGCGGGTTGGTTAAGGGTGTGGACGTTTCAGGCGGGTGAGCCTGAATTGTTGGCTGAGTGGCAGGGGCATCAAGCAGGGGTTTATCATGTCCAGTTTAGTCCCAATGGACAACAGCTCCTCACCGCCGCTTGGGATGGTGCGGTTCGCTTATGGAATCGGCAAGGGGAAAGCGTAAGCCAACTAGAGAATCTTGCCGGGGAGGTTTTGAGTCTAAGGTTTACTCGCCGAGGCCCCCTATTGGCGCTTTCTCAGATGGACGGCTCCCTTCATCTGCACAATTTACAAGGACAGCATCTAGCGGTTTTGTGGGGACATCATTGGGAACTCAAAAAGGTGAACTTCAGCCAGGATAATCAACGGTTGCTGACGGTAGACGGAGATGGTTCTGCGCGTGTCTGGACGCTGGGCGGTTCGCAACTGGCTGAATTTGGCGATTATGATCCCGAACTGTCTCCTATCGGGAAAGTCTTGGACATCAGTTTGAGTCCAGACGGCGAACTCGTCGCGACGGCTGGAAAGGATGGTCTTGTGAGGCTGTGGCGGATAGAGACCTTGGATGCATTGATGGGCCGGGGGTGTGACTGGTTGCAAGGGTATCTCTCCGGGATAGATAACGCAGTCAGTCAGCGCGATCGCAGACAGAATTCCGGGGATTCTAACCTCTGCCCCGATGCTTGATGATTTCCCTAAGGAATCTGCAGTCAATTTACCCATCCACCCATCCACCCATCCACCCATCCACTGTCTTTATCCTGGGACTTTATTTGCTCGCCTCTCCCTATTAGAGGGGCGCACAACTTGGAGTTTGGGCATTCTAATACAGGGCGCTGGCTGAATAGGGATACCTGTTGGTTGTAGTTTGACCCATGGTTGGACTGTTTGAATAGGGAGGGTTGGTCAAGAATGCCTTGTCGGAAATATTGGCGGATAGTTTGGCTCTTGCTGCTGACTGGGGCAGTGGGTTTTCTTAATGGGCCGGCGTTCGCCAATCGGTTCGCCAACCGGATTATGAACGTCAGGGGTCAGGTACAATTGCAATCCCAGGGAAGTTCTGGCTTTCGAACTGCCCGACGAGGCATGTCGCTGAATTGGGGCGATCGCTTACGCACTGGAGATAAGGCCTGGGTCGAGGTCCAGTGTAGCGATATGCGTACGATTTGGCGATTGGGAGCAGAGGGCTCTGTGTTGGTCAGTTCCCGATGCACAGATCCCCCGTCTAGCCTGCGGGCGGTGCGGACTCCGGGTGGGATAAACCCCGATATTCCCTATGTCATTAGTCCTCGCAACACCTGGTTAGTGGACGACCAGTTTACAATTCGCTGGAGTCCGGCGCTCGACGCTAGCCGCTATACCGTGCGTTTGTACCGTTGGTCGGATCAGCGAGATATGCGTGAGCGCTTGCTTTGGGAGACGTCGGCTAGTGAAACTCAAGTTGAGTACACGGGCGCTTTTCCGCTGGAGGAGGGGCGGTATTATTCGATTGAAGTGATAGCGGATACAGGGGCGTCCTCTAATGCTGATGAGGGGGCCGCCAAATCTGGATTTGAACTGCTGTTTCCTGAAGATCGGGAAGTCCTCCAGGCAGACTTGATTGCTCTCAACCCTGACTTATCAGAAGAAGGATTTGCGCTCTCTCTAGCGGGGTTGTATTTACGGGAGGATGTCCTGGCTGAGGCGATCGCAGTGTTGGAGCCTTTTGTCGAGGCTGGAACTGATAATCTGCTGATTTATCAAACCCTTGGCGATCTCTACAGCTACGCGGGACTGAACGCCTTATCCTTGCAGCATTATGATCAGGCGCAGAGCCTTGCGATCGCCCATCATGACAGTGTCGGGGAAGCCCTCGCCAAGCTAGGCTTAGCCGAAGTCAATTTGACCTTGGGTAATCGGCGTCAGGCGCTGCGTTTGTTCATGCAAGCCAAGGCAGTGTATGAAAATCTTGGGGATGACCGCCAAGTTGCGGTAATTCAAGGGCGAATTAACTTTTTGGAATCTGTGAATCGGAGAGGGGATTAGGGAAGGATAAAGGGGGTTGGCGCGCTGGGGATTCCCCAACGCGCCGTCAAACTTGGTCAATCATGCGACCCCACAGATTCCATGCGATCGCTCTTAAAACATTCCATTTGTCTGGCATTTGCGCCATCTCTCTTGATGATGGCGATGAAACCGGGGAATGCTCAGTCGATTATCCCAGATACAGATAAAACTGGAACAGTTGTTATTCAAAGCGGCGATCAGTACGATATCACCGGAGGGACGGTTGGAGGGGATGGGGCAAATCTGTTTCATAGCTTTCAGCAATTTGGTCTAAGTGCGGGTGAAGTCGCTAATTTCCTTGCAGATCCCGCTATTCAAAATATTTTGGGTCGAATCACTGGAGGCGACGCCTCGGTGATCAATGGTTTGATTCAGGTCAGTGGTGGGAATGCAAACCTATATCTAATCAATCCAGCCGGGATTCTCTTTGGCCCTGGGGCAGCCTTGAATCTACCCGCTGCGTTTACCGCCGCTACGGCAACGGGCATTGAGTTTGATACGGGGTGGTTTAACGCCTTTGGAACCAATGACTATACTTCTCTAGTCGGGAATCCCAGCGCCTTCGCCTTTTCTCCTCTGCAGCCCGGATCTCTCCTCAATGCGGGCGATCTGGCGGTACAGCCAGGGCAATATCTGACGCTGTTGGGCGGAGCCGTGATCGATGCAGGCAGCCTCTCTGCGCCAGGAGGCAACATCACCATCGCCGCCATTCCCGGTGAAAATCTGGTCAGGATTAGTCACGACGGCATGGCCCTTAGCTTAGAGCTGGAAACTTTGGGGCAAACTTCCCCATCTTCTTTTCCGGAGAAAATTCCTGCTTCTTTGAGTCCCCTTGACTTACCGACTCTCCTCACGAATACCGCTATCGACCACGCCACCGGTGTGACCGTTAACCCCGATAATACGGTGAGACTCACGGGCTCCGGCTTGAACGTTTCTGTGCGTCCTGGAACAGCTCTGCTTTCCGGTTCTATTGATGTGTCTGTCCCTTCCGAACCTTTTACCATTGGAGGAGATGTTAATGTCCTGGGCGATCGTGTCGCTTTACTCGATGCCGATGTTAACGCCTCAGGCTTCCTAGGCGGGGGAACTGTTCAAATTGGGGGCGGTTATCAGGGGCGCGGGACAGTCCTCAATGCATCCCACACTTTCGTCGATGGAGAGTCGGTGATTCAGGCCGACGCCCTTGAAGCCGGAGATGGCGGTCAGGTGATTGTCTGGGCTAACGAGACGACTCGGTTCTTTGGCGAGATCAGCGCCCGTGGGGGACGGGCGGCCGGAAACGGCGGTTTTGTTGAGGTGTCGGGCCTTGAGTTCTTAGATTTTTGGGGGACAGTTGATACGTCTGCGCCAAACGGAGACATCGGGACGTTGCTTTTAGATCCCACTAACATAACCGTTGTGGAATCCAGCATGGCTCCCTCGTCCCCTGCGGCCACATTGTCAGACGTAGACGCCTTTGGCGATCCGGACCTTGAACCCGGCGGAACGATCATTGATGTGGCGTTGATTAATGGCGCTATGGCTGATGTGATTCTGCAAGCGACGAATGACATTACCTTTAATGCTGCAGTCTTCGCTAATGACAGTTTGATTTTGGAGGCGGGGAATGATATCACCTTTAACGCCCGCGTTGATTTGTTCGGCGGCGCTGACGATGCCGGACTCACAGCTGAAGCAGGCCATCAGATTACGGTGAATCAGAGGATTAAAACCGAGCTGGGGGATATTGTGCTGGAGGCGGGTGATCGGATTACGGTGAATCAACGCATCGAAACCAGTGGTGGGGACGTTTTGATTGAAGCGGGTGACACCATTACTCTGGATGGGGGGATTGAAACTCGTAGCGGGCATGCGATCCTAACGGCAAATGGAAATGCAGCCGGGGGAGATGCGATCCTCATCGGCGACAGCCTTGTGACGGAGGGGGGAGACATTTCTTTGTCGAGCCCGAATAGTTCGATCGTCGCTGAAGATCTTAAGACCCGAACTGAGGAAGGAGATGGCGGCGCCATCTCCCTGAATGCGGGGGGGAGGATTACAACCGCGGATCTTGATAGTTCTGCAGCGCTTGGCGATGCTGGCGCGATAACGCTGGATGCTGGCGATGGCGTTCAAACACAGAGAATTGACGCTCGGGTAGAGAGCGACGACGCTGCCAGTGAGTTCAGCGGCGGCGAAGTGATCCTGAGGGCGAATGGCTCGATTACGACAGACGCCATCCATACGGGAGATACGTTCAATATGGGGGACAGCGGCTCGAGTCGGGGCGGTCGCGTCACGCTGAGGGCGGGCGATCGTGTGGACACTGGCGCCATTACCACCGAGGCTGACTTGGCGGGTGGAACCGTTGACATCCAAGCTGACAATTCGATTCGGTTAGATGAAATTATCACCCGGAGTCTGTCTGAGACGATTAATGGGAATAGCGGCGATGTTTTTCTCGACGCAGGCATAGGGGGCGTCAACTTAGATAAAATTATCACTCGAAGCCAGTTTGCGAATGGCGGTGATGTTGTCCTTAACTCTATTGGGAATGTTCAGATTGGCTTAATTAATGCGCAAGGCGGCAGCAGCGGCGTAGGCGGCAGTGTCAACATTGCGGTGGATCAATTCTTCAGAGCCACTGGGAGCTTTGTGGATCAGACCGGTGTCCTGGCGAGTATTTCGACAGCTGCTGGACTAGAGGGGGGGGACATTACGATCGCTCATGGAGGCGGACAGCAAGGCTCCCCATTTAAGGTGGGCGATGGATCCGCCAATGGGACGGCGGCGGCCCTTAGCAGTGGAGACTTTATCCTTGCGCCTTCTCAATCCTTTGTAGCTAATCATAATGTAGGGGGGACGAATCCTGGCAATATCGATCTGATTAGCGGGGGGGCTGGCTCCTGTGCGCCTGCTTGTGGGCCGCTGGATGGGCCTGGTCTGCACCCTCCGCATGGGCCAGATAGACCCGATGGGCCAGACAGACCCGATGGGCCAGACGGCCCGCTGGATGAACTAGACCCTCCAGAGCACGAAACTGACGATCCTCCGGAAGATGCTCCTGAGGAGGAAGATCATCCTCGCGGCCCACATCGGTCAGGCGGCGTGGACCCAGACGATGTCAGGGTTGAAGACGCTTTCTACGAGGTTGAAGATAGCTTTACAGGTGAGTTTGCCGATCATTTAGGGCTAGGAAATCTTTCGAACACGACAAGTATGGAGAGGGCGCAGGGGGCTTTGCAGAGTATCCGAGCTCAGACCGATGTCAGTACAGCGCTGGTGTATGTTTCGTTTGGTCCGGGCGCGTTGGATCAGACTGGGAACCTACAAGACAGGAATCAGGATGAGGATCTCTTAGAACTGGTGATGGTTACCTCGGAGGCGAGTCCGGTGTATGTGCGTATTCCAGAAGCGACTCGACGGCGTGTGATTCGGCAAGTTCAGCGACTGCGCCGTCAGGTGGCGAATCCCAATCGGATCAACACCGCTACCTACTTGACGTCCGCCCAGCGATTGTACCAGTGGTTAATCGCTCCCCTAGAAGCTGAGCTGACGTCCCAGGGCGTGGATACCCTGGCGTTTGTCATGGATTCCACGTTGCGGGCTGCGCCCATGGCGGTTTTACACGATGGCGAAAGATTTTTGATTGAGAGATATAGTTTGGGACTGATTCCCAGTCTGAGTTTAATTGATACGACCTATGTCGATCTGCGGAACACGCAGGTGCTGGTGGGGGGAGCGACTGAATTTTTGGATCAAGATCCGTTGCCAGCGGTGTCGATTGAAATGGGCGCGATCGCAGATCTGTGGCCCGGGCGACAGCTACAGAACGAAAACTTCACAGTGAGTAATCTACAAGCCCAACGCCAGCAAACCCCCTACGGCATTATTCATCTGGCCACCCACGGAGAATTTTTACCGGGCGACCTCAGTAACTCTTATATACAATTTGCTGACGGACGACTGCGGCTCGATCAATTACGGCAGCTCGGCTGGAATGATCCGCCAGTGGAGCTGGTGGTTTTAAGCGCCTGCCAAACGGCTCTGGGAAATCGGGAGGCTGAATTGGGCTTTGCCGGATTTTCGGTGCTAGCGGGGGCGAAATCTGCCTTAGCCAGTCTCTGGAATGTCAATGATGAAGCTACCGCGGGTCTGATGGCGGAATTCTACCGACAGCTGCAGACCACTTCCATCAAGGCGGAAGCCTTGCGACAAGCACAATTGGCTATGATCAACGGCCAAGTTTCAATCGAAGGCTCCCAATTGCGTTGGCAGGCAGGGGAAGCTAAGTTGCCGTCCACCCGGTCTAGACCCGGCAGTCAAGAATTGTCTCATCCTTTTTTCTGGGCTGCCTTTACTTTGGTGGGCAGTCCGTGGTAGCTATTCTCAATAGTGTTAAAGGTTACGTAGATTTAGCCTTGGTTGATGATGAAGTGGGCTAGGCTAGGGGCACTGTCCTTCAGCAACCTCTTCCCTGATTATGAGTGGTTTTCAGGATGCGTTTATTTCTTACGGACGGGCGGATAGTAAGGCCTTTGCCTCGAAGATTTATGACCGCTTAAGCACTGCAGGGTTGCAGGTTTGGTTTGACTTTGAAGATATTCCCCTGGCGGTGGATTATCAATATCAAATTGACGACGGGATTGAAAAGGCTCACAACTTTCTCTTCATCATTTCGCCCCATGCGGTGAATTCTCCCTATTGCGCTCGGGAAATTCAGCGGGCTTGTTGGTTAAACAAGCGCGTTATCCCGCTGTTGCATGTGGAGACGATCAGTTACGAAACGTGGCGGCGACGACATCCTCAAGGGACGGATGCGGATTGGCAAGCCTATCAAGACAAAGGGCTACACTCTAGCTTCCCCAACATGAATCCGACGATCGCTAAAATCAACTGGATTTATTTTCGGGAAGGGGTAGATGATTTTGAGACGGCCTTTGCTGGATTATTAGCCATCTTTGAGCGCCAACAGGACTATGTGCAGCAACACACGAGCTGGTTGGTCAGAGCCTTAGCTTGGGAGCGTCATCAAAAGCAGTCGCGTTATCTTCTCACGGGGGAGGATCGGCTGCAGGCTGAAGCATGGTTGAAAATTCGCTTTCAAGAGGAGCAATCGCCGTGCATTCCCACTGATATTCACTGTGAGTTCATTACCGAGAGCGCAAAATATGCTGATGATCTGATGACTCACGTCTTCCTTTCCTATGCTGAGGAAGACAAAGCTGTCATGGAGAATGTGCGGCGATCGCTGCGGCGAGAAGGCTTCACCGTTTGGACAAATACGACGGATATTCAAACAGGGGTGGCGTTTCAGCAAGCGATTGATCAGGGTATTGAGGAAGCCGATAACCTGGTTTATCTGCTCTCTCCCGACTCGCTCAAGTCAGAATACTGCCAACGGGAACTTGATTATGCCTCGTCCCTGAATAAGCGCGTGATTCCTCTATTGGCTCGACCGACGGAGCTGACTCAAATCCCTGACGTGTTGCGGGCCTTACAATACATTGATCTGACAGACAATGTGGTAGAGATGGACTATCAGCAGGATGAGAGCCAACTGCTGAGAATTTTACGTCAGGAGGCCCCCTACTACGAAGCCCATAAGATTCTTCTGGTGAAAGCCTTAAAGTGGGAGAGACAAAAACATAATCCCTGCATTTTGTTAAGGGGGTATACCTTACGCCAGTATGAAACTTGGTTAAAGGTCGCTAAACAGCGAACTCAACATCAGCCAATCCCCTTGCAGGAGTCGTTTGTTTCAGAGAGCCTGCGGCAGCCGCCGGATCAAACGCTGAGTGTGTTTATTTCTTCTGCCCCGAACGATCGAGATTTTGCCCGTAAGCTGAACGAAACCTTGCAGATTCAGGGCAAGACCACTTGGTTTGCCCAGGAAAGCATTGCCTCGGGGGTGGACTTTCAAGCGGAACTCTACCACGGGATTGAAAATGCTGAAAACTTTCTGTTTATCATCTCTCCCGCCTCACTCAACCATTCTGCCTGTTTGTCTGAGTTGACCCAAGCCCAGAAACTCAACAAACGGATTGTCCCAGTGCTCTATCGGCAGGTTTTGAAATTAGAGCGTCTGCAAGCTTTGTTGAATGTTCAGTATGTTGACTTCACAGAACATGAGGGAGATTTTCTGACGAATTTTGGCAAACTCTATCGAACCATAGAGAGTGATCCTGACCATGTGCGACCCCATACGCGTTTGTTGGTAAAAGCCAGGGAGTGGCAGCAAGCGGACCAGGACGATAGCTTTTTGCTGCGGGGTAAGGATTTAGCGGCTGCAGAGGTCTGGTTGCGGCAAGCGGCGGATAAAACCCCTCAAGTTACCGAGCTGCAACGTCAATATATTCAAGAGAGTCGAGAACTTCCCTATCGGAGAATTAAAGTCCGTTCCGTTGTCTTCACGAGTGTGATTGTCACGATTGTGTTGTTGATTGCTCGTCTGTTGGGGGTGACGCAACCCGCTGAGCTAAGAGCCTATGACTTGTTGATGCGGCTGCGCCCTAGTGAATCTGAACAAGATGATCGATTCTTAATCGTCACCGTCGATGCATCCAGTGGGGTGTGGTTGCGGAGGCGTTTAATTAACGGTGATTATGAGCCGGGGATTGGAACTGTTCCCGATAAAGCGCTTCAGGAGGCTTTGGAAAAAATAGAAATCCACCAGCCCAGACTCATTGGGTTAGATATCTATAGAGATTTTGAAGCTCAAGCTGTGCTTAAAGAGCATTTACGGCAGACTGAGAACCTAATGGGTATTTGCAAAGCGAGGGATGAAGATGAAGCTTTCTTTGCGCCTCGTGAGATTCCCATAGAGAGAGTTGGGTTTAATGATTTTGTTCTTGATGGCGAATTGTTTGTGCGTCGCCATTATCTGAATCAGGCTGCTGATCCGGTTCATTGCAATACGAAGGATGCATTTAGTTTGCTGTTGGCCAGGAAGTATTTGGAAGCAGAGGGCGTTGCCTATCAAGCGCCTCTGATTTCACTGGATCAATTCCAGCCTATGCAGTTCGCCAATATTGTCATTCCTCAATTGTGGAGCGGAAGTGGGTATAGCCGTCTGGATGAATTGGCGGGCTATCAAACCCTACTCAACTTTCGGACCTATCAAGGGAAGGCGGAGGATTTTGCGCCCCGAGTAACCCTAGAAGATGTGCTAACCGGTCAGCTGACTCGCGATCAAGTGCAGGACCGTCTTGTCATCATTGGCTACACAGACGTGTCAGATCGAAATGCAGATTTATTTAATACGCCGTATGGCAAGATGCATGGGGTTATCTTGCATGCTCAGATGGCGAGTCAGCTGATCAATTTGGTGTTGGAGGGGCGTCCACTGATCCGATGGTGGTCAGTTTGGGGAGAAACTGTTTGGATTTTTGGCTGGACTATGGCGGGCGGTTTTGTATTTTGGGGGTTTGTCAGGCCGCTCCGTCTGCTGGCCGCAGGCGCGGGGGCTGTGTGTGTCCTTTTTGGAGCGTGCTATGTTTCCTTAGCGGCAGTGAGTTATTGGGTTCCCTTGATACCGGCTACTCTAGGTTGGGCGTCGGCTGGCGTCGGGGTGGTTTGCCTGACCCATCAAATTCGGCGCCCCTAGAGTAGATGCAAGGGATATGAGGGATAAAACGAGGAGAACCTGAATGGTCAGATGGGTGCGATCGCGCTTACGAAAACACTGGGCGACTGCTGCTCTATTGGTTTTTGCCGCCTTAACCTTTCCACTTCTGACACCGTCTAATGCTCAGGCTAATTTGTTGTGCTTTTTTAGGATTAAGCGGTGTCAGGGGCAACTCGGTCAGGCTCCTAACCGTCAAGGAGGAGGCCTCCGAACAGGGCGCGCCCGCGGCGGTTCACAGTCCGACATTCCCTATGTGATCAGTCCTCGCAATACTTGGTTAGAGTCCGATCGGTTTACGATCCGGTGGCATCCTGTATCCGGGGCTACGCGTTATACCGTCCGCTTGTGGCGCTGGTCAGATGAACGGGATATGCTGGATTGGCTAGTGTGGCAAACGACCGTCAATGAAACCCAAGTCCTCTATCCAGGACAGATCGCCTTACAGCGGGGTCGATATTATGTCGTAGAGGTCTTGGCGGACACCGGTGTCGCTTCATGCCTGGATGAAGGGTTTGATCAGGCGGGTTTTGAACTGATTTTCCCGGAAGATAGCGCCATTTTGGCGGCTGATTTGGACCGACTTGACCAACAGGCATTACCGCCAGAGGAACATGTGCTGAACCTGGCTTCGCTCTATCTGCGGGAAGATTTAATCGCCGCCGCCGTTGATGTGTTAGAACCGCTGACAGCTAATGACGCCAATAATCCCGTTATCTATGAAGCCCTGGGAGATCTCTACAGCTATGCTGGGTTGAATTCTTTATCGGCCCAGCACTACCAAAAGGCCTGGGACATTTCAACGGTCAGGAGCGATCTCCTAGGGCAAGCGATCGCCCTCAACGGTTTAGCGGAAGTTAACGTCGCCCTTGGTCAGTGGGATAACGCCATTCGCAGGTTTATCCAGGCTGAGTCCCTTTTCCGCGCCCTTGACAGCCAAGCCCCGCAGGTAGCCGATATCCAACGCCGGATCAAAGCCCTAGAACACGCTCAAGCATCAGAGTATGCTCCGCCTGTCCCCCAAAATTTCTGCGAGCTGTCACAAGCCGCTCTGTAAGTCTAATCAGGGGGCTACACCATAATCCGACAGGTCATACTATCCATCGGGAGTCCTATTCGCCCTATTCTATTGATCTGACTCGACACTATTCGGCTTTCTATAGTGAGCGCCCCTTACCTAATTTCCAAACCCCAGATTTCCGCTCTAAAATCCAAAATCTAAAATTCACCCTTTTTTCTTTTCTCCAAAGACTGATTAAGTCGCTGACTTAGCCGTACTTGCTCCTGAATCTACCAATCGTCCTATGTTCTGTTGTCTAAATCGCTACACCCTTTTAACCCTCGCCCTGGTGTGGAGTGCGACTTCATTAGGGTCGGCGCAGGCCCAATCCATAACTTCTGCTAAGGATGAAACAGGCACGACGATTTCTCATAATGGCGATCAATATGACATTACAGGCGGTGTCCTCTCGGAGGATGGAGCGAATCTCTTCCACGGTTTTGGGCAGTTCGGCTTAACAGCGGCTGAAGTCGCCAATTTTATGGCTGACCCCGCGATTCAAAATATTCTGGGACGGGTAACGGGGGGTAACGCCTCCATTATCGACGGGTTGCTTCGTGTCAGCGGCGGCGATGCTAACCTGTATCTGATCAATCCAGCCGGGATTCTATTTGGTCCAAATGCTCGTTTGGATCTGACGGGCTCTTTCACCGCCCTCACCGCTACCGGAATTGGCTTTAACGATACCTGGCTCAGCGCCTTTGGACCCAATGATTACGCCGCTTTGGTCGGTAATCCCAATCGGTTCGCGTTTGCCGTCGATCAACCTGCAGCAATTTTTAACGCCGGAGATTTAGCCGTATCCCCCAGCCAAATGCTTACTCTGGTGGGCGGTTCCGTTATCAATACCGGAACCCTGACAGCCCCGGGGGGGCAAATTACAGTGGCTTCAGTTCCTGGACAAAGTCAGCTCCGTATCAGCCATGAAAACATGCTGCTGACTCTAGAGTTGGAAACTTTGGCCCAATCCCCTTCACCCCTCTCCCCCACCTTTACCCCCCTCGATTTACCCGCCCTACTGACTGCAGGCGCCGACACCCACGCCACTGATTTGATAGTCAATCCCGATGGTACTGTGAGGTTGACCGGGTCTGGATTAGCGATCGCGCCTGATTCAGGAACAACAGTCGTGTCTGGCGGGGTGGATGCTAGCTGCAGAGAGGTTTTCTGTAACGCCTCTACAGGAGGTGTCGGTGGAACTATTGCTGTATTGGGCGATCGGGTGGGGCTGGTGTCGGCTACAGTAGACGCCTCTGGAAACCTGGGCGGCGGCAGTCTCCTGGTAGGAGGAGGGTATCAAGGAGAGGGTCCTGTTCCCAATGCCTCACAGACTTATGTAGACAGTGATTCAATTCTGAATGCCAGCGCCCTTGAAACCGGTGATGGAGGGCGTGTTGTGGTCTGGGCGGATCAGTCCACTCAGTTCTATGGCGAGATTCTCGCCCAAGGCGGGATATCCGCAGGAAATGGCGGATTTGTCGAAGTATCAGGACTCCAAACGCTGATCTTTGACGGTCAGGTGGATACCTCAGCCTTGAACGGCTATGTTGGAACTCTCCTGCTAGATCCGTTAGATATTACTGTGAGTTCTGAGGGTTTCGAACAGACTACAGTCATGTTTGAGGATTTCCCTGAGCAGGATGCATTCATAGCCGCTTCCGCCATCAACAATGCGACTACTAATGTATTGTTTCAGGCAACCAATGACATTACCTTTGATGTTCCTGTCAGCATCTCAGAGACTGGTATTGGTCTGACGGCTCAGGCGAACAATAACATTTTCGTCAATGCGGATATTACAACGGATGGCGGCGATATTGTTCTCAATGCTAACTGGGATGGTGTAGAGGCTGGGGCAATTTTTGTGGCTGACGCTGATATCACTTCAAATGGTGGGGACATTATCTTGGGTGGTGGCAGTGACCCCTTAAATAATCCCGCTGTGGGATCAACAGAATTTGATGCTGATGGGGTGAGCTTGTTGGGAGCGATGCTTGATTCTGGCGCTGGCGATATTACGCTGACGGGCCGAGGCGGTAACGGTGTTGACGGCAACGGCGTTGAACTTGCCGGTAGCACTCTCCGCTCAACCTCTGGAGCGATTAATTTGAATGGCATAGGGGGGGAGGGCGACCCTGTGGAGGGTTCTTTCAACGAGGGAATTGTCCTGCTTGAAGGCAGTCTAATTACTTCGGACAGCGGCGCTATCACCCTGAATGGCGAAGGCGGCGCTGGCATGGAAAGTGATGGTATTGATCTGTTCAGTAATGAGGCCAGCATTCAGTCCAACAGCGGCGCCATCACCTTGAATGGGATAGGGGGGAATGGAGAGGACAGTGACGGCATTGATCTGGTGGGGAGTATTCGCTCGGACAGTGGAGCCATCATCCTGAACGGTGAAGGCGGCATTGGCGTAGAAAGCGATGGCATTGATCTGACTGACCAGGAAATTACCTCAAATAGCGGCAGCATTAATTCGAAGGGAGGGGCCATTACGCTGACGGGGATAAGCGGTATTGGCGGCAATAGTGCAGGGATTGTGTTAAACGGCGGCATTCTGAGTGCGACTAACAATGCTCCGATTACACTAACAGCTGATGAAATTAATGTAGATGGTGAAATTAGCGGTAACAATACTTTGACGCTGGAGCCCTTTACTCCTGAGTTTGATGTCACCATTGGCGGTAGTCTGAGCGATAGCCGCTTAAATTTAGACGCCGCTGATATTGGGAACTTAGCGGATGGCTTTTCTCAAATCATCATTGGCCGCCCAGACGGTTTGGGTGAAATTGTGTTGGTCGGCGACGCCGCTTTTCTCGATCCGGTGACCTTACAGGTGGGTCTGGGTGGGTTTGATCTGACAAATGGGACGCTAATAGGCTCCGGCAATTCTCCGCTGACGTTGATTGCTGATCAAGCGCTGACCTTTTCAGGAGGGATTAACACCGTCAATTTTTCCACAAGCATCATTAGTAGGAATGGCTCGATCACCATCGGCGACATTGCGACCGCTGGCGGCCCGCTGACCCTGACCAGCGCCAATGGTTCGATTACCACAGGGGATATTAATACGGCTGGCGAAATCGGGGGAGATGTTTTTCTGAATGCGGCGACTGCGATTACGACAGGCGAGATCGACACGCGGGGGACAGCAGGCAATGCCGGAAATGTCATCCTCGATCCGAGCGGCGATGTGCAGGTCAGTTTTATCAATGCTGAAAGTGTTAGGGGGATTGGGGGTTCTATCACGGTGGTCGCTGGACGGTTTTTCCGCGCCACAGGCAGGTTTCTCGCCCAGAATGAGACGGTGGCGAGTCTTTCCTCCATTGGCTCGCTTGGGAGTGGTGATATAACGCTGACCCATGGAGGCGGGCGATTAGGAGAACCCTTTGTCGTGGGTGACGCCACAACGAATGGGACGGCGGCGGCGATTACCAGCGGTGAGTTTACCCTTGACGCTAACGTTCCGAATAATCCTTTCCGGACGAGTTTTAACCTGGGGGATACCGCCCCCGGTAATATTGATCTGATTACACTGGATTTCCCGACTATCTTCGACCCGTGTTTTGGCGACTGCTCTTCGTCTCGGAGTCCAAGAATATCGGATGATGACTCGAAGGATGGTCGCTTATCCTCAGTGGAATCGTCGCTAACCGTTCTGCCAAAGACGGAGGCTGCGGAAGCGTACCAGCGCTTTGAAACCCGATTGACCCGGGAGTTTGTTGACCATCTCGGGTTGGATGAAACGCCGGAATCGATGACGCTGCCTCAGGCTCAAGACGCTCTGCGAAATGTTCAAAGCCAAACGGGTGAAAACCCAGCCCTCTTGTTTGTGGTGTTTGGCGTCAGCGGCCGAGAGAAAACCCTAGCGGCGGCAACTCGATCGAAAGCAATGGATCGGGCGACGCCCGAGGCCTTATCCTTGACCCCTCGCGATTCCGATCCCTTAGAGCTGATGCTGGTAACGGCGGATGCTGATCCGGTGTATGTGCGCATTCCGGAGGCTGCGCGCAGAGAGGTTTTGACCATGGCGCAGCGGCTGCGGCGGCAAGTGACGAATCCCTATCGGGTGGGCTCCACCACCTATCTAGTTTCAGCCCAGACGCTGTATCGTTGGCTGATCGCCCCTTTAACACCGGTTTTAGAAGAACAAGAAATTACCAATATTGGTTTCATCATGGATTCTGGCCTGCGCTCTCTTCCGTTGGCCGCCTTGCATGATGGACAAGGCTTCCTAGTGGAAAGCTACAGTGTTGGTTTAATTCCTAGCCTCGCGTTAATCGATCCTGCCTATGTCAATCTGCAGAATGCACAGGCGCTGGTGGGCGGCGCCTCTGAATTTATTGACCAAACTCCTCTTCCCTTTGAACCGATTGAAAGTGAGACGATTCAGTCGTTGTGGCCGGGGCGTAGACTGCAGAATTCAGCCTTTACTGTGGACAATCTGCAAGCCCAACGTCAGCAGACTCCCTATGGAATTATTCACCTGTCAACCCATGGGGAGTTTTCTCCGGGCGCTCTGAGGAATTCCTATATTCAGTTCTTTGATAATAAGCTTCGGTTGGATCAACTGCGGAATCTGGGTTGGGCTAACTCGTCCGTAGAGCTAATTAGTTTGAGCGCTTGTCAAACTGCGTTGGGAAACCGAAAAGCTGAATTAGGTTTTGCGGGGATTGCGGTTCTGGCTGGGGCGAAGTCTGCTTTGGCCAGCCTTTGGAAGGTGAGTGACGAGGCGACGACTGGACTGATGGTGGAATTTTATCAGCAGCTTCAGACTTCGCCGTCTCAAGACTCAACGGTCCCAATTAAGGCTGAGGCGTTACGGCAAGCTCAACTCGCCATGATCAGGGGGCAGGTCGTGGTAGAGGCGGATCAGCTGCGTTGGACGGGCGGTTCAACCCAGCTGCCGCCTACCTTGTCGAGGGATGAACCGCTATCACTGTCCCATCCGTTTCACTGGGCCGCCTTTACGCTAGTGGGGACGCC
>JASJDH010000082.1 GCA_030065175.1 Leptolyngbyaceae cyanobacterium MO_188.B28 | reverse complement strand
GGTCACCTGCTGGCTAATCTGGCGAATATCGCCAACCCCATGGCTGACTTCTTGAGTAAACTTATCCATCTCCATAACGCCATTGGCGACTGCGGACTGCATATCTTGCACGGTAGCCTCGATTTCTAAGGTGGCGACGGCGGTTTGATCGGCCAGCCGACGAATTTCACGAGCCACCACCGCAAAGCCAGCGCCAGCTTCTCCAGCTTTTTCCGCTTCGATCGCAGCATTTAGGGATAGCAGGTTGGTCTGGTCGGCCACCTTGGTGATAGTGGTGACGATGTTGTTGATACTATGGGCCCGCTCACTAATAATGCCCAGCTTGGCGGAAATTGACTGGGTCGCCTCAGACAGTTGCTGCAGGGTGTTTTCCATCTGGGTGAGGCCCTGCTGACCGTTGTTGGCGGCTTGCGCAGTAGCATGGGCCCGTTGACTCACCTGTTCCATGGTGGTCGCCAGGGTAGCGACCGTGCTGGCGATTTCCTGGGCCGACCCGGTAACCTGGTGGGTGGAAGCCACCTGTTCGGTCATCATGGTTTCAAGCTGCTTGCCCGAAGCGGCGATCTCCGTAGATGAGGAGGTCACCTGAATACCGGATTGCTGCATCTGCTGAATTAGAGCGTTGACCTGAATACTGGATTGCTGCATCTGCTGAATCAGAACATTGACCTTGCGAGTCATGGTTTGAATCGGAATAAACAGAGGCAGCAACACCAAGAGGGTGATCGTTAACAGGATCCATTGCGTCCGTTTTAGCCGTTCGACCTTGGTCTGGGCCTCTTCATCGTATTGCAGCACGATGGCGTTCATGCCCTTGAGGAAAGCGGCTTCGTTAGCCAGGATGTCGTCCAGCAACGGCAATATCTGCTCCTGCTCATCGCCCTGAACAGACAAGGCGGCGCGAGCCGCTTCCAACACGGCCTGGTAGTGGGGATCGATCTCTGCATACATCGCCGCGATCTGGAAACTGTTGTCGCTCGGTAGACCTAGCTCAGCGTCGCCCTTGATCAACCCTTCATGGGAGCGAGACCACAGCTCGACAGCCTCTCGCAGTTCCTGCAGCCGCTGCTGATAGGTTGAACCGTCAGTGATTTGCAGCGCCAGAGCGGATTTGCTGATTTGTTGGCTCAGCATCCGCTGCCGTCCAGCAATATTGACGATGTGGGAATCCTTAGATTGGTTATGCAGCGATCGCTGCGTGATCGCCTGCCCGATGAGAGTTAGAGTCGTCACGACGAAGACAGTGCTAATATAGAGCGCTTTGAGCGATCGGGTCGCGTTTGTCTGTTCTGACGTGTACATGTTTGGCCCCTTACCTTTACCCTCAATAACTGAGCTGTTTTCTGCTCACCGCCCCTTAAGCATTCACCTTAAACCGTGAGATTTCCTGCTGCAAACTCTGCACGACCTGGTTGAGCTGGTCAATAGATTGATTATTTTCCTGCACGGCCCCGATCGTTTGTTGAGAGGTGTCGTTGAGTTGTTCCATCGCCGCCCGAATTTGCTGCGCTCCCTGAGATTGGGCGTCCATTCCCTGACTGGCGGTTTCAAACTGGGGGCCGAGGTTTTGAATTTGCTGGATGATCAGGCCGGTTTGGCGACTAATGGCTTGAACATCGTTGACCCCCTGGGTAATTTCCTGGGTGAATTTATCCATTTCCATCACCCCCGTAGATACAGCGGATTGCATATCCTGCACCATGGCTTCAATCTCTAGAGTAGCGACGGCGGTTTGATCGGCTAAGCGACGAATTTCCCGGGCGACGACAGCAAAACCGGCTCCATATTCTCCGGCTTTCTCAGCTTCAATGGCGGCGTTGAGGGACAGCAAGTTTGTCTGATCCGCCACCTTGGTAATTGTGGTGACGACCGTATTGATACTATTGGCTTTATCGTTGATTGAACCCAGCTTAGCGGCGATGCCATTGGTGGCCTGGGAGAGCTGGCGAATGGCGGTTTCCATTTGCCCGAGGTTTTGTTGACCGTCGGCGGCTACCGCAGTGGTTTCATTGGCCATGGCGGAGACCCGTTCCATCGTTTTGGCCAACTCCTCGGCGGTTGTGGCAATTTCTTGGGCGGTGGCGGTGATTTCGCTGGTCGCTGCAGCTTGCTCTGTCATGGCGGCTTCTAGCTGCCGACTGGAGGAGGCGATTTGGGTGGCGGAACGGGTCACTTGAATGCCCGATTGACTCACCTGAGAGATCAAGCTACGCAAACTCTGGGTCATATTCTTAATGGCGTTGAGAAATTTCCCAACGCCATCATCAGAAGCGACCTCAATGCTGTAAGTGAGATCTCCAGTGGCGACACTTTCCGCAGATGCTACGGCTCTATCTAAGGACTGCTTGATAATGCGATTGACGCCCCATAAAACCAGCAACCCAATGGCAATGATCAAGAGCGTGATACCCCAGGTGACGACAATATCCAGGGTCTGAGCTTGCTGTGCTGATTTTTGCCGCTCTGTCAGAATCTCTTCCTGCACAGCTTCCATCTCCAGAATAGTTGACTGGATCTGCGCCATGATCTGCCGACCTTCGCCTGCACTGACTCGATTTTTGACCTCGGCCTCTTCTCCCGCTCTGGCCAAGGCGATGGTTTCTTCCAGATAGGCCATTCTACGGCGGATGATGGTTTCGAGCTGATTTAATCTTTGCTGCTGGGTTTCATCTTGGATTTCCGTCTTCAGGTGACGGAGATCTTCGTCAATCTGTTGGCTGACTACTGTATAAGGCTCCAGGAAGTCTTCGTTTCCGGTATAGAGAAATCCCCGCTGCCCCGTTTCCGCCTCAGCTGAAAGCTTTTGCAACTGCTCTAGTTCAAATTCAATTCGATGGGCCAGGATGACATCATCAATGGCCTTTGATACCCGCTGTTGGGTCCATTGCGAGAAGAGATTGCCCACAAAGACCAAGGCAAAAAGCGTACAAAACCCTACCCCAAGTGTTTGACCAATTGTGAGAGTAAATCTACGATGATGAAATTGCATAATTGATTGACGCATAAGGAAACTCAGGAATAAAATTTCTTGGCGAATAACGCCATAGCTCTATACTTTTGGCCCAGGCTAGCTGCTATGGGTTTTAAGCGGTATGGGAGATTGGCGCAGATGGCGTCGTGGTTACTGTTTCACTCTCTTGCGCCGCCAGTTGTTTTTTTTGGCCCACACTTGAGTGCGATAGAGCCAGAGAAACAAACTACTGGAAATCAGCAGCAGCGGGATAAAAACAGCAGCTCCTCGGATCAAGAGGGGTTGTGATCTCAAAAACTTCAACATACACAAGGTCCTGGTTGAGATGTCTGCGGCTGAGAGCGGCTATTAACTGGGTCATATATACACAGCACATTAGCTGAACAACTGAGCAACGCTAAGATGCCCAAAATCTAAGGTGCGGCGACAATTTTTACAAAGACTTAATCCGCACTGACCAGGCGGGCAAGCCGCTGGCGCAGCCGTTGAGCGGAGGCCTGATCGCCCTTCTCTTCACACAGCAGGAGCAGGTGTATCAGCGCCTCTTCACAGGTGGGATTGAGATAAAGGGCCTTTTGAAAGGCAATTTCGGCCTGGTCATCAGTCCCCTGGGCCTGATAAATTTCTCCTAGCAGTAAATAGGCGGCGGCGCTGGCGGGATGGTCCTTGAGGTAGAGATCGCACTGTTCGACAGCCGTCGCTAACACACCGCCATCAGCTAGGGCGCGAATAGCCTCTAGATCACTCGCCATGGTTAGGGCCGATTGATCACCCCCTGATCTTGGGTCATTTGCAGTAATTGGGGAGGGTGGAGCCTCTCCCGCTGGCCTGGAGGCATTTGCCCAATCTAGGGATTGACGGCTACCTGTGTCCCCAGAAGACTGCCCATGGCTGCTGGAAGGTAATATCCCCAACAATGAGGGCTGAGGGGACGTGACGGCGGTCTTCAGGGCGGATCCGACGGCGGGCTGCTTCGGCGACTTGCGATATACAAATGCCTGAAGCGCGCGAATCGGTTTAAACTGACGCAGATCAACCTGGCTAGTCTCGGCGTAACCGACAAACAATAGCCCATTAGTCGTCAGCAGACGGTAAAGGTGACGCAGGGCGAGATCGCGAGCCGCCTGATGAAAATAAATCAGCAGGTTGCGGCAAAAGATAACGTCATAGGGCGCGTGATTGATTAAACATCGGGGATCTGCCAGATTCCCCTGGTGAAACCGCACTTGCGATCGCACCCGAGCATCAATCCGGTAGGCTCCCTGATCAGCCTGAAAGTATTGACGGATATGGCGTTCAGGGGAATAGAGAGCCCTTTTGCGAAACGAATAGTCCTCATAGCGTCCCTGTTGCGCTCTGACTAGCGCCTTTGAGCTGATATCAACGGCGTCAATGTGAAAGCGATCTGGCGTCAACCCCGCCTCCAGCAAGGTAATGGCGATAGAGTAGGGTTCTTCGCCAGTGGAGCAGGGGATACTCAAGACCCTGAGAGGATGTTGACGGGGCTGAGCGCGCCATTCCAATAAAACGTATCGACGTAAATAGGCGAAGGATTCGGGATTGCGAAAAAAACTCGTCTCCGGAATCACAATGGCGCTCACCAAGGCGTCCAACGCCTCCTCAGAGGTTTGCAGACGCCGCCAGTAGGCTTCCATCTGGGTGAAGCCGAGTTGTCTCATCTCGTGTGACACCCCCTTGGCGATCGCACCCGTCCCAATTGACCGGGGATTGAGCCCCATGTGACGGCTGAGCAACGCCTCAATCGCCTGCTCGTGAGAATGAGCGTTATTCTCCAATGATGGCCTCTGTCTCCATTTGAGACATCGCAGCTTGAGACAAAATGGTTGCGTACTCCTGCCCAGATAGTAACTTTTCCACTTGCAGGCTCTGAATCATTTCCTGCTTTTGCAGCAGAATCCCCCCCAGATAGGGATGCTCGGATAGGTTCGCGGTTTCCCCAGCGTAGACCGCTTTGGCGCTGTCTAATGTTTCGGTTACCTGTTCAGCCAGTAAGCCCAGCAGGTGTTGTTTTTCGCCAGTCTGATCCGGGTTGATCAAGATAATGCGAGTGCTCAAGGCGGCTTGCTTGGAAATATCCCCCAATAATTGATTCAGATTGATAACGGGTACAATCCGGCCTTGGTAATTAAATAATCCCGCAACCATCGGCGGAGCCCCATGGATTTTTTTCAACTCCACCATCGGGATTACTTCCACCACCGACAGGGCGTTGAGGGCATAGCGACAGTCCCCAATCCGAAAAAGCAACATCAGCATGAGGGTAAAACAAAAAATTGACCTGGCGTTCCGCCTTAGAGTACCCAGAATTCTCATATCGAATCCCAGAGAAACTGAGCTTTTATCAATTTCTGACAGCGGCGTCAAAACATTTCCTAACACGCCGAGAGCCCTGATATTGCAAGTCTCTGGTTGATGAAGACCCAGAATGGCTTCCTCCAAGTGAACACCCAGCTGATTCAGATATAGAATTTACCCCTTTCAATTATCGATTCGCCACTTTAAACTGGCCAATTTCTTGCTGAAGATCTTGAACAATTTTATAGAGGCTATCGATCACCTCATTCACATCTCGCATTGAAGAAATGGTTTGTCGAGAGGTCTCATTCAACTGCTCCATTGCCGAACGAATTTGTTCAGCGCCCTGAGCTTGAGTTCCCATGCCTTGATTCACTGAGCCTAATTGGGGGGATAGGCTTTTGACCTGTTCAATGACAAGGGCGACCTGACCGCTGATTCTTTGGGTTTCTTCCACTCCATGAGCTACTTCTTGGGTGAACTTATCCATTTCCATGACACCCGTTGATACAGCGGATTGCATCTCGTTGACCATGGTGTCAATTTCCAGGGTCGACACGGCTGTTTGGTCTGCTAAACGTCGAATTTCACGGGCCACAACTGCAAAACCCGTTCCATACTCTCCTGCCTTTTCCGCCTCGATCGCAGCATTGAGAGAGAGGAGATTTGTCTGATCGGCAACTTTTGTAATGGTGGCGACAACAGTGTTGATATAAGAGGTTTTATCGCTAATATTTCCCAACCTTGCAGAGATGCTAGTGGTCGCCTGGGCAAGATCTTGGATTGTTGTTTCCATTTGTTGGAGAGAGACTTGTCCTTGCCTAGCGGTTTCGGTCGTTTTCTGAGCCAGTTCCGTCACTTGGTCAACGGTTTGAGCCAGTTCATTGGAACTCACTGCAATTTCTTGAGCCGTGGCGGTAATCTGGTTGGTGGAAGCAACTTGCTCAGACATGGCGGCTTCTAACTGTTTACTGGCAGAGGCGATCTGGGTCGCTGAACTATGCACTTTAATGCCTGAATGTTCCATTCCTCCAATAAGTTGGGTTAAACTCTTCGTCATTTGATGCAAGCTGTTCATCAACTTGCCAATTTCATCATTATTATTTTGAACTGAGATCCTTGTGGTCAGATCTCCCGTTGCAACACGCTCGGCTACACTTGCAACAGTTTGCAGCGTGCTCAAGAAACGGACGATCACGCGGATGATGACAATTGAGATAATAATTGCAACGATCGTAATACAGCCAAAACTTCCCCAAGTAATCCAGTTAGATAAAGATTCAGCATTAGCTGCAACTTTAGCGCGGTCTTCCATCAGCTCATCTTCAACGGCAACCATTTCAGCTAACTTCACCCGAATGGCGTCCATAATGTCCTTACCTTGATCACTCTTAATTAAGGCTAGTAACTCCTCCTGCTTACCTTGACGCTTTAAATCAATCGTTTCCTTAAGTTCTGCTAATTTGTCATCGGCTAGCTCTTCAACGACAGAAAGTCTTTTGATCTGTTCTGGGTTATCTGAAATTAAAGTTTTGAGATCAGCAAAAGTAGTATCCAGCTCTGCTATGGCGGCCTGATAAGGTTCTAAATAACGATCTTCTCCAGTGATAACAAATCCTCGTTGTCCCGTCTCGGCATCTACCAACTTTCTTTCCAGAGTTCTGAGGTCTGCTTCCACATTAAAGGTATGGGCAACCCAACGATTAGATTCAATTAAAGTTTTATTTGAAATTTGAGTTGTAATAGTAGTAGCTCCCTTGAGAAGGATGATGATCCCAAAACCACCAAGAATAATTTGGTTTATCCTGATTCTTTGAGTCAGCATTCAGTACACTCCTTCTACTTTAATTGAGCTTCAAAATACACACCCGAATCTGGCGTAGAATTTAAGCCAGGAAAATCCAGCAGGGAAGGAAACCAGGCGTAATAAATCAGGCAGGAACTCATTCCGACTCCTAATGCCTAAATTCTCCCCCAGAAGAAAATTCTCTATTGAAGTTGATAGCCCTACAATCGTGTTAAAGGGAAGATTCAAAGTAAGTTTTCCCAACGGTAGCCACTACTAACCCGTCCTTTCGTCAGATCTTTCTCAACCAAGTAATCCCTGGTGTTAATCGCTCTCTTTTGACGACGGGACAACGCTGGAGAGAGATGAGAGCAATGTTCTAGCGCTAATCAACTTACGCTAATGAAACTTTCGTCAGCGAACCTGCCTCTAGATGAACTGCCAAAGGTATAGCCAATATTAAAAGAGACGTTCATACAGTCCTGATATCTTCCCTCATGCGGCAGCACAAGCTGGCTGCATCGAAAGACCTGTGATTGACTCATCAGCTCCTAGATTCATGTTCTCCAGCTTTGAGGTTTTTCAAATACCGCACACTTTCTATTAAGTGCTCCCGAGTTTCCTGCAGTTGTCCTATCCGCTCATCCACCAGGGCGACTTGGCGATGAATAATCGCAATTTTTTCGTCCCAGGACAGTTCATTGCTCTCCCAAGCCTCAATTTCCTGCTTGATTTGCCCCAAAGTAAACCCCAGCCGCTTAGCTTTCTGGATCAGCGTTAGCCGTCGCAGCGCCTCTTCACCGTAGGTCTTAAACCGGCCTTTCCCCGGCGACCCATTTTCAGCCTGGATCAGGCCCCGCTTTTCATAGAACCGAATCGTATCCTTCGACAGTCCGGTTACTTCCGACAACTCACCAATCAGCATTCAGCCTCCGCAGTTGCTTTCTCCCCTTGACAATGGACTATACCCCATTCGCTATGTTCGGTGGGTCCTCTTTTATGATGAATCATCCCTATGAAGCGTGGTTGGCTATTGAAGCTATTGAGTCTAACGGGGCTTGGACTCCCTTCGCTGGGGCTTGGTTTTGTCCTATGGCCAAGTCCCATTGACCCGGTTCCCTTTACCCCCAGTCCAGCCTTACCAGAGACGGGCGTCCTCGCCCCCAACGACGCCCTGCGCGATCCTGATCGAACGCAGAAAATTGGCCCGGATCAACTCAACTATCCAGAGGATATTGCCTTTGACGCACAGGGGCGGATGTATGTGGGCAATCGAGATCGCCCCAACGCAGTCATTGGGTCGGGGGATGTGAACGCCCGCATCGATCGGGTCACCTTTACCCCAGACGGCGGTTATCAGATTGAAGAATTTGTCAACCTGCCTGGCGGCGGTCCGCTGGATCTGCGGTTTGACCAAGCGGGAGACCTGCTGGTGTCTTCCTGGGGGCAAGGCCTGATCGCCGTCAGTCCAGCGGGTCAGGTGCGCCCGATTGTGCCTGAGGGGGAGATGATAGAGGGACGGCCCTATGGTTACTCGGATGGGATTGCGATCGCAACCGACGGAAAAATCTATCACACTCAGGGAACCGACGACAGCTATACGCAGCAGCCCCCAGTGATTAGTTTTATCGCCAATACGGGACCCGGTCGCCTGATCGTCACCGATCCCGACACCGGAAACTCTCAGGTTCTCATCGACGACCTCTCTTTTGGCAACGGGGTAGTGTTAGCGCCGGACGAGAGTTATGTCTTAGTTGCGGATCAGCTCCGTTACCGGATTCTGCGCTACTGGCTCAAAGGGGAAAAAGCAGGAGAACAAGACATTTGGATCGACAGTCTCCCCGGTATGCCCCACAATCTATATCGAGATCAGAAAAATCGCATCTGGGTAGCCCTCAACCGTCCCCGAGTAGGGCTAGGAGACCAAATTCGAGCCTCCCGCTTTTTGGCCCAACAAGTGGCTAAAGTCCCCTTTCTAGTGACCGGACAGGATGTGGAAAACGCCGTCCTCGACGAATCGACGCGGGGGGCGGGCAGTGTTTTGGCAATGGATTTTGACGCCAATATCCTACTCAGCCTGCAGAATCCCCCCATCAGCATGAACACCCTCAGCGCGGCGGTGCTCCATCAGGAGTATGTATACATCGGCACAATTGGCGGTGGCCCGGTGTTGCGGTATCGCTTGGATAAGTTGGATTAACCTATCAACTGAAGCCGGGACATTCTGACGGGGCAAGAATTCAGGAGACAGGAGACAGAATCCAGCCCTTGACTGACTTCTGACTTCTGTATTCTGTATTCCTTCTCTACTGGATTGTCCCGCTTTAAGTTGGAGCCCGTTAAGCTTTCGAACTTTTGAGTTGAGGCGGCGCGGACCGCCTCACCCGATTAATCCATCCTTGACATTGTTTTAGCACTTCCGAATAAGGCAGGTCTCCATCCACAATCAACTCTAAGGGAAAGGGCTTAAATAGCTGCGGAAACCAGTGATTCAACTTTCTCCCGAGGGTAACGCGGAAAAGAAACTCTGGTATCATCAATTTCGACAGCGGGAAACAATAATCTGATAGGTCTCGCAAGGCATGCACATCTGGCAGCCGCTGCGCGGTAAAGGCTGGGAGAGTCTGGCTCCAGTCATCTTGGAACTGGTCTAACTGTTGGGCGAACACCATCACATCCTGTAGCGAGGCGTTGCAACCCTGCGAAATGGAGGGAGTAACCGCATGGACAGCATCGCCGATCAGCAAGATGCGATCGCCAACATGCATGCGATCGCACTTCACCGTTATCAGTTTGGATACCGGTCGCTGTCGCAAATCAGCCGTATTTTCTAACGTCATCACCTGCCCTAGAGATGGGCATTTCGCTTGAAAATAAGCCAGCACCGCCTCATCAGTTGTGAAAAGCTCCAGCGGATTAATTCCGGGCAGGAAGATCACAATTCCGCTCAGCCTATCCCCCCGTTGAGGGGTCATCAGCACCAGCGCCCGTTTGCCCAAATCCCATCGATGGATACAGTCTGCCGCCAACTCAATAGTTTTATCCTGACTGACTCTGGAGACAAACAAGGGCTTGTATCGCTGGGGAACGAGTTCTTGCTGACAGTGCATATCGCCGCTGGCGACCAACGCTTCTCGCACCTGCGAGCGGACTCCATCGGCGCCGACCAGGCGATCAAAGCGAACTGTAAAGGGTTCCCCTGCTGTGGGCTGAAGCGTGACTGTCTGACTATCCTGATTGATTCCAACACAGGCGCAGTCAAACGTGATGGTTAATGCCTCGCCGCCATAGCCCGCTAGCAGATGCTGCAACAGCGCCAGAGTCAGCTGGTTGCGCTCAATCAACAGCTGAGGCGTTTTACGTTCAATTTTGCGAGGTTGACCTTTGCTACGATGCAGAAAAACGCCTTTGGCCCAAACCCCTTTTTCTGATAAGGCTGCTTCTAAACCGGGAATGGCTCGAATGGCGCTCATGCCCCGCGCCTGTAGAGAAATCGGAAAGACCCGCTGATCTGACTGCTTTACCCGACGCGGATCAGGGCGACGCTCGTAAATCTCAACCTGATAATGTCCTCGAGCAAGTAGATAGTGGGCAAGCAACAACCCAGCTGGACCAGCGCCAATAATAACAATTTTTTGCATCATGGCATTTCTCAAATAGGCGTCAACTCAGCACCACTAATAACACAATTTCCACAAGCCCGAAAACACCGTTGGCGACTTTGGCTGGTCGTTCCACCAATTAACTCATATAACATCCTCTCAATTGGATCGTTCCTGTTTGACAAAGCTGAAGATTACAACAGCATGAAAAAGAGGCGTTAGGCGCTAAGCTTGCTGACAGCAAGCTTAGCGCCTAACGCCTAGTTCCTTCCATCAGGAATATGTCCACCTTAAGCTGACAGCCCAAGATGCCGTCCATTCACTACAGTAACAGGCCAATCAAAAGCAACAAGATGACTAAAACCACCAAGAACGCTCCCCATTTCCAGGGCTGATCGAGCACTTTCAACCCCTCGGGCTGTTGCTTAGGCAACTTGGGTAAACTGGGCTGGGCAGGATGCTCATTCTTAGGTGGTTCCCATATCTTATGCGGTTTCCATCTCAAGCGCCCAGACCTTGAAGGCGAGCGCCCAGGTCTTGAGGGCCGTTGATGGAACACTCGCATACGCTCTGATAAGGGTCCGCCCACGGAGGGCTCAGCCGCTGATCGCCCCCGTCGAAGGGGCCTAATGCGCGGCGGACGACGGGGTAAACGACTCATCGGCGGCCAATCCTGACAACGTCGCCATCAAACGTGGGTACAGAGAGTACAAAGGGATCGGTTGAATAGGTCAATGCCTGCTCTTCTAATATGCCGATCGCCACTTCCTCACCCATTCGTAAACTATCGAAATAGTCGCTGAAGTAGTGAACTCCAGCCATATCCCGACCTATGGAAATGTTCGCCGCCAGTTTATTCAGTTCCCCTTCCAGGGTTAAAAACTGAACGGGCGTATGGGAAACCAGATTGCCGGCAGGAACGCCCTCACCCGGCCCAGTTCCAGGTAAATCAGGAGCCCGGAAGGCGATTCGGGTGTCTCCAGTGGCCAACCGTTTGAATGCGATCGCGCCTCCTGAGGTCTGGGCGAGCACTGAACCCGTATCAAAGAAAGCTTTGAGGACGGTCACGCAGGCCCCAGCCACAGTGGCGTGTCCCGCGCCATAAGCGGGGTGCATCGGCGATCCTTCTGGAAACGCCATGGGCAAGAAATTAGAACCCAGACCTGGCCCTGACTCAATGGCGTCCAACGTACTGGCTCCTCCATTGCCATTGCTTGACAAAGCTTGCTTGAACGCCCCAATGTTAGCCATCAACGCGGGGGGGATGGAAGCGGCGGCGATAGCGGACAGACTACCAGCAGCTCGCAAACGTTCCAGTTCGATCCGCGATGCTAACGCCTCTGGACGCAAACGAATGTGGTTATTGAACTTCTGGAAGCGCACCGCTTTTAGCGCTCGTGTCGCCACTTCAGTCACCAGAGTGAGAATGTGCGGGCCGCCATAGAGCGCGAACCCGCCTGCATTACGGCGCGTTTCGGCGTCCCCTGCCGCGACGCCCACCCCAGACAGATGGTCAAAGCCAGGATCAAACGGCGTTCCCATTTCCAACAAAATGATGCAAGCGTTCAGATACGCCTCGTATAGCGCATCGTAATGGACATAGGTGGCCAGATCGCGAAGGGTTGAAATAAATCGACGGGGGGGCCGCTCCGTCTCCAGCGTGGGAGCCCCTTTGCTTGAACCGTAGCTCTCTAAGGGGGGGCGAATACCGCGCTGAACCTGAACATAGTCATCCATGGTCAGCATGTAATCTCGACACGGCTCCGCGATAGGCACTTTCTGATCAACTTGGAGCACGCCATAGGTGATCAGCCCCTCATTAACACTGCCGCCGCGATTGCGATCAGTATTGCCAATCAGCAGAAACTGAGAGAGATAGGGACCCACTTCCACCCCTGGAGACGATCCTCGGAAGACGGTCTGTGCATCCAGTAAACCAGCGGCGTTTACTTTCCGGGGACGTCCCGTTTGGTCGCCGATATAGCTAAGGGCGTTGAGCCGATTAATTGAACCGGTGATTTCGCTAGTCTCGCGGCCGGATTCAAAGGCATTAAAGGGCTGGTCCCGCAGTATAGCCAGCTCATACACTTCCGCCATTTCCAAAACCAGTTCTGGATTGGCGTCGCCGCTAGCATCCAGCAACGGCGGCGCAGGAGGCATGGTCACAGCCTGAGCGTCTGGCCCCTCTAGCTCGAATACAACACCCGCAGTCGGCGCTTCCCATTGTCTGAAGTCATTCGTCGGACACGGATCGGGTAGAACCCTATAGCCACTGCCTACAAGCTCCACTTTAAATTTCGCGCCATGGCGAACCCGATCCGAAAACGGATCAATGAAACCGTCGTCGATCGCCCGTCGATACTCGACAAAATCCTGGGGATCCTGCAGCAAGCCCGTATCGGGATTATGCGGCAAACCTTTTGTAAACGACATAAAGTACTGGTCGCCTGCATACCGTTGCTCATCCCCATTGGCTTGATGGGTCGGATAAGGACGGCTTCTCGCCAGTTCCGCCGCCTCTAGCCGAACGGCATACGACTCCTGTCGACGATCATTCATATAATCTCCTTATAATTAAGAAGCCCTAGATTTCAAACTAAGGTTCTCTAATCACAACAATTCAAGTTGACTCGACTATAAATTTCAACTATAAATTTCAACCCAAGAAGCTAAAAGTACCCTTAGGGGTACTTTCAGCCCTTCTCGATATCTTCTCGATCTCCCTTTAGAATATTCCGCTTAGGGTAAAGGATGCATCTAATCTGGACTCCCTCGCCATTCCCCCCTCAAGCCACACTTGCAATTAACCTTCTCTAAGGAAGCTAAGGATTCGCAGCGCCCACCCTGCTCCCTTCTTTTTGCTAAGACTGTACGTCTCACTATCCTTCAGGAGGATCGCTCCACGAAGGCTGAGAATTAAAGAATTCATCCACAACTGTGTTTAATTCCTGATAGTCATTAAACACCCGGGGAATATACTCACTGATGGTTTGCAAAGTCTGATGAATGGAATGGAATTGTTGAGGTTGGCTGGCTGCTACGATTTCAATCGCCGCAGCAATGGCCTAAAGGCTATGACTGAAACGATTTTGAGCGTCATTGTAACGGCGTTTAAACTCTTTGAGTTCCATGACTACCTCTGATAATATCCAATGCCGCCTTGGGCCTGACCTAATAAGTCAGCTTGTTGTAAAGCCAACCCTAGGGATATCGCTATCTGGCTGAGAAAAAGGATATCTGTAGATAGCCAATGGCGAGCTTGGGAATGCTGATAAGCGGCTAGCACACCCCAAAGTTTGCCGCCGACAAAGACTGGGGCGGTGGCGAATGCTCTTATGTGGAATTGTTCAAGGATCTCGCGATGACAGGGGGATAGCTGGGCTTGGTAGACGTCATCCACGACAAATGTGTCATTGTGACGATAACGCCCCCCCTGAGTTTCTTGTAGGTAAGTATCATTCCAAGCCGTATTACAACCCAGTTTAGAGGAGCGCAGCCAGTTGGGCGTGACATACTCGAAATCATGAATAAATTCACCACCCCATTCAGCGTTAAACCGATAGACAGCTACTCGCTCAGCTTGGAGTAAATGGCAAAGCTCTTTGGTCGTTGTTTGAAAAATTGTTTCGGGATCAATTGCCGCTTTAATCTTGGCCAGCACGTCAGATACGCCTTGTTGTTGTTTCATCAACAACTGCAATTGAGTCGTGTATTGTTGAGACGTTGTATTTACGGGGGGGGGGGGTGATCACTGTCTCCTGGTCATTTCTGGATTGAGTCCGACTCTGGAGAGCGTTTCTAGTGATAGCGTTAGAGAGTTGGTCAATCACCCTTTTCAAAACTTTCAGTTTGCGGGTTGCAATGAAACGCTCCTCTGAGTGATGCGCAATCAATAGCCCCCAGACTGTTTCATGGTGGAAAATTGGCATCGTCAGGGAGATATGGACTCCCATCTCCGCAAGCTGCTGAATACTATGAGCGCTTAACCTGAGAGAGCCTGTCGACTCAGCTTGATCCGACATAATAAAGTTGAGCGGGGATAGTTGAAGAATCGTCTTCTTTTGTACATTGACCATCGCGCCAACTCCAAAACGGAGTAATAGTACGGGGGGATATGGCAAGAGATTCAACAGCGGGAAAAAGGCGGCGAGTAGAGAGGAAAAGCGATTATTGCACAGCGATTCAGCAATCACCTGAACAGTTTCATCTGACTGTAGTTGACAGATGTTGACCCGATCGACTTCTAGCAAAGATCGTATATTTGCTGTGACCTGATTGAGAATCGCGGGCAGATTCTGTGATTGAGCAAGCTGATTGATCAGTGGACGCATCCAGATGGGGGGATCGGAACTCATGGCAATTTCAGGGGCTTGAAAATTTGCTGAGGATGAAAGATTCGGATTGTCAGTCAGTTGGGTATTGAGAAAATCCGATGTAGAGTTTTCTTCAGACTGGTCAGGGAGGGGAGACTCTGAATCTGATTCTCGATCGAGGCTCGGGACAACATCCTGTTGGTTAAATGAGGCTTGTTGGTGAAATAACGTCAAAAAACAGTCGTTTTCAATCAGAACACAAGCATCGCCATCGGCCAGACGCTGGGCCAACAGATCAATGGCGACTTGGCGACAGTGTTGTGAGAAGGAAACTCCTCTTTTGAAAACATGGCCTTCGTATGTGAAGCTGATGGCGCCTTTGACGACAATGCCTTGAGATTCTAGTACTTCGACTCGAAAGATTCGATCCTGCATGATTCTCACCTTACTCGGTCTCGGTCAGTGAGTTTATAAGTTTGATTCTGAATGTGACTGATATCTTTGCAGAAGTGTACTCAAACATCGTTTCTATGTCTGTTTGAAAAAGGAAGCACCCCCACATTTAGGGATCTAGATGACGTTGCAGAATTGTCCGCACAGCGTTCAGCCGAATAGGTTTCGCCAGAAAATCCGAAGCGCCTGCATTCTTAGCCTGTATCCGATCGACAACTCCATCATTACTGCTGAGAATAATAATAGGGATGTGATTAAAGATTGCCGACCGACGGATTTGAGCACAGAGTTCATAGCCATTGATGATCGGCATCGCCAAATCCAAGAAAATCAAGTTTGGTCGATGTTCCAGCACTTGTAATAGGGCTTGCACTGGGTTTTGGAGATGCATAAACCGATAGTTCAAATGGGCCAAAATGCTCCCCATCATTTTTCCATGGAGTGGATGGTCATCGATATAGATAATCAAGGGACGGGCAGCTTGCGGCGAAACCGAGCTAGGGCGGTTGGTTGAAGCCATCATGGGGACGGAGCCTTCGTCTTTCCGTCGAGAAGTCTTTTCAACAGCTTGAAGGGAAGCTTGCAAGTCTTCAACTGCAATCAATCTAATCGAACCCTGGTGAACATGAGGGATAATCGATTGGGTCAGCAGCAACAGATCTTGCCTCGATTTGACGGCTACATCCCGTAACGTTCGGCGACCATCCACTCGAGAAGCAAGGCTTTGGTAGGCCATTGGCGAGAGTTTTTGACGCAAGTCTTCGACTTTCCAAAGAAGGGGGGCCTGGTTTGGGGAATAATCTACCAATCCTGCCTGCCGCCAAGCCTGCCAATCACGCATTGACTGTAACCAAACGGATTCAACTGGCATAGCCGCCAGGCTTGACTCCATTGGGCTTTGATTAACGTATCGATACATAATTCGACGAGCTGAACGGTGACGGATTTGGGACCACCGCTGGAAAATATCAAACAGGATTTCCAAACTGTGACCCGTAATAATCGCCTCCCCATCCTGCTGACGAATTTTCCCTTGTCTGAGCAGCCTTGCTAACGTGGCGACATACCAATGTGGCGACGAGTTCCAGGGTTGACTAACCGGTTCGATAGGCAGAGTCGGACAGTGCTGAACAAGTTGTCGATACCAGCGGCGCACCGGATGCATCTGATCGGCGGCCCAAATCAATCGACCGAGATAGAAATATAGACTCCACTGCTGTACTTGAGCGCCATACATCCTTAAAATCAACTGTCCAGTACTTTTTTCGCGGCCAATCAATTTCAGCTGATCTAACAGATCATTTAGGCTATAAAGTGATAGGAAAGTATCCATCCGAGATTGATTTGAGGTGAAAAGCTGTGAAATAAGCATGATAAAAATTTGGATCTCAGGTCAGAGACACCATCGAATTAATTGACAAATCAAGTGTCACTCCGAAACGTGACAAACCGGATGATTGAAAGTCAATAGCCGGTGTAGAAACTCGTTTACAGCTAGGTGAGCGTTGCCTCGATCAAATGAAGCGATTCACAACAGAATACCCAACGACCTCTACAATCGCCTGTTGACATGCAGTAGCGGCCATGAACGCCCCATTCGCAGATGATGACCATGTCGCCGCATCACGCCAGTTCCTAAACACGGAGTTTTGTCGATTCGACTCGACTCATGCAACTGCCATTATTCAGCAAGGGTAAGTCAAATGCGCCACAACAGCTTGTGGATGGCTTCAATCTTACTGTACAAAAAAATACGCTGCTTGACTGTTTTAAAAAGGAATAGGTAACCCACAGTCAAAATCCAAAATCCAGAATGCGCCATCAATTTTTCCTCCACCTGCCTATTCTCTGTCCAACTCACGGGCGGAAAATTCGAAAACAAGTTGATCTTGATATTCAATCAATCGGCCGCTGATTTCAACATGTATCTCCTGCCCATTTCTATGGCGAAGGGCATGATCAAAAATACTGCCGCCCATCCTCTCTAAGTCTGGAACAATAGCGGTTTGATAGTAAGCTGCCGCCGCAGGCGAACTAATGTCAACAAATGATTGACGACAAATTTCTTTGCGCGTATAGCCTAACCGCCTTGAAGCTTGAGAATTCGCCTCCAGGATCTGATCGGTTGAAGCGTCAATGATGAACATCCAATCATTGGCCAACTCAAATAATTTTCGATACTGTTCCTGCGCATCTCGCAATTCCGTTTCTATCTGCTTGTAATACGTTGTATCTCGAGCAATCCCAACAATGCCGTCAATGGTATCTTCATTCGAAAAAAACGGATTCAAACTGTATTCGTAATACCGGGTCTGGCTTGCAGTATGACAACTAAATTCACCCCGACTGAACCTTCCATGCATCAGCGCCATTTCCAGTTGGGGGTTGAGGCGCGCCATCACGTCCGGCGGCAAGTCCATCTCCTGACAATGCCTTCCCAGTGCTTGGCTCCGCTCAATCTTCAACATCCGAGAGCCGGTCAGATTAATATAGGCGATTCTTCCTTGGCGATCGCACACAAATAACGGATCGGGCAATGCTGAGAATATCTGATCAAACACTTTAGTTTGAGATAAAATCCTGGCCAACAGATCTTGTTCTGCGGCTGCGTATCCCCTTTCAGCAGGAGCATTTTGATCGACTATCATAACAGTCTCCACTTGCTGTTTTAGCTGCTCAAGCTGTTGCTTGAGCAGTTTGGGCGTTATTGGTTGAGAAGCTGGTTGCGAGAACCCATAGGCGCGAGTGAGAACCTCTAAAAATAAGGTTGTTTTACTCTTACCCGTTGCCTTAGCATGTTCCTCAATGGCTTGAACAATACTTTCGGGCAGTCTAAACGATACTGTTTTTCTGGCCATAAATCAGACTGTACTCATTTTATAAATCAACACAAAGATTGAAGGGCATCCACTCAAACTAGACTAATCTAGTCAAGTAAGAATACACTCCGAGACGGGCATAGACCTACAGAAGTCAGAAGTTGGGAGTCAGGAGCTAGAGGTCGTCATCCATACTACATTTTTCACTCTAAATGAGAGGAGAAATACCTCAAAGCCACCCCAGAAAACATTGACTTGATTGAGTCATATAGACTTCGATTAAGCTATTTCCTATTCTATGAAATCTTCTATAAATAAGCATTACAAATTAGAACAACCTCCCAAAAAAAGCATTACAAATCAGAACTATCTCCTATGAAGATGCATTACAATTTAGATTAAATCACTATAAGTTAAGCAAGCAAAATTCACCTGGAATGATTAACGTACAGACTTTTTATCTATTCATAAAATTCTCAAAGCTTCTAAAAATAAAAATAAAAATAAATTCATTCTTTTTGCCAGCTGCTATTTTTGAATTAAACACTCATAGAAAAATTTTTCTCATTATTCATTTCATCTACCCAAGATTATAGCCAAGGTTGAACTTTCAGTCGATTTTTCACCTATATGCAACAGTCAAAATACCGCTAAGGTTCAAGATTTTGTGGCCAAGGTTGTATAGAGCAAAGTTAATCTAGCGCCTATTGAGACCCAAATCATGTCTGATGTGAGGGTGTCAACTTAAGCCTGGACTTTCTGACAGAGCAAGAAGTCAGGAGTCAGGAGTGATGTTGCAATGCAACGTCTCTGCAGCAAATTTCCAGACTTATCCAAACAGTCTGGGTGTCGGTGAACCGAGATCGCCCCCGAACCGCCTAAAGGCGGGAGTCGCCAATCGAGAAGTATAAGATTTAACTCAAAGGTATTTGCATTACGGCGTCATAGATCCGTCAGGCGCAGTATCATTTATATGGATTGTCGCCAACGAAATTATCCCGATATAATCAGGGTAATAAAAGGCTCAAGATAGAGGGTTCAAGCTTAGAGCCATCCTGAAATTTAAAGAAAACCTAGAGATCTAGGATAACGTCTTCCCAAAGTCAGGTGAGTATTAGAACCTTTATAAGGTAGTTCCATATAGTTACAATTTAGATGCTAATTTCAGCAAATATTGATCAAAATCGCCAATTCATTTCTCCCGATGACTGTCGATGAAGCTCTAGTGATTATTGATGCCGCCCTCGAACCCAACCGTCTAAATTCTGTCCAGGAGCTTGTCTTCAAACAGTGTTGGATGGATCGGACGTATCAAGAGATTGCCGAGGCCTCAGACTATGACGATGACTACATTCGGGTCGTTGGGTCGCGATTGTGGCAATCCCTTTCAGAAGTATTTGGCGAGAGGGTCACAAAAAGTAACTTTCGGGCTGTACTGAGACAGCAAGTACACAACCGGCCAAGACGACTGGTTAGCACGCCCGCGATCGGCGGCAAACAGTCAACATCAGCCGGAAAGCTCTCCGATCACTCCACAAAGCCAAAGTTTCCGGATGGGCCGCTGTCGCTAGATTCCCCTTTTTATGTCAATCACCCGTCCCTGGAGCAACGCGCCTACGAGGAGGTCAGAAAACCGGGCGCCTTGATTCGGATTAGAGCCCCCAAACAATGGGGCAAAACGTCTCTGATCAATCGGATTCTGGCCCAGGCCGAATCCTATGGCTATTGCGCAGTGCGGTTAAGTTTGCAGCAGGCCGACACTGCAATTATGACTGACCTGGACAGGCTATTACGGTGGTTCTGCGCCAATATCGCTCAGCGCCTACAGCTCGAACCCAATCTCAATCGGGTTTGGGATCAGGATTTGGGCAGCAAGGTCAGCTGCACCACCTATCTACAAACGGATATATTGTCAAAAATCGAACAGCCGCTGGTGGTAATTCTAGATGATGTGCATCGGATTTTCGAACACGTCCCTGTGGCTCAAGACTTCCTGACATTGCTACGGTTTTGGCATGAAGAAGCCAATAATCTGGAGGTCTGGGGCAAGCTGCGTTTGGTGGTCGCCCACTCAACAGAGGCCTATATTCCCCTCAAACTCAGTCAATCGCCGTTTAATGTCGGCTTGCCGATTCAGTTGCCGGAATTTAGCCTGGAGCAAATCCGGGAGTTGGCCCTGCGATATGGATTAAATGCCGCCAATGGCGAGGGGAACGCTGAAAATCTATCCAAAATTCGAGAAATGTTAGGCGGCCATCCCTACTTGTTACATGTGACCTTATATCGGTTATTTCGCCAGGACATCGGGATCGAGCAGTTCTTAACAGACGTAACAACGCAAATCGGTATTTATAGCGATCATTTACGCAGCTGCCTGGTAACCTTGCAAGAACATCCAGAGTTAAAAGACGCCCTTAGAAAAATTGTGATTGCAGATAGCCCAATTGCATTAGACTCAATTTTGGCCTACAAGCTAGAAAGTATGGGAATCGTCACCCTGACTGGCAATGAGGCGACGCCTCGATGCAATCTTTACCGTCTCTATTTCCGTGAACAGCTTGATCAGCTTTAGTGGTGCATGGGGATAGGCGACGTCTGGCGATCTGGAGAGGGGGAGCAAATTTCATAGCGACATGGTCTCAGATCCTCAGTTTACCAACATCTATCATGTTGGAGGCAGTCTTAGTGTTAGGGCGCCCAGCTATGTTGAGCGTCGGGCTGACCAAGAACTCTACGACGCCCTCCTGACAGGCCAATTTTGTTACGTGTTTAACGCCCGACAAACGGGTAAATCTAGTTTGCGAGTGCGGATGAAACATCGGTTGACGCTAGCTGGATTTGCCTGCGCCTCCATTGATGTCACCAGTATTGGCAGTGAACGAGTCACACCGCAACAGTGGTATAAGGGGGTGGCCTCAGAGCTGCTGCGCGGGTTTGGCCTGGAGGAAAAAGTGCAGTTCACAGCTTGGTGGGAGAAGCAGGTTGGTTTATCCCCCATCCAACGATTGAGTCGATTTATCGAAGATGTTCTCCTAACTGAGATTGACCAGGAAAAGGTGTTTATCTTTATTGACGAGGTCGATAGCATCCTCAGTTCCGGGTTTTCACTAGACGATTTTTTTGCTCTGATTCGATTCTTTTATAACCAACGATCCCATGACCCCAAATACCACCGTCTAACCTTTGCTCTGTTTGGGGTGGCGACGCCTTCAGATTTAATTCAAGACCGCAATCGCACCCCGTTCAATATTGGCAGGGCGATTGAACTGACTGGGTTTGAAATGGAGGAGGCTAAACCTCTCCTGCAGGGATTGACCCACCGCTTCAAGCATCCTGAAAAGATCCTAAATGAGATCTTGAGGTGGACAGGGGGACAGCCGTTTCTGACCCAAAAGCTCTGTCAGAGGGCGGTTGATGCAAATGATCATCAACTCGCCCCACTCAACTCCGAGGCGGCAAGCTTGAGTCAGCCCGATCAGATACCCCCCTGGACTGCATCGTTAGTCCAGTCCCAAATCATTGAAAACTGGGAATCTCAGGATAATCCTGAACATCTTAAAACGATCCGCGATCGCTTACTGAGGAACCCCCAGAAAGCCGCCCGCTTGCTCGGAATCTATCAAGCCATCTTGAAAAAGGGCGCAGCGCCTGCCGATGACAGCACGGAGCAAGTTGAATTGCAACTGTCAGGATTAGTGATCAAACGGGGGGGAAACCTGACGGCGCTAAACCAGATTTATCAAACCGTTTTTAACCAGCACTGGCTGAGTCAGCAATTCGCCCAACTCCGGCCCTACGCCGAGACCTTAGACGCCTGGCTGCGGTCAGACCGCCAGGATGATTCTCGCTTGTTGCGGGGTCAAGCCTTGAAAAATGCTCAGATATGGGCCGATTCCCGTAGCCTGAGTGACTTAGACTACCAATTTCTGGCCGCCAGCCAAGCGCTGGAGACCCAGGAAATGCAGCAAGCGGAGATGGCCCGCACCCAAGTGGCTCAAGCCCAATTGGCCAAACAAAGAGAAATTTCCCGGTGGCAACGGTTTGTCTTGGGCAGCATGAGTGTC
>JASJDH010000081.1 GCA_030065175.1 Leptolyngbyaceae cyanobacterium MO_188.B28 | reverse complement strand
TTCAATTATATTTTCATGATAATCTTGGCTATTTTGTCCCGGATTCGTCACTGGTTCTGAAGTTAAATATTAAGTATGTATGCCTGCCCCATCTCTTTATTTGTAAAGAGAGGTGGGAAATCATTTAACTTTCACCCTCCCGACCAATTCAGATTTCTCATAACTATGCTGAACGCTAAAAGAATGCTGAACGCCAAAAGAATAGAATCCATCTTCGAAGTTTGTCTTTGGAAATTTAGGTTGTTTGCTCTTTTGCCCGTGATTTTCGGCCTTCTGAGCACTTTGAATTTCTTTATCATTGGTAGCTTCGAAATTTTAGACACACTTGTATACAGCTTTGAATTAGATCACTTCGATGAATACGCTGTAACAAAGGTTATTACGCGGATCATTGGCGGGATTGACCATTACTTAATTGGCGTAGTGTTGCTAATTTTTAGCTTTGGTATCTATGAGATCTTTATTTCTCCAATCGATATTCGGAATAAATATCGCGAAGTAAAAATTCTAAAAATTTCAACGCTGGATCAGCTCAAGCATAAGATTTTGCAGGTCATCATCATGGTGATGATCATCAGCTTCTTCAAAAAGGCCTTGAGTATGGAAGCCAAAACGACTCTTGACTTGATATATGTATCAGGCTCAATTCTTGTGGTTGCTGTGAGTAGTTATTTGATGCACTTACAGTCTCACGACTCCCATGATGATGATGACCATAAAGACTCTGACGATGCTCATCATGCTCAAGAGCAAAGACATTTGGGCCACACTGACTCTCGATCAAAAATTGGCCATTCTTAACAGAGATTAAACACGTATTTGGGTGCAGCGTAGGCTGCATGTAAACGGTTGGATTGGCGCTATTGCGAATCCTTACTTAGGGAGATTAGGAAAGCAAAAGCCTGACATTAAAACATGGAGACTTGGGATTAATAATGAAGCAATCAATTTCTGTTCCTGCCCTCGTTTTAGCTATTGCCTTGGCGAATATTCCCAAGTCAATAGCCCTAGCGTCCAGACCCCATTCTCCGCAATCCCAATCATCCAATCTGATTGCAGCCGCGCCCTCATCAGAGGCAGCTCCTAGCGAATCAGATCAGGCTGAGTCAACCCACAGTCAGTCAGATTATGCTGAGTCAGATCAGGCTGAGTCCGCTGCGGGTGAGTCAACCTATAAAGAATCGACTTCTGGTGAGTCAACCTATAAAGAGTCGACTTCCGGTGAGTCAGCTTACGGTGAGACAATTGTAACGATTCACAGTTCAACCAGTATGACGGGAATCAATGAGGTTCTTGAACAACGGTTTGAGCATGAATTCGCAGGCTCCAAAGTTGAAGTTGATTACACTAGCACTGACGCCGCCTTATCTGCTCTACAGCAAGGAAATGTGGATCTAGCTGCTGTGGGTCGTACGCTTACCTCGGATGAAATTGCACAAGGCTTGGTCCAAGTTCCAATGAGTCGACGAAAAATTGCGGTGGTGATTGGCGAGGATAATCCCTTTGAAGGGAGTCTTACGATCGAACAGTTCGCCAAAATTTTTCGGGGGGAGATCACAGACTGGGTTGAAGTTGGCGGAGAACCTGGTCCCATTCGTTTTATTGATCGCTCTGAAACGAGTTACGCTCGGCATGCGCTGCCCACTTACGGCGTGTTTAAAGATGGGCCGTTCATAACGGGTGAGAATGCTATACAGCTAGCCCATGACACTCCAGAGGCGATGATTCAAGCAATGCTGGAGGCGTTGGGAAAAGATGGCATTAGCTATGCGATCGCGGCTCAGGTATTCGAGCGTCCGGGGGTGAAATTGGTTGAAATGCACCAATCGCTTCCCAACGATGCTGAATATCCTTTCTCGAAGCTACTTTCCTATGTTTACCAAGGACCTACGCCGAATCCGGCGGTGCAGAAATATTTAACCTTCGCCGCAGATCCTATTAATAAGGGGATGATTGAGACCGCTAGACGGGGCGGAGCCATCTCCTCTGAGCATGGTGTGCCTAGCTTACAAGCTGCATACCTTGACTTAGCTTCATCAAGTTCATCGGCTAGGGCTTATCAAGAAAGCGCTCCCTACGCTGGCGGTAAAGATTCCTACGCTGACGGCAAATATGCTGAGGGTAAAGCGGGCGGCTCCTACGGGTCAGAAAAAGCAGTATCCCCTACCGGCTTGTTTCCTTGGTGGCGCTGGTTTATTTTGGTTCCAATCTCAGGTATATTCTTGTGGTCATTGGTCAGCCGATCCCCCAGCGAAGTGGACGATGCATAGTATCACTGCATACATCCTTTTCTGATCCCCGACAAAGCGTCTATCAGGATAAGGCGGGAAATTTTCCTTAGGGAGAAAACGGGAGCTAATGGGTGGGAAAGCGATCGCGGCCTGTGCTGGTTATCAGTGTTGGGAAGCGATCGCAGACCCATAGCTCAGCAAGAAGAAAATGCAATATCGCATTACAAAGCACAAGGCGTGAAAGTACACAAAACTAAATCTTAGATACACAAAACTCAAGATTTAGAGCGCCTTCAAGGGTGATCGCTGGATGATAAGCTATCAGGAGCGCTTAGGGATTGGCCTTATCAAATGCGCTTAACACTTGGACAATAAATTTAATTTGAAAGGTGCGGTTTAGATGATTGGATCAGCAACCAAGATTCCTTATCTGTTGCGGGCAACACGTAACGAAATTTTAGAGCCGCCGCCAGTTTGGATGATGCGGCAAGCCGGGCGCTACATGAAGGTTTATCGAGACCTTCGTGACAAATATCCTTCTTTTCGGGATCGGTCTGAAAACCCCGAACTCGCAATCGAAATCTCTCTGCAACCCTGGAGAGCTTTTAAACCCGACGGCGTGATTATGTTTTCCGACATTCTCACTCCGCTTCCCGGCATGGGCATTCCTTTTGAGATTGTCGAGAGTAAAGGGCCTGTCATTGACCCGCCCATCCGCACCTCTCAGCAAGTTGAGCAGCTTCGCCCCTTAGACCCGGAAGAATCCCTTCCCTTTATCCGCCAAATCCTTCAAACTTTGCGCTCCGAAGTGGGCAATCAAGCCGCGGTGCTTGGTTTTGTGGGCTCCCCTTGGACCCTAGCCGCTTATGCTGTTGAGGGTAAGACTTCAAAGTCTTATTCCGTTATCAAGAGCATGGCTTTCTCCCAGCCATTGGTGCTGCATCAGCTCCTGGGTAAAATCGCCGATTCCATCGCTACCTATGTTCGCTACCAGATAGATTGCGGCGCTCAGGTGGTTCAACTGTTTGATTCCTGGGCGGGTCAGTTAAGTCCCCAAGACTATCGCACCTTTGCACTGCCCTATCAGCAGCGAGTGGTTCAGCAGGTAAAAGAGACCCATCCTGACACTCCTCTCATTCTCTATATCAGCGGCAGCGCTGGCATTTTCGACATGATGCCTGAGTCAGGCGTTGATATTGTCAGTGTTGATTGGACTATCGACATGGCGGATGCTCGTCGTCGGCTGGGACCAAATATCGGCGTTCAGGGCAATATCGATCCCTGTGTCTTGTTTGGCTCACAGGAATTTATTCGTCAACGGATGCTCGACACCATCCATAAGGCCGGCAACCGAGGCCACATCTTGAACTTGGGTCATGGCCTTTTACCCAATACGCCAGAAGAGAATGTAAGATTCTTCTTCGAAACCGCTAAGAGTTTGACTCGAAGCCATTTGGTCAACAGACCTTCAACTCGCCTGTAGTATAAAACGCGCCTACCAAATTAAATTCTAAAAGCGTTGGTGAATAAATCTCACCAACGCTTTTGGTTTGGGGGATGTGGGGTCTGGATAACAGGCAGCCAAAAGTCTAGCCCGCTCGAGAACGGTGCGCTGTCACTTCAATTTCAATCCGCATGCGGGGGTCTGATAAACCCACCACCATCATGGTTGCCGCCGGTCTCACTTCTCCCAGATACTTGCACAACACCCCCCAACAAGGTTCGAAGTCATCGCGCTCAGGCAGTAAATACCTAACTCGCACCACATCCTTTAAAGCAAAGCCTGCCTCTGCCAGCGCCGCCTCAATATTCTTGAAACACTGTTCCGCCTGTTCAATCACGTCGTCAGAGATTGTCATCGTATCGTAATCAAACCCGGTTGTACCGGAAACAAAAACCCAATCACCCTCAACAACTGCCCTTGAATAGCCAATATCTCGTTCAAATGTAGAACCTGAGGAAATGAGGCAGCGGGGCATGGTTAGGCTCCTTTTTGTGCAACGATATTTTGGATTGTAAGGGAAGGGGAGGGTGAAGAGATGGGGGAGATAGGGGAGATGGGGGAGATGGGGAGGAATGTATGTAGTGACGCAATTTATTGCGTTTGGGGGAAAGGGGAAGGGGGAAAGGGGAAAAGTAACGACTAATAAGTAACAAGTGACCAATGACCAATGACTAATAACCAATGAAATCCAAAATCTAAAATCAAAAATCAAATTATCCTGTCTGAGAACTGGGAAGTGGATGAAGAGGATGGCGACTAAACTTACATGGGTTGCATTAGGGGTGGGAGCCCTGGTTGTGATGGCGACTGTTTATGCAAAACAGACTGTCAATATGCATTCAGGAGCTGCTATCACATTGCTTGAGGAAACTTTGCCGACTCAAAATGGAGTTGGGGTTGTCTTTGAAGGGGCGGTTCCAGCTTGGGCGGAGGATGCGATCGCGGTGATGGCTAAGCTAGAGCAATGGCGAGGGAAGGCGTTTACCCAAAATTTGCAAGTCACCTTCCAGCTTCAAGGTGATGAAGGGGTGGCGGGTTGGTACAATTCTCAGACTAAGCAATTAATGGTGTCTACCGCCGGATCAGAAAGATTTGGGCAGGGGGTGATGTTGCACGAAATCTTCCATGCTCTACAGGATCAATCCTTCGACTTATTCGCCCTGCATAGCCGGACGATGCCCCCTGATCAAGAAAAAGCGCTGACTGCTTTGATTGAGGGGGAGGCGATGCTAGCAGTCAGTGAGTTGATGGACTATGACTTTGAAGCCCATGCCCAATTACCTGTCGAAGGTCCGGTGAGTGATGAACTATTTGAGAAATTGTTCATTTATGCTGCTGGCGTGCGGTTTGTCCGGACGCTTCGTGAGGCTGGCGGTTGGGATGCGGTGGACGCCGCTTTTGCCGATCCCCCGAGTGCAACCACTCTGATTTTTCAGCCAGAGCGGTATTTAGCCGGGGAGCGGGAAGTGGCGATCTCAGATATTCCCATTGCAGCTGGAGAGCAAATGCAATCAACTGAAGTGCAAGGTGAATATGGCGTCAGGCTTTGGTTAGTGCGCGATCCCAAAACCCGTCCGCTGGTTGAGTTGGCGGGAGACGCCTATGAAGCGGATGTGCTAGCGGTGCTGACGAACGCCGATGGTCAGGCGATTCAGCGGTGGGTGATCGAATTTTCTGATCCTGAAATTGCACATGACATGGGGGATGCGGCTGTGGACTTGCTGCCGCAAAAGGCCGACACGTTTATGGTTGAGGTGTCGGGGAAAACGGTCACCCTAGAATGGTGAGCAATTTGCAAGGGGACAGCTGAAGAACTGCACCAGTCTATCCTGACCGGATTGGATTTAGGTGGAAGATTCTTTCAAGTATCGTACCTTGGTCATTCTTGCGCTTTTCACTTGTTATGACATCTGTGATTCGATCCCTGTTTGCATTCGCCGCCACTGCTACGGCGCTGTTAGGTAGTCTGGGTATGGCAACGTCAACCCAGGCTTACCAATTTGGTCAGCAAGAGCTGAATCCGGAGCAGGTGATTGCGATCGCGGAACCGATTCGCAATGGCCAATTGTACAAATTGCTGATTTTAGAGCAAATTAGCAATGTCCGTCCCTGTTGGCAGGAGCGGCCTGGCATTCCGACTACGATTGATCCGTTACTGCTGAACTTCGACTTCACCGGGATTTGCGGCCGCCGTTCCGACAGTAATGGCTACTCCCTTCGGTTGGGCGGTGAAGATCTCGACGGACGTTACCGACTGCAAATTGTGCAACGTGGGGGAACTCTGGTGTTGTTGGCGGTTCCTGCTAGAGACCGTAATTCATCCCCTCTGGAAATCGGTCGATCGAACGGCGTCACGACTGATTTGGCCAAAATTGAACTGAATGCAGGCTGGCGTATGACCCGTCGCCTCTACAATGGTCAGCCTGTAGGACATATCTATCTCACCCATGATCAAGATCTGAATACGCTGATTGCAACCGCATCAACCGCGACTCCCTCCCTATCCGCGCCCCCCCCTGTGCACCCTTTAGTCGAGAACCAGCCCCCAAGTCCAGCTCAACCCTCCCTTGAATCGCTTCTCCAAGGGCGGCCTAATCGCAATCCGCCACCTTTATTTAGCGCCAATTCAGGGCTTTACTACCGACTGGTGGTGCCCGCCAATAGCCCAGATATTTTGGAGCGGGTGCATGCAATCGAACCCGGCGCCTTTCGCAATACTGTGAATGGGCAGGCCGTTATCCAAGCGGGAATTTTTCGACAGCGGCCTCGAGCCGTAGAGCTACAACAACGATTGAGCCAAGCCAATCTCTCATCCCAAATTATTCAAGGCAGCGGTTCCATTGCGTCAAACCCCAATCCCGTTATGCCGCGCAACCACCATGGGCAGACGGTTGTCATGATCGATCCAGGCCATGGCGGTCGTGACCCGGGCGCCGTCGGCATTGGCGGATTGCAAGAAAAAGTGATTAACCTGGCCATTTCTCGAAGAATCCAACAAGTGCTTCAACAACGGGGGGTAACCGCAATTCTCACCCGTACAGACGATCGCGAGATTGATCTTGACCCTCGAGTGTCCCACGCCGAACGCGCCAATGCCGATCTGTTTGTCAGTATCCACTCAAACGCCATCAGCCTAAGCCGCCCCGACGTCAACGGTCTGGAAACCTACTACTACGATACCGGCTACGGATTGGCCCAATCTATCCATAACACCGTCCTGCAACGAACCGGCATGCTCGATCGCGGTTTACGCCAATCCCGCTTCTACGTCTTACTTTATACGCCTATGCCCGCCGTACTTGTAGAAACCGGATTTGTCACCGGCCAAGAAGACGCCGCTCGCTTCCGAAATCCATCTGCTCGGGATCAGATAGCGGATGCGATCGCAGAGGGGATTTTGAATTACATCCAGTAGGAAATTATTAACTTTATAAAAATTAAGGTTAATCGAGGAATCTACAGACGGCTTCAGAGCAAAGTGGTTCCAGGATATTGATTTGGATAATCAAGAAATTTAGGGGAACGAGATAGCGCTTCATACCGTCTACAAATACTGCACGGTTGATGATGGTTCGGTGAAATGTGAATTGGAGTTCGCTATGATCCCCCTAAGAGCAGACCTACTAGAGGCATTGGGCATCCATTGTGACGCTGCTTCCAAATACTTGGTGTTGCGCGGCAAGTTGTATGAGAGAGGGCCCTCCTTTGCTAGGCGGGACAAGCAGAAGGCGGCTCAATATTGCCAAAAAAGCGAACAAGAAGGGCTATCCTGTCTTTTGGTGGAAAGTTCCACTGAGCTGACGGTTTGGCTTGAAATATCCAATTCAAAATTGACATCAACCCTTGATATTCAGCCATCCCAAGTAGGAAGTGGGGCAGAGCAACTCCCTCAGCCTAGTTCTCAGAGAGTTGCTCTGTCCTATCACGGGGCTTAAGTTTGCCCCCTAAAGGGATCGCAGCGCCGCCACGATATCCGCCGGGTCCATCCGCTTGGTGTAGTCTGGATCGACAAAAGCGTGGGCGATCGCGCCGTCGGATTTAATCACGTAGGTTGCCGGAATAGGCAGCTCAAACGTTTTGTCTCCATTATGGGCGGGCAGATCAATGCCGAACCCTTGGTAAATGGGGCGAAGTTCCTCTGGCAGACTGAAGACTAGACCAAACTGACGGGCGACTTGGTTGCCGACATCGCTGAGCACCTCAAAAGTCAGTTCATTCTTTTCAGTTGTCGATAGGGAATTGTCAGGGGTTTGAGGAGAGATAGCCGCCAGCTTAGCGCCCAACGATTGTATTTCGGGCAACGCTTCTTGTAAAGCCCGCAATTCCAGGTTGCAATAGGGACACCACTGACCCCGATAAAAAGAAATGACCACGGGGCCGTTAGCGAGCAGGTCGCTGATCGCAACCGTTTGACCGGTGGCATTGGGTAGGGAAAAATTGGGCGCGGTGTCCCCCGTGTTCAAACTCTGGTCGGTAATGCCTGACTTAACCAAGTCCTCCGTTGCTTTACCCATGACCTGCTTGATTTCAGGGGGGCGATTTGCTTGACTTTTGGCCAAATGGTCGGCGAGTTCTTGGGGTAGGTTCACGGAACTTCTCCTGAAAATAAGATGAACTATTTTTGAACAATCGTTCCAATTTAAGTCAAAAAAATTTGACTTAGTCCAAAGCAGAAAGTGCGACCTTGACGATATCCCTTAGGACGTCAGGGTCAGGGGTCGCCTTAGACATCACCCGCAAGCCTTGCATGCTAGCAGTCAGATATCGGGCTAAAGCGCGGAGATCAGTGTCTGGCTTCAACTCACCCTGCTGCTGCGCCCTGACTAAGGCGGTGTAAAAGGTGTTTTCGATTTGCTGGAGATTGGTTTGGGTGTGAGCCGCAATAGTGGAGTCGTGTGCGCTTAGCTCCACGATGGTGTTGGTCATTAGACAGCCCCAGCGTCGATCGTCGGCAATCGCTCGATCAACGATTGCATGGAAAAGGTCAACGATCGCTTGTTTCGACGCCCCTGGCGCCGACAGACGGGCTAAGGTCTGTTCAACGACGGTGTGTCGATAGTGCGCGATCGCATCTAGAAAGAGGGTGCGCTTATCGGTGAAGGTGTCATACAGACTGCCCCGATTAATGCCCATAGATTCAACCAGGTCTTGGATAGAAGTCGCCTCATATCCTTTGCGCCAGAAGACTTCCATTGCCTTCTCCAGCACTTCTTCCCGGTCAAATTCCTTCTTCCTCGCCATGACATTGAAACGGCTCTAAGCAAACACAAAAAAACATCAATGGAATAGGCGTCTGGATTCACAATCCAAAGTCCAAAATCCACAATGTTCTTAGTTAATTTACCTCCAGTTTAATCCCCAATACTGTTATAGCTTTTTTGGAACGATTATTCAAATATTGATTTCAAAGATCCTAAGGATTTCTGTAAAATCGCCTCAGTTCGATTCTGCGTTAACCGAATCCCGAAAGTTATTGCATGATAAAGGTAAGTCCCCCCCCTAGTTAGGTGCGTTGCCCTTAAATGCTAAATCCTAATAAATTAATAATCGACTCCTTTGTCCAGGAGCTACGGGTTGGATACGCCTCAACCTATGGCGGTCTAAAGCCTGACTACGCCGACATCATTGCTTGGGTCGGCAATATGGGCCTCGAAAATATCGCCAACAGTAACGCCCTCTATCACAATGTTGAACACACCGTGCTTGTCACCCTGGTAGGCCAACAGGTCCTACGGGGTAAACATATTCGTGAAGGCGGGGTGTCTAGCGAAGATTGGCTCCACTTTATGATTTCCCTCGTGTGCCACGATATTGGTTATGTCCGTGGGGTGTGTCGTAATGATCAGGTTCTGCAGCGGATTTACGCCACCGGGCAGGGGAATGAAACAGTTGTCCTGCCTGAGGGGGCGACCGACGCCAGTTTGACGCCCTATCACGTAGACCGAGGCAAATTGTTTGTTGAGGAGCGGTTCGGCAATCACCGATTGATCGACGCCGGGGTGATCAAAAAAAATATAGAATTGACCCGCTTTCCCGTCCCGCTAGATACAGATCACCAGGATACGATCCAATATCCGGGGCTAGTCAGAGCGGCGGATTTAATTGGTCAGCTCTCCGATCCCCGCTATCTGCAAAAGATTCCGTCTCTGTTCTATGAATTTGAAGAAACGGGGGTGAATACCCACCTGGGCTATGATCATTCAGAAGATCTGCGACTGAGTTATCCAAAGTTCTACTGGAAGACCGTTTACCCTTATATGGTTGACGCTATTAGCTACCTCAAACTAACTCAAGAAGGCAAACAGATTCTGTCGAATTTGTACGCCCACGTGTTTGAGATTGAGCACGAGTCTCATCCTGAACCGTTTATGTAACTCTTTTTGTCAGCCTTCAGCCCGTACGCAGATTGTTGCTCGGGGTGAAGGCTGACAGACATTCTTCTTTCTATGGGATGCTTGAATTGTCTCGGCGTATCATTTAGGCCGAGACAATTCGGTGGGGAAGGAATACAGAATATAGAATTCTGGCAGGAAATGGATTCTGACTCTTAACTCCTGTATTCCTTCCTTGCGAAAATTCTCCACTTTAAGTTGTAAGCCATTGAATCTAATTAAGAAACCCTTCTTCCAAAGAAGTTTTTGGTAACATTAAAGTAGGTATAGCAATTCTACTAGAATTATTTCACCCCATCCTGTCGCCATTTTTATTTTAGTCAAAAGTTTCTCCAGAAGTTGAGCTGCTAAAGTCTGAGATCTCTACACTGCGGCGATGCCATCACTTCAAGCTTGGAGAGGCTTCCCATTGCTGTCAGTTTTTCGTTTCCTATTAAGAATGCCGAGAGAACAATCTAGTTCTCTTAAATAGGCCTATTTAATGCCTCTAACAAAAAAGATGTTAGGGCTATAAAAAAGCTCATAAATTTGCATGGATACCTGTTATCAAGGGAGCTGATAACTACTTGTAAATATACTTTAAATTTTAAAGCCATCTAACTATTTAGAATTCAAAGATAAGGATCATGACAAAGACGCTATTTCAAAAAACTTCCACTATTCTAGTGGGGACTATTATTGCACTTCTATCATTTCAACAAATACCTATCCAGAACCCTGCTTTAGCGGCTCCACCTTCTTTACAGGAACCTTTATTTGCAGGCTTGACAAATTCCTCACGTGAATTGATAGATCAGGTTTGGCAACTTGTTGAGCGGCATTATATTGATCCAAGCTTTAATGGTCAAGATTGGAATGCAATACGGCTTCAATATTTACAACAAAGCTATGAATCTGATGAGTTGCTCTACAACGCAATTGAAGAAATGCTGGCGTCTTTAGAGGATCCGCTAACTCGGTTTATGCGTCCTGAAGAATTTAGAGCGCTACAGATTAGTGGCGACCCTGTTGGAATTGGTCTTTCGTTCATAAAAGACGAACAAACCAACGAAGTTCTTATTATTAAACCTACGGAAGATTCTCCAGCCTCCGAAGCTGGAATTTTACCTGGAGATATTCTAGTGAATATTGATGGGATAGATACGCTTGGAATGAGGTTATGGAAAGTCGTTAGTCTTCTTCGTGGGGAAGTGGGTACGGTTGTGACTGTGAAGGTGCGGCGGGGGCAAAGAGAAATAGACTTTAGGGTGATTAGACGACAAGTTGAAATTCACCCAGTGAAATACATGAAGCAAGATTCCCGCATTGGAGCCATTGGCTATATTCGTCTGACTCAGTTCAGTCCTAATGCTGCTGCTGAAATGAGGTCAGCTATTCAGGATTTAGAAAGCCAAAACGTTAAGGGGTATATTCTAGATTTGCGCTCTAACTCTGGTGGTTTACTCTATTCCAGCCTTGATATTGCTCGAATGTGGCTGGATCATGGCAAAATTGTCTCCGCAGTTGGTCGTGATGGAATAGTGGATGAAGAAGTTTTTAATAACCGAGCTTTGACCGATCTCCCTTTAGTCGTTTTGGTGGATAGAGGGTCAGCAAATGCAAGCGAAATTTTAGCCGGAGCGTTGCAAAGTCATCAGCGCGCCCTGCTAGTCGGGACAGAGACGGCTGGAGCCAATTCACTTCAATCAGTACGTTCTTTGCCAGACGGTTCAGGAATAGCAATAACAGTTGCGAAATGGTATCCACCGGATGGACAAGATATTGATTCTTCTGGCTTGATTCCTGATATCCGTGTCGATTTAACCGAAGAACAACAGCAAACTTTGTTTCAGAATAGAAGTTTAGTAGCTACCTCAGATGATCCTCAGTATGTACAGGCTCTTTCAGCTTTGACGTCCTTGATTGCAGACTCTGCCAGGTATTGATCAGTTGAAAGGACTGCCTCTATTGCTGTTGCCCATAGCTAGATAGAATAGCTTTAACAGTGATTCCCAAGGCAAAAGCAGCTATTCTAATTCTGTCAACGCATCTGCAAGGAAAAATGCTGGTGCAATTGGATTTCAAATTATTCAAATTAAATGGAGATATCCCTAACCCGGGACAATTCGGCGAAAAAGGAATACAGAAGTCAGAAATCAGAAGTCAGCCAGGAACTGTATTCTGTATTCCGCCTCCTGTATTCTGTCCTAAAGAGAGAGTTTCTCGCTTTCAGTGGGTCACCCTTAAATCAAATTAGACTGGGATGATTTCAATACCAGAGATTTTGGCGTTGTTAACGCTGGCGGTTAGATCCAGGTTGAGCACACCGTCTTGAACATTCACGCCGAATGATTTTTCCACCGCGATATTCTTTCCGCCAGCGCCAGCATGGATATCAAAGTTGTCCAACACCAGTTTGTCTTCCGCCTTCACATCAAACACACGCTGATTCGCCTGATTCCAGTAAATCTCCGCGAAACTTAAGTTCACGGTATAGTCGCCATTTGCAACAGGGATATCATAGTCAAGCTGTTTGCCGAAGCGTTCGGTTTGAAACAGCGGATCATCCACAGTTCCATCAATGCCAACTGCAGTGGAATACGTATTGCCTCCTTGAGCAAAGGTATCGGCGCTCCACTGCTTACCATTGCCATCTGTGAACGCGCCGCCGCCAGCATTAAGCCGAATTGTGTTCGCTACCGGAGTAAACTCAATCTTGTCAATCCGAACGTGTTCAGCAGTTGTGGCGGTCCCGTCTTCTAACCCTTCAAGGGTAAACGTATCGCCAGCTTTTATGGAAACGCCTTGGATCCCAGCCGTCGTTAGCGTTTTGGCGTCAGCCAGCGCACTTCCCAATTGCTTATCTAAATTGAAAGACGCAATTTGCTGGTTGCCTTGCTTCAGCTTCATTTGACCCATCCCATCATTTTCATCGAAGTAATGGATCTTGACATCGTATTTTCCAGCGGGGCCATTGAAGTTAAATTTGGCGGCGCCTGCGCCTTCAGTGGCGCCCCCTCTGAGACTAATCACCTTATCGCCTGAGGCGGCGTTAATCGACTCAACCCGATATTCCCCAGAGAGCTGCATACTTTCCGCTTCCACGGTAATCGGTTGATTGGGACTGGGATTGGGATTGGGGGCAGGGTTACCGCCAGTATAGGATAGTGACGCTTCGAATTTGTCTAGGGTGCTTTGTCCAGGGGCGACCGTAGGCTTTATGTTTGCTTTGTACCAAACGTCCTGGGGATTCTCATTTGAATCAGGGGTGTTGTTATTGCTGCCGTTGGCAAATCCGACATTCCCGGTATTGCCCCAGAAATATGTTTGCCCCTTACCCCCTTGGTTTCTCTTCGAAAAGTATGCTCCACCACTCGCTTTTCGCGTGTAGCTTGAAGGCTTCCACATCGAATTGCCAATAAAGTAATTGTCCTTAGTCGGACGAGAGATCTTTGCAGTTGTGCCATTATCGGCAAATCCCATGGTGTATCCCTTATCAGGAATCTTATCGGGATCGGGATGCATATACTCAAACTCCGCCATAATCCCGATATTTTTGGCGAAGTAGCTGTTTTGGGCGCCTTCTTCAACGAATCCAGCCCAACGGCGCCAGCCCACAGCCACATTTTCATAGGCGACGCTGCCGTTTGAGTAGGCATCCCAATCAAAGGCGTCTCCCCCGGCGTTCTCAATAAAGTTGTGAGCCGCTTGAACACCCTCTGAACCCAAACTCCAAATGGCCCGCTTACCGGTATCGTGAATGTAGTTGTTGAGGATTTTTACATCCTTACTACCCCAGTGCGCAACAACCCCTTCCCACACATTACCGATATCGAAACCACGGACTTCAACGTTGGAGGAGCCTTCTATGTAAACGCCTGTCGAGCGCTGATTGCCAATCAGTTTAGCGTTGTTAACGCCAATCAGTTTAACGTTGGATTTGTCGTCTACCCGAAATACAGCGTCTACGGAATTCCCGGTGTTTTCATCATCATAGAAGGATGCGCTGTGGTTACCGTTCATGGTGATGGCACCGTCAACATAGATCGTAGCGCCGCTGGGGATATTCAGAGTTTTACCGAAATTGAGATTGCCGCGGAGAACAAAGGTTTTCCCTTGGCCATTTTCAATTTGAGCAATTGAGGCCTGATTTGCTTTGGTGATTTCTATGGCGTTTGTCGGGACAGAATCTGTTCCTCTGATGGCGTTAATGGTATCTTTGAAGGTTTCGTCCGCCAGAACAGCTTTCCTTTGATCTGGATCAATCACGTTGTAGATGTAATCTACAGCCCGCCGCGATATGCCCGCTTCTTTGACAGTTTGGATGTTTACCGCCATTGGATCGGGAGCAGGATTGGGATTGGGATTGGGATTGGGTGTAGGATCAGGCGTGGGAGCGGGGGAAGGACTGGGTGAATTTCCTATGGCCTTTGATTCAGCGATCGCCGCATTTTTCAGAAATCCGTCATTGCTGACGGTAATGCGATCTAGCACATACCCATCGGAGCGTCCAGCCACTTCCAGACGATATTGGGTATTCGCCTTCAGGTCGACTTGCGCTGGCGAGTGATTATGATTTACATCAAAAGTCTCGCCCCATCTGAGTTCCCCGTCTGAGCCGCCGAGGTTCGTGTACAGCTTGGTGGGCTTTTGGAGAACTTTGCCCGTCTGTTCATCGATAACCGAGACAAAAATGTCATTGCCAGTGTCGCTACGCCCTTGATCGCTGGCGTTCATCGCACTCTTGAGACGGGCAGAGTGCATGGCGATGCTGTATTTGCCCGCTTCATCCGTCTTGAAGGAATAGGATAGGGTTTGCTCTTTAGAGGGACCGCCATAGCTGTTTGTATTGGCGTCCCAAACCACCGACTGTTTACCGCCAACGGCCACCTTTTTCCAATCACCCTGGAGTTGAGTGTTTTCGGCTTCGATAACGACTTGACCCTTCTCAGCCAGATAAACTTTTGAGCCGTTATTGGAAGGAGGAACCGGGGCCGGAGCTGGAGTCGGGACAGGGGATGGAGCCGGAGTAGGAGATGGCTTGCCGCCAACATTAACTGGCGTAAACTCAATTTTGTCGATCCGCACATGTTCAGCAGTGGTAGCGGTCCCGTCTTCTAACCCTTCAAGGGTGAAAGCTTCGCCCGCTTTAATGGAAAGGCCTTTAATCTCAGTATTCGTTAGGGTTTTAGAATCGGCTAGCGCACTCCCTAAGTTCTTGTCTAAATTGAAAGACGCAATTTGTTGGTCGCCTTGCTTTAGCTTTAATTGACCCATTCCATCACTTTCATCGAAGTAATGGATCTTGACATTGTATTCGCCAGCGGGGCCATTGAAGTTAAATTTAGCGGCGCCTGAGCCCTCCGTTGCGCCCCCTCTGAGACTAATCACCTTATCACCGGAAGCGGCGTTAATCGACTCCACCCGATATTCCCCAGAGAGCTGCATGTCCTCTGCTTCAATCGTGATCGAGCGATTGGGCCCAGGTACAGGTACGGGAGACGGAGTTGGGTCAGGCGTCGGAACCGGGGAAGGCGAGGGTAATGGAGACGGTGCAGGCGTGGATATCGTGTCAGACAGCTTGCTGTTGCGAACGAAGAGCACCCAGTCTTTGCTTGCTTGTTGGGGTGGCCCGCCAATCTGCTTGACTGAACCGCCATCGACTTGGCCAGAGCTAATCAGGTCGCCGCCTTCCCTTGGGTTGTACCAAAAGACATCGAAGGTCTCGCCGCCCTGTCCATTCAAATTGATCTCCACATTATTCGCCTGGCCATAGGGCATGTAGGCCACATAATATTCCCCCTCTTTAGCCATGACATAGTCATTGCCATTTTGGGTTAGATTGTCCGCTTCCGACATCTCCCAGAAGGGAATGTGGGTATTGAAAAAGTCGGTGGCGGCTGCAGTCCACTTCCAAACCGATTCGAATGCATCAAATGTATCAACGTTCTGGTCGTAAGAATGGCCTGAAGACTGCTTAATGTACCAGTTGACCCCGGATCCTCCAACCGTCAGCGTTCCCCACATCGCCTGACGCTGATCGGCCTCGTTTTTATCATCTGGGTTGTTTCCGTAAGGCTTAAAGATGCCGCGGTTGCTTGAATCCTCATCCCAGCCTACAACCCAGGGGTCTCCGGCTCGCTCAGACTGCTCAAGATACTTTCGCATCGTCTCGCGAACAGTCCACCCGCCTGTTTGGAAAGAGGTGCCATCAAAGGCTTCAACCCCTAGCAATGGTTGGTAGACCTTATCGATTTCATTAGGAAAAGTGTGGATAACAGTGAGATGATCGTAGGGATCAACAGCCTTGATGTACTCGGCCATGTCCTTACGCTCTTGATTCGTGTTCGTATTCTCCTCACCCATATTCCACTGAATGCCGTTTGCGTGGCCGAAGCGGGCGATCATCTCCCGCATGTAAATCAGCCGCTCTGCGCTCAGGCTTGAACCCTGCACAGGTGTGCCGCCATTCAGCAGTTGGTCGTTTTCAGTTTCCTGGAATAGCAGGTTCTTATAGATGCCCTGCTCATCCATGTGGTCAAAAACAATCTCCCATTGCGCCAGCTTGGAGACATCGTAGGTGGAGAAGTCGTCTACTGACAGTCCACTACTCTGGATGTTACCTTTATGCGTCCCCACATTGCCAAAGCGTTCGCTCGCCCAGGGCCAGACGTCCCGGCCGTCGCCGCCAGCGGTATTGGTAAGCAGGTAAATCGAGTTTTGACCTTGCTCAGCCAGGTAGTCAACCGCGCCGATTAAGTTGTGACCTTTGCCGTTCCCCCATTCTGGACTTCCTGGGTTGTAGTCGCCTGCATGGCTTGAATAGTCGTGGCGGCCCTTCAGGGTATTGTCAATGTCCTTGTTAGCCAGGAAGTTTTCGGGCACGCCGGGGCCGCCCTTGATGAAGTAGTCGCCGTCTCCTTGATGTTGGAGATAGTGTGTACCCTCGCCTTGCAGAATCATACCCTTGGCGCGGAAATCTTCGCCCGTCTTGTCGGTGGGCGCAATTTTCAGCACGCCGCCTTCACCATTAATGAAATTGACGGCTGCGCCAGCGTTTGGATTGGCGCTGGCGGCGATATCTTTTCCAGTGCGGAAGGAAGCTTCGTAGGTCCAGTCTCCTACGCTGGGCGGGTTGAAATTTACCCGCCACACGTTGCCTTCAGTCGCACTGGTATTGGCGGCGTCACCGTCTGCCGCGAAGAATCCAGGAACGGTGATCACCTGGCCTGTCGACTGGTTAGTGAACGTGACGTCTAGGCGATAATCTCGGAATGTTGAAGCGGTCTCCTTAAAGTTCTTTGGCGTCATGAAATCGATTGAAACCTTGTGCCAGGTTTTCAATTCACCGGAGACAGACGTTCTTCCAGAGGAGGCGTTATTCATCATGATTTACAAGCACTTATTTAACGGAAAACGATTCGATCTTCTCCACAAGAGCACTCGATTTGTTGTATTTCGACTTCGGAAATACTGTGGTTAATCAGTCGGGACTCGCGCGCAGCAATCCTATCCCTGAGACAATTTATAATCTCTTTAATCACACTTAATATTATATAGAAGTAAAAGTAATAAAGTGGAGACAAATTATGATAATGAGATTAAATCTAGAATCAAATTCAGCATTGTTGGCTCTTCGGATTTCAGTATGTGGGATTGAGCAATAGATAAGCTTCTAATATTCTTCGATTTACGTTATAAGCTTATGCATTGAGCATGTTTGATTCCTGATTTAACGATCTCTCTATCTCAATTTTCTTATGATTTATGGCTTTAAATAAATCTATAAACTTAGCGTTGATAACTACCCTTAATACTGTTTTTCAGAGAAAACAAAATGCTGAAATTCTTCTCTATGAATTCCTATTTCTTAGGGATTTATAGAGAAGAAATGGAAGCAGCGCAAACAGATTCACCGTTTACGGACTAGATTGAATTGTTGACCAGCCAAGATACTAGTAAATATGGTCACGACTCCAATCAGCTGAAGTGGGGTAAAGGTTTGGCGTAAAAAGAGAAATCCCATTAGTGTTGCGACAACAGGACTCATAAGCATCAGAGAGGCGACTGCTGAGGCTTTAAGTTTATGAATTCCTCGAAACCAAAGTGCATAAGCAAGCCCAGTGCCGACTAATCCTAAGTAAGCAAAGCCCAATAGATTGACAGGCGAGATATAAGTCAGCGGACCTTCGACGATTAAGGCCACCGGCAGCAAAATAGCCCCACCTACCGCCAACTGCCATGCTGTAAAAACCAACAAGGGAACTGGACATTTCCAACGTTTTACAAGCACGGTTCCTAACCCCATTGTTGCAGCCCCGGCTATCGCAGCAACAATACCAATGGCGTCAAGCCGCGCAGCCGGCCCAAGAACCAGGAGCCCAACACCGATAAAGCCCGCAATTGCAGCCGCGATAGATAATCGAGATGGCTTTTCACTCAGAATGATCCACGATAATAGCACCACGAGTAATGGCTGAATAGCCCCCGCTGTTGCCGCAACCCCCCCCGGAAGACGGTAAGCCGCTACAAATAATAACGCTTGAAAAAGTCCAATATTCAGACCACCCAGGAGAAAAATACGTAACCACCAAACGCCCCGAGGGAGCTTTCTAAACCATGCCGTTAGCAAAAGCCCAATGGGTAAAGATCTCAAAGCCGCCACCAAAAGTGGGTGATTGGGCGGCAGTAATTCTGTCGCGACAATATATGTCGTTCCCCAAGACATTGGCGCCAAGGCTGTAAACAGAATATCGGATAATCGGGTGGTTGTAACTTTCATACCAATTTGCGCCACTAAATACTACAGACGCTTTACTAAGTCGATTGAGCGTATTTGTCTTTTTTCATTTAGGTAACTAACCCACGTCCAACTTGAAGCCTGGAGTTTTGTCTTGTCCCTAAATCTCTCTCCGTTGAGAAAAGGATTACCCGCTAACGCGCCGCTTCGCTAGAAAAAAAAGGGGGACTTTGAGCTTGCCCCCCCGTTTTCAAGGGGGGTTAGGGGGGATCGAACCGTTATGAGAGTTTAGTCACCTATGGTCGATAGGCTGTAGCCTGGTTCTTTACATAGCAAATTTTCGCGTTTTTTAATCTCCGGCAAATAGACTTGCTCTTTCCAAAATTCTTTTTCAATGGGTTCAAGTGCTATCGAAATTACACTCTCATCACACTCGAAGGCATTTTGAATTGCTTTCATCACGTCAGTAACCAACTTGTCTTTTTTCTCATTGCTGAGCGCTACGGGAAAATGTTTAATATTGACGTGTGGCATAGTGGGTTCCTTAAGAGACTTGTGATTTATTGACAGGTTGAATAGAGCATCCTTTTGTTTGGTCTTCATCTCACGATCAAGTTGATGGTGAATCGCTTTGACTAATTTGTTGATTCCTGGGTCTTTGAGCAGACTGTAGTGGTCAACGTCAAGATTCACGATTGCCGGAACTTTCTTAGAGTAACCACTGTGGCTCTCAATGAAAGAATAATCATCGCTCTTTGCCTTGAAAATAGTTATGGGCGCCTTTATCTGTCTCTCAGCAAGCTCACGGAATGTATATTTAGACTCGTATGTCTGATGTACAATTCCAATGATTCTTTCCACAAGATCTAGGTCGAGATTTTTATATCTCGAACAAATGAACGATGTAAAGCTCTCACGATTCTTTGCTATTTTCAAGCATTCTTCCAGGTCAGCGCTGATGATACTGTGGGCAAAAACCGAGAACAGGATGGCGACGTAGATTTTATTGCTGAATACAGGCTGGTCGCTGTGAACAACCTCGTTCTCAATCTGAATTTTTGGAGAGCCAGGAGCAATCAGAAAGAGATTTTCCACATGCTCACCAGATTGTTCAAGCTGATAGGCGACTTCAAACGCTACCCGCGCCCCAAAGGAGTATCCCCAAAGCGTGTAGGGGCCAGCGAGTTGAATCCGTTTTATTTCCTTAATATCTGCGATCGCCATCTCACGAGTAGAGGGAAATGGCTCTTCGCCTGTATTGATACCATACGCCTGGACACCATAGAAGGGGCGATCAACATTTATTGTGTTCGCCAGCAACCTTAAGTTCATTGGGTAGCCGCCCAAACCAGGCCAGCAATAGATGGGATCTTTTGTTCCTTCTGAAGATAACTGTACTAGACGTGAAGAAGGTTTAGTTTCATTGCCATCAATCTTACGAGCCAGTTCCTCAATGGTTGGGGCTTCAAAAAGAACGTGTAGCGGCAAAGTAGAATTAAATTCTTTGTTGATCTTGTTGATCATCCCCACTGCAATCAATGAGTTTCCGCCAGATTCAAAGAAATTGTCCTGCACTGAAGCGGAATCCAATTTCATTGCCTGTTTCCAAATCTTGCCTATTCGCTGTTCAGTGTCGGTACGAGGTGCAATAATGAGCCGCTCAACACTTTCGGTATTTGCGATATCCCATGCTTTCAGAGCTTTGAAATCAAGCTTGCCGTTATTGGTAAGGGGTAACTTATCAATAATGACGATCTTGTTAGGCGTCATGTAATCAGGCAAAAAATTGATCAGATCTTCTTTGATTAACTCGGCAGGGCCTTTCATATGGATAGCATCTTCTTTCATCCCTTTACTAATCCACTGTGCATGACTAACTCGCCCACCCAGACAGAAGTAAGAAGAACCTGATTCTTCATGACTAGCGCTTAATATACTGTCTAGTTGCTTTGCTGAAGGAAGAGCATTCCCTGTCTCAGAGCTGTATCCTGAAGACAACAAACCAATATTTAGATCATTCATCTGCAGGTGTTGTAATTTCCTGCCTAAGGCGATGTAATTTTTCCATTTACTGTTGTTTCTAGTAATGATGCTAATGCCAAAACTTGCCTGTTCATACGTAAATTGATTGATGGCTACCACATGTCGTTTTTGCACAAGATTATCGGATATTTTTTCCAAATATCCACCTTTACTGGCTTTATATTTATACTGGCCAGCGGGTAAATCGGCGATTTTACCAGGATGACTTTGCACATAGATATCGATGTCCGTCGATATCGTTGGCAATGGCTTTAATGAGGGCGTCAGCTCAAAAGTTCCCAGGTAATAATCATCCTCTGGACTTCCTAGATGGTCCTTGACAGTGGGGCTGTCCTTAGCATCTGTGATGCTAAGCTGAAATTTGGGCAGAATTTCATCAAATAGACCCAACATATGGCCAGTCTCAATTGCCAGGACCTCTTGAATATTATTGTTATAGACTGGTTCAATCGCTTGCTTATTGCCGATAAAGTGGATTTTTATCTGTCTTGTTGCTGTACTATCCGATTCGTTGATGAGTATCAATTGGTGATGGGCTGGATGGTAATAATAGTAGCCAGACTTTAAACCATCAATATTGACTAATTCGAGGTACATCTGCGTGGCGTATAATGCCCCTGGCGATGCATAACCATATTTGGGCAATAGACGCTCGCCACTATGAAACTGCCCAAAATATCGCAATATCAGACCCAATTCTGTCAAACTTAACGTATCTAGTCCACGACGATCTGTTATGGGATAGGCTGCGGAATTTGGAACTTTTCGATTCAGTAACTGTACAATATCTGATTTTTGAACTGCTCCCCCCTCGAACAACCGGTAAGATTTCCGCGCAAATGCTAACCGTTGCTGTTCCTCAGTCGGTGTTTTACCAGCAAGATCGATCACCCTCTTGCTATTGATGTTATTAGTATTTCTACAGCCAATATTTGATAATTGAGCTTTAACTTGCAGCCTATTTTCTTTTGACTGATGGTGGCTGCCGTGATTACCTTGATCCATCAAGGCAGCTTCCCTAGGGTTCAACTCGATATATGCGATCAAATCTGGGTAAGTGGTGCGGGGATTTTCCTTGACGACAACAGCTGCATGCCTTACCCAGTTATGGGTCTCAATTGTCAGTCTAATTTCATCAAGTTCAACCCGAAATCCTCTGAGTTTTACCTGATTATCTACTCGGCCAGCAAACTGAACAGTACCATCTGCATTCCAATAAGCTAAGTCGCCAGTCCGATATAATTTGCCAGCCTTGGAATCTGTTGACAACTCGTTGTGAAGAAACCTCTCTTCAGTCAAATCTGGCCGATGAATATATCCACGCGCAACCTGAATGCCACCGATGTATAACTCACCAATTTCTCCAACCGATGCTAGTGATTGACAACTATTGAGAATGTAAAATTGAGTATTGTGAACAGGAAGACCTATTGGGATCGCATCAGAATAATCAGCTATCGTATCTTTATTA
>JASJDH010000080.1 GCA_030065175.1 Leptolyngbyaceae cyanobacterium MO_188.B28 | reverse complement strand
AGTTCTCACAACCTGGCTATAAAACCAGTATCCCTACAGGTAACATATTTAGTACTACCTAAGCACCACCGTTGACAAAAAGGAAAGTGGACCGGCGGTTTGAAACTGCCTCTATACTTCTTCTCAAGGAGGCTGAGCCGCCTAGTAGTTAGAGCCTGATTTCCGATGGTGCACCGCGGTTTTTACCTCTTGTCGCAGCACATTACCGCTCTCTACCACCGCGTAAATGACCCAGTGATCGCCGCTTTCTAGACGGTTTTTGACGCGACACTCGAGGTAAGCCAGCCCATCCTTCAAAATCGGAGCGCCATTGCTTGCTTCGTCTGTTTCAATGCCAGCAAAGCGGTCTTCTCCGGGCCCAAAGGGTTTGAGGAAATGCTTCATCGGCCCTAAATAAGCATCTTCCGCCAGGATATTCAACACAAACGAGTTGTCTGGGTACATCAGGGACTCCACGGCGCGGTCTTTTGCGATGGCCACCGTAATCCCAGGCGGGGTGAAGGTGGCTTGGGCCACCCAGGAAGCCAGCATAGCGCTGGAGACCTCGCCCTGCTGAGCCGTTAAGACGCAAAGGGAGCCCACCAATCTGCCCACCGCTTGCTCCACTGCGCTGGCGGGTTTGCGTGTCGCCTTCGCCCGTTTGACTTTCTTCAAGGCTTGGGCGAAGTCGGTTCCCGCCTCCTCGCAGTACTTAAGGGTGACATCAGTGGGTTTAAACTTGACCCGAATCGGATCGAAGCCAAATTTATATCCCGCATCCCGCAGTTTATCCTCCAGCAGGTCTATAGCTTCACCGCTCCAGCCATAGGAGCCGAAGACCCCTGCCAGTTTAGAGGTGGTAGCGGTGGAAAGCACCGTACCCAGGGCGGTTTGAATTTGAGTGGGGGCATGGCCGCCTAAGGTGGGGGAGCCGATAATAAATCCGGCGCTCTTCTCAACGGACGCCTTGATTTCGTCAGGGTCGGCCGCTTCCGCATTCAGCGATTCCACCGATACCCCGGCTTTAGTAATGCCTCGGGCGATCGCTTGGGCCAAGGTGGCGGTATTCCCATAGGCTGAGGCGTAAATTAATGATACTTTCAGTTCTTGCGCCTTTTGCTGCTGACTCCACTGACGATACGCATGGGTCAGTTCGGTGAGTCCATAGCGCACCAGTGGTCCGTGATCCGGCGCATAGAGTGCGGCGTTTAGCGGTTCAAGCTTATCCAGAATGGCCTCCACCTTACGGACATGGGGGGCCATCAGGCAGTCAAAGTAATAGCGGCGGTCTTCCTGGAGCGGCCCCCACTCTTCATCAAAAACAGACTCGCCGCAGACATGGGCCCCATAGAACTTGTCGGTGAATAGAATTTGAGTCTTGGGGTCATAGGTGATCATTCCAGCGGGCCAGCGCGGCGTTGGGGCGGGAATAAACCGAAGTTCGTGTCCTTGTCCCAGGTCCAGAGTTTCAGTCCCAGCGCTGCGAATGACTTTAATCTGTAAGTCATGATCGGGCAGCGCCTCCCGCAGCACCAGCGCTCCCGTGTTGGAACAGATGAAGGTGAGGTTAGGGGTAATTTCCAGGAGGGCCTTTAAGGTTTCGACCCGATTAGGGTTGACGTGCCCCAATACGACATAATCGATTTTCTGCAAATCAAATCCCAGGCCCCCTAAGTCAATATGCTGCTGAGTCACCCACCTCAACTGCGCCCACATTTTGCTCCACATCGGGAAGGTTTGAGTGGATTTCGCTTTTTCGGCCTCTTCGGTCAATTGTTTGAGCGCCGCCAAATAAATCTCCGTGAACGATGCCCCCGGCGGATCGATCAAAGCGGTTTTATCGGCTTTGATAATGAATGAATTGGCCGTGGTCCCACGCTCCAGCGCATACTCAATTTCAAATCGCAAGCGATTCCAGCTACGCGATCGCAGCGTCGCCGTATTGGCGGCGATTGGATGAATTTGAACATCACGAGGCTTGGAGTTTTCCATGATTTGCACTCTACTAATGGATGAACTGGGGGCGGGGCCCACGGATGTTTAAGGGGGTGGGTCATTGGTCATTGGTCACTTGTGACTGGTCACTTGGTATTCGTATTTAACGAATGACCAATGACCAATGACCAATGACTAAAAACAAATGACCAATGACTAATGACAGTGGCTTAGTAATAGTTGCCAATTTTCCGATGATGAACCGCGGTCAGAGACTCGGGATTAGAGACTTTACCGTCTTCGACGGTGCAGTAGACTAACCAGTGGTCGCTGAGTTCCATCCGGCTGGCGACTTGGCATTCCAGATAAGCGAGGGCGTCCGCCAAGATGGGGGAGTCATTTTGGGCGGGTCGGGTGCGGATGCCAGCGAAGCGATCAGCCCCAGGTGGAAAGCGCTTGAGGAAGTGTTTCATCAAGTCGAGATGATTGCCTTCCTCCAAGATGTTCAAGACGAAGCGATCGCCAATTTGCATTAAGGATTCGATCGCTCGATCTTTTGCGACGGCGACGGTAAAGCCCAGGGGCTTAAAGCTGGCTTGGGAAATCCACGAGGCGAGCATGGCCCCGGTGACTTCGCTTTTCCGAGCGGTAATGATGTAAAGCCCGCTGCTAATGCGCCCCAGCGCTTTCTCCAAATCGGCGTTAATGGCTTTGATTTTCTTAATCTTGCCTGCTTTGCTAAGCTCCTGGCCTAAGTCCGTCCCCGTTTCGTCGCAGAGCTGGTAGGTAGCTTCAGTGGGGGTATTCTTGATGCGAATGGCGTCGAAGGAGATCTTCAGATCCAAGGAGCGGAATTTTGTCAGGAGCGGGTCCAGCGGTTCGTCATCGCCGCCATAGGACTCAAATAGTCCGACAGTCTGCTTGTCTTTGACGGCGGCCAGAATTGTCCCCAGGGTGGCTTGGGGGATTTTAGAGCCAGGACCTGAGGAAGGCGGCGCCCCAATCAGTAGGGCTGTGGACCGACTGACTAACTCATTCACCTCGTGGGGGTCAGCGGAGCGCATATCCATCATTTCCACTGCGACGCCAGTCTTGGTGACGCCTCGGGCTAACGCTTGGGAAAGGCGATCGCTATATCCATAATCCGACACATAAAAGACAGAGACTAAGGTCTCGGCTTTAGCCTTAGCTTGGCTCCAGCGACGATAGCGCCCCGTCAATTCAGCCACGTTATGGCGTAGCAGGGGGCCGTGGCCAGTGGCGATAGTTTGAATGGCGTCGAGGGCGTCCATCCGCTTCATCGCTGACAGCACTGACCGCGCGTTGGGACCCATCAGACAGTCGTAGTAGAACCGGAAGTCTGGGGAAAGCGCTTCTAGATCTTCGTCGTAGGTGTCGTCAGTGCAGTAGTGCAGGCCAAAGGCGTCACAGGTGAACAGAACCTGGGTTTTGGCGTCATAGGAGAAGATGGTGTCGGGCCAGTGGAGATTAGGCGCACTAACAAATTCCAAGACATGGCCGTTGCCTAAGTCAAGTTTGTCGCCATTTTTTACCAATTGCCGCTCAAAAGGACGGTGAACCAGATCTTCTAAGAAGGTAATGGCGACTTTTGCGCCTACCACCACCGCATTTGGCGCCAGCTCTAACACATCCTTCACCAGGCCGCTGTGGTCGGGCTCGGTATGGCTGATAACCACATAGTCAATTTCAGCCGGGTCTATTTCCTGTTTAAGCGTGTCCAGGTAAAGCTGGCGAAACTTTTCGTGGGACGTATCCACCAGGGCGGTTTTTTCACCCCGAATGATATAGGAGTTGTACGTGGTGCCATTCTGGAGGCCAAACTCAATGTCGAAGCGATCGCGGTCCCAGTCGAGGGAGCGAATTGTGGTCGTATCTTCGGCAATGTTGGCCACCTGCACCGTCAACCGATTCGTTGTCTTGTCAGCAATCGCAACCATTGAGAACCTCCTCTTTAAAAAGGGTGGGGCAGTGAGAAGCTACTAATACGTCAGAAACCTTTATATTTCTTAATGATAGCCCAGGTGCAATAAGGCGGATGTAACAATTCCTTATCTATTGATTAGGAAAACTAATATAAACAGGCTATAAACGCAGCGTATCGATTGATTGGGGAAGGGGTTAGCTAGGTATGAATACTCTTCAAGAAGGGCAAAGCTCTACAGGATAAAGAAGTGTCAGTCGTTCAGATTAAATAGGCCTGAAATCAACTGATTTGAGATCTCAGGGTTCTCTAAGAACCCTGAAATTTGGATTACCCCTTTAGGGTGAAAGCAATGCCCTTTCTGACGGCTAGAATTTACCGCTGACTGCAGGAAAATTTCCTACGAAGCACATCCGCTCCAAATTTTGTGCTCATCATCAGCATTTTATGGCGAAGACTTATCCCTTGTTAAAGCATAGAATGTCAGGCTGGTATTCCCATAGCGTTTCTGGCGAATGATTTCTAATCCTTGAATTGGCTGTGCTGCCCAGGCGCCAGGATTGTGTTCTACGGCGATTTCCCCAGTCGGGGCAAGGAGGGAATGCTGGGCGATCGCGCTCAACACAGGCTGATATAAGTCGCTGGCGTAGGGCGGGTCGAAATACACGCAGTCAAATTGCTGACCGGCTAATCGCTTCAACTGCTGCGTCACATCTCCCCGAATCACCTGAAATGATTGTTCAGATTTTGCCACCCGTCCCCAATTCTGCCGGATGACCCCACAGGCTCGGCCCGACTGTTCCATGCCCACGACTGCAGCGGCGCCTCGACACAGCGCCTCCGCGCCCATCGCCCCGCTGCCCGCGCATAAGTCTAACCAACGGCAATCGGTAATCTGGACTCGCCAAATATTGAATAGCGCCTCCCTCACTCGCGCCGATGTGGGCCGGGTGGCTTGGCCAGGGAGGGTTTTGAGTAAGCGATTGCCGTAGATGCGGAGGGACATCGGGGTGGGAGTTGGCGCACGGATAGAATCCCATTGGGGGGGAGTGGATGGGTGGATGGGTGGATGGGTGGATGGGTTGTGATGAGATTTAACTGCAGGTCCTTTAAAGACTGACGGCGAGTTGTCTATTTTTGACGAGTTGGACGAAGTTGGCCAGGATCTTTAGTCCTACGGTGGAGGATTTTTCGGGGTGGAATTGGACGGCCATCAGGTTATCGCGGGCGATCGCGGCGGTGACGGTTTGGCTGCCGTGGGTGATGGCGGCGGCGGTCACCGAAGGATCGGTGGGGGCGGCGTAGTAGGAGTGGACGAAGTAGACCCAATCACCGGAGTTAATTCCCTGCCACAGGTCGGCGTCAGGTTGAGTCAGTTCTAGTTGGTTCCAGCCCATGTGGGGGATGGTGATGCCTGGTTCGTGGCGGAAGTGTTTGATGGTTCCGGACACAACGCCTAGTCCCGGCTCCTTGCCTTCTTCGCTGGCGTCAAATAATACTTGTAAGCCTAAGCAGATGCCCAGGAAGGGTTTGCCGCTGGTGATGATGTGCTTGATGGGGTCGATCAGGTCGCGCGATCGCAAATGCTGCATGGCGGGGTCAAAGGCGCCTACCCCCGGCAATACCACGGCGTCCGCCTTTTCTAAATCGGCTGCGACATCGGTTACGTGAGTCGTCGCGCCTGCATTTTCGAGCCCTTTGCAGGCGGAGTGTAGGTTACCCATGTCATAGTCTATGACCGCAATCCGCGTCATGGCGCCGCTCCTGAGTTCCAATGGCTTCTACTTGTTTATCCTAACCCCAGGATGGGGGGATGGAAATGGGTGGGGTAGGGGGAGATGAGGGAGATGGGGAGGCAGGGGAGGCAGGGGGAGAGGGGGAAGATGGGGGAGATAGGGAGATGGGGGAGATAGGGAAGATGGGGGAGATGGGAGCAGGGGGGAAAGAAGGTGTAGAGACGTAACATGTTACGTCTTGGGAATGGGGGATGGGATGAGTGAGGGCAGAAGGAAGATAGGGAGGAATGTGTGTAGTAACGCAATTTATTGCGTTTGGCGGAGATGAGGGAGCAAGGAGAGGCAGGGGGAGCCGTAGGGTGAGCATTGCCCATCGCTTATTTGAGGTAAGGGAGGAGTGGGGAGATGGGGGAAGAAGAAGGTTGATTTTCTGACAGAAGAAGAATCTTAGAGATATTCGAATTTGCGGACAATTTATGGCCCGATGTAGGGGCTATGCATTTGGCTGTACGTCTTCAAGCGTTTGCGATGATTTCGCTCCAAATGCATAGCCCATATCCATCATCGACCGGACTGTTGAAGGGAACCGTAAATGTAATGTTTGGGGTGTGGTTTTCTAACATAGAGGAATCAAAGTATTAAGCTGATGGGATAGTGCAAGTGCATTCTCCAATTGTTTCTACGTTTTCCATCTCTTAATTCCTAATTCCTAATTCCTCTTCTCTCTGAGATCTCCTCCATGCAAGTGCGAGTTCTATAAAGATGCCGTCTCCTTTTCCAGGTATGGATCCTTATTTAGAAGGATATCTCTGGCCGGATGTTCACCATGCCTTGGCTACTCAGATTCGGCGACAGTTGACTCCCAAGTTGCGTCCTCGATATGCGGCTCGGCTGGAGGTTTATGTGGTGGAAGATAGTTTTCCAGAGAGTGATATTGGCATTCTGTATCCTGATGTGGAAGTGATGCAGCTTCAGCTGAGTCGATCCGTCCCCTCTACTGCCGCAGAGGAGCAGTCTGGAGCGGTGAAGGCTCCCCCGGCTCCATTGACAATCCCCATTCCTCAACCCGTTCCGGTGCGGTTGGCTAATGTTGAAATTCGAGACACCGCGCAGAATGTCTTGGTGACTTGTATTGCAATCCTCTCACCTGTCAATAAGCGGGAGCCAGGCTTGACGGCCTATCGGCAGAAGCGCCAGGGGCTCTATCGAGCCGGAGTTCATCTGGTTGAGTTGGATTTGTTGCGGCGAGGGGTGAGGCCGTTTGCGCATCCGCAGTTGCCGGAGGTTCCGTATGCGATCGCGCTCACCCGGAGTCATGACAAAGTAATGGGTGTTTGGCCGCTGACGCTACAAGACGCACTGCCGACGATTCCCATTCCCCTCCAATCGCCGGACCCAGATGTCCCCTTAGATCTGTCTGCGGTTTTGCAGGAGGTTTATGACGAAGCGGCTTATGATCTGTCGCTGGACTATACTGCGCCTCCACCTCCACCTGTTTTCTCTGCAAAAGATAAAGAATGGTTGGAAACCCAATTTAAGCGTTAGTTGGGCCGCTATTCTGCTCTAGAGAAGACTATTGGGATAGATTATTTACCTATTATTAAAACAACAATAAATAGGCATAATCCAGTGAGTGTAATCAATACGTGCAGTAAGAACCAAAGCCGATGGGGTCCTATTTTATTGAAACGCGGAAACCGAGATCGATGGGCTGCATCTGCAATTTTATTCAGAGACGCAACTGATATGCCGATTTTGTCGTCAAGTTTGTCTCGAAGTACTCGGAAGCGAGAGTAATAGAAGTGAAAACGCTCCTCATGTTTCCAAGCTGTAACCATGCCATGAAAACCAACGAGGACAACCAATAGAGCTGGCAATAAGTCAAGGCGAGAGATGGTCTGATCAATACCGATAACCGTTAATAATGCGCCAGCTATTGCAATCGTAAAATTGGTCACTGCTTGTCGTTGATTTTCATGATGACGGCAGTGTTCAAAATTCTGTAAAGCCATTTCCCAAAGATACTGCTCAGGAGTCATAGAAATAGCCTTCCACCCCGATTCTTATTAGATCTACATTTGCAGTATATCGGTCCAGAATCAGCTAGATATAGAGCGAACTGTTGATACAGTATGAAGGTGAAGTATCCGTTGTTCTCCCAAGTTGCTCTCGCTGGGGGTTTACCTGAGTATCACCTCAAATGGGGGGAATCTCAGTCTCAGCTAAAGTCTGAGATGTCTCGATTCCGCTATGCTCCACTCGACATGACACCCTCGTTCTACTGAGTGTTGACTGTGTAATTGATTTTGCGCAAACACTAACCTTCCTCTGCTTGGTCTATGACAGCTCTCAAAACTTTCCTAACAACCGTAGCACGCTTTACAGCAAGGCGTTAGACATCCTGTTAGAAAAATGGGCGGCGGAGAAGCGAATACAGCGAGATGACATTTATCAGGGACTCCACACCGACTTAGAAAAAGCTCTCCTGGCGGAAATTGCCTATAAAGAATTTGAGGCGGATCGGCTGTTTTTTAAGAGAGAGAAAATCACCCAGCAAATCACCACCTTCCTAGAAAAGATTTTGGAAGCGCCTCCTCACCTGAATAGCAAGGCAGTGCTCAATGCGATTGAAGTCCAGCAAGGCATTCTGGTCGAACGAGCGGAGGATATTTACTCCTTTTCCCACCTAACTCTACAAGAATTTCTCACGGCCCAGTACATTGCTGATGATCCAGATGAGATAGAAAAATTGGTTTTTAATCACTTAACCGATACCCACTGGCGAGAGGTGTTCTTACTGGTGGCGGGCTTGAAACGCTCCGCCGATAGACTGTTACTTCAAATGGAGAAACAAGCGCAATCCTATCTCAACACACCGAAACTGTGGCGCTTAATCCAGTGGGCGGATAACGCCACAGCTGAGTCTAAGGGCGCGTATAAGCCTGCTGCTAAACGGGCCGCTGCCGTATACCTCGCCCGCGCTCGCGACCTCGCCCTCTTCCGCGACCTCGCCCTCGGCAGCGCCCGCGTCAGCGACATTGCCCTCAACATCGCCAGCGACCTCGCCCGCGCTCTCGATCTCGCCCTCGCCCGCGACCTCGCCCTCTACATCGACCGCGACCGCGCCTTCGCCCTCGCCCTCGTCCACGCCCGCGACCTCGACCTCGACCTCGCCCACCAATTTAATCAGGTAAACATTTTCAAGACCGTCAACTTTAACGCATTAATTGGCCGATTAGAGGCGTTGAAAACACAAATCCCAGACCAAAATGAATCTAAAGAAGTTCATCATGCTTTTGTTGATCGTTTGGACAATATCTGGTCCGACGCTTTGCGGATCAATCCAGACCTGGCAAAGTTATCCCAGAAAGAAGCGAATGCTCTACAGCGATACCTTGAAGCCAACCGTCTAATCATCCAATGCAAGACAGCAGCAGTGCTGGTTTCCCGTCAGGTCTGGGAAGGGATTGAGGAACGGATGTTGACAGTACCGCAGAACAATTAATCATGAAAATCCTAGTCGCCATAAGACTAGGATTTTCCCTTTCGCTCACTGTCGCAGCTGCCGTCTTTCACACGTGATGAATGACATGGGTCACCACTCCCCAAACCTCCACATCTTCATTGACTAAGATAGAAGGATTAGGCGGATTTTCTAGCCGTTGCCGTCCGCTCCGATCAATCAGCAACCGCTTTGCCGTCAATTGCCCCTCCATTGCGGCGATCACAATCCGCCCATTGGTCGGCGTTAAACTGCGATCAACAACCAAGATATCCCCGTCGTAAATTCCGCTGTCCATCAGCAGATCCCCCCTCGCCCGCATCACAAAGGTGGCGGCTGGATGCTTGATAATGTGGTGATTTAGATCAAGTGGATTTGCCAAATAATCTTCGGCTGGGCTGGGAAATCCTGACATCTCAAGGGCCTTGGCGTTACTGTTCTTTTTTCTGCATGAAAAAACCCAGTTCCGGGAATTCTAGAAACCCAGTTCCGGGAATTCTAGACGCGATTTTCAGCTACCCCGCCATGAAAAAATTCTGCGTTCTCACCACAGGCCGCACCGGCTCAACCTCCTTAATGAAAGAGCTGGAGCAATATTCCGATATTGCAGTTCCCAACAAAACCGTGGACTGTGAAGACAACGAACTGCTCCATCCCAATCGAATCACAGTTTATATGTCTGAATACTCAAGGTTGCGCGATCGCCCGATAAAGACCAACCAACAGCTGGTCGATGCGTTTTACGCGCACAGCCAGGGCTATCCCTACGCAGGCTTTAAATCCATGCCCCGCCGCCATGAACCGTTTGAGCAGTTTATTGCTCAGCCCAATATTCAATTTATCGTGCTCATCCGCAAAGATGTCCTGTCTACGGTCGCCAGCTTCATCCTCGCGACAAAAACAGGCAACTGGCGAAGAACAGGGGGACCCCCTAGCCGGACCTGGATTTTTCAAGAGTGCAATAAATCGCAAGTCGACGCTTGCTTAACAGCTGTACAGGACAACATCAAACGCCTCAATCAAATTCCTGGAGCCATTAAGTTAACCTACGAGGACCTTTGTAATCCGGCTTACGAAAATCCAAACCTAAATCAATACTTCCAAAGGCGCATCGCCCTCAGCGTTCAAAACCCGCCAACTTCAGGAAAAAGTCATGTGCAAAACTGGGAAGAATTCAAGCATTATGCAACGCCGCGCCTAGAGCGGGTCTAAAGGAAGGGGCAATCGCGCAGAGAATGAAGCCGATCAACAACTCAAAATCCTAGTCGCCTGTTGACTAGGATTTTCTAAAGAAAGCTCCAATCTTGCCAGATTGGAACGCACCATTAGGTTAGTCTACCCAAGAATTCGGCGTTTGCATTCCTCCTGAAAGCGAATCGTGAATCCCAGCCCATAAAGCTTGCACTTGCGGCTTACCATTCCGCCCCCTTCCTGAATTGAAAGGATGCGGCCCAAGCGGACGGTGACAGGTTCGCCATTGACTGGGGCGGCGATGCGATCGCTCCTCTCAGGCCGCACATAATCCAGCACCTTGATCGGGGTATGCTTCCGCAGGTCTGCGCTGGCGCTGCCGTAAGCGATTTCCTCCACCAGGTACAGCTTGTCAGCACAATGGTCATCGATGACAGCTTCAAAGCCGACTCGGGCAGTGCGGATAGGCGCAAAGGGGCCGCTCAGCGTATCCCGATACTGCAACTCCCCTTGGTCCCGAATCGGGGTGTACTTTTCCCGGTCCACCCATAGGACTAGAAAACGCTTGTTACCCACCGTCGCAAACCAGTCCTCAGGCGGGCTGTAAGGAGCGCTCAAGGAAGCTGGGCACTCAAACAGTAGGCGCTTGATGGTGTTGCATGGTTCAAAGCGACAGGTGAGCATAGGGATAACGTTCAGCTAGATAAACGCATGATGCTTTGGCTGTCAGAAATATCGCGATAGCGGTAGAGACTATCAACCGCAAAAATAGCCAATCTCAAGAATTGCCTTCCAATCCAACGTTCCATAATCTGACTATGCACTATGACGAAACTTAGATTGCCCAGCAAGTGAAAAGCACGTGCATCCTGATATCAGGAAAGGACGCCAGCTGCCTGCGCCGAAGCGAGATAGTAAGCGGTGGGAACCTGAGGCGATTTTATAGCGGGAGGTATTGGCTACCCTCGATCCAAGAGGTTTAATAGGTAAAGACATAGAAAACGGTTGCCAACCGCCAAGCTTGCAACCGCTTTCTGTTCTATACCGCATTAGCCCAATATTAATCTATGTCGAACCCAGGATCGATCTTTATCTCCTATCGTCGAAGCGACAGCATTGCCGAAACTGGACGCATTTACGATTACCTTGAGGGGCGCTTTGGCAGAGAGCATGTATTTAAGGACGTAGATTCAATTCCCTTAGGGGTAAACTTCCGCGAGTACCTGGATCAGGAGGTCGGTCGCTGTCAAGTGCTGGTTGCGGTTATTGGCCCTACCTGGTTGACGGTAACTGGCGAGGATGGAGGGCGGAGGCTCGACAATCCAAGCGATTTTGTGCGCATAGAGATTGAATCTGCATTGAGGCGTAAGATTCCAGTTATCCCATTGTTAATTAACGGAGCCATGATGCCGAAGGCGGCTGAGCTTCCAAGGGAATTAAAAGCCATCGCTGATTGGCAATGTATGGTTATCCGACATGACCCGGATTTTCGTCGAGATGTGAACAAGTTAGTCCAGGGGATTGAGTCGCTCATGGGGCCGACTCAGAGCCCACAAGCGAAACCAGTCCGTCCTGAATCCCCTCATCGATCTTCAGGATCTTCTCAATTCAATGGGGCAAAAACTCGTGCAATTCCCTGGCTCCGGTTAGCAATCGTCTTGAGCCTCTATGGAGTTCAGGGGTGGTTTTGGGCTTGGGCTGGGGCTGTGGCTTGGTTTTGGCCTTGGTTTTGGGCTGTGGCTGTGGCTGGGGCTGTGGCTGTGGCTTGGGCTGTGGCTGTGGCTTGGGCTGTGGCTGGGGCTGGGGCTGTGGCTGGGGCTGTGGCTGTGGCTGTGGCTGGGGCTAGGGCCTGGGCTGGGGGTTGGGCTGGGGCTGTGGCTGTGGCTGGGGCTGTGGCTGGGGCTGTGGCTTTGATTTGGGCTGGAAGAGAACTAAAAAAACACTTTCGCCCTATCTATGTGTTTTGGATCCTATGGGGTCCAGCCACAGCAGGGCTAGTCATTGGGGTGTTACTAGGGTTGTCCTTCTACAGCTAGATTCACACCCCCCTATTCTGCTGCACACCAGAAGGTGACGCATTACTTCCTGCTCCGCTGCTGCAAATTCCGCATCACGTCGTAGTTCACACTCAACACCGCTTGCTCCACCCTTTGGCGAAAATTTCCATTCTCCACATCTGACGGGCTGAACTGGTTGATAATCTGGTTCTCCTGCTGCAGCTGAATCCCGTTAAACGACTGCAGGTTCTTCACAATCTCCCCCAGTTGACCCATAATTTGCTGGTCAAAATTGGGAGTGAGCCCTGCGATCGCCAACGGCTGTCCAGTACTCGCTCCAGTCAGGTTGGGGAGGGGGGGGAGAGGTATGTCTGGAGTCTGGGGCAATAGCCCTCGGGTGCTGGCAACCGGAGCCTGCCGTTCAAACCCGCCCCGCACCAGCTCGTTAACGGTGCGCTCCCGCTGCCGTTCTACCTGTTCTCCAAATTCTCGGCGGCTGCCCCCTCGGGTGCGACGGCGCACCCCCAGATCTGAGTGGACGCGATCGCGCAACGCCTCCTGCGCCTCCCGTTTCTCCCGCCCGCGCAAGGTCTGCGTAAACTCCAGTTCGGCATTTAGCAGCTGCGCCGCCTGTTCGGTCTGCAAGCGCTCCAGCTCCAGAGCGTTAAACCGCGCCTGGTCCCTCGACTGTCGCTGCAGCTGCGCCGCTTGTTGCTGCAGGGCTTGCCCCTCCTGCAAGGCCGCTTGCAACATCAATTGGGCTGCTTGAATTTGCCCTTCTGTAGCCTGCGGATCTTCCTGCAGCTGCCGCACCTCGCCAGCCCGCTGCAATACCTGGGCCTGGTTGCGAATTTGGGCGATTCGATTTTCCGCCTGCTCCCGCTCCAGGGCAATGCGGGCCTGCTCCTGCTGAATTTTCTTGATGTCCAACTCCCGGGCTAACCGCTGCTCCAGGGTGCGCAGTTGAATAATGGCGGTGAGTTGGGCGATATCCCGCTGCTCCCGACGATTGCGGGTGGTTTCGTTCAGCACTTTAAGCTGAGCGTTCAGCATTCCCTGACTAGCGTCCAGCAGCTGATTCCGCAGCTCCAGAATCTTCACTTGCCGGTCAAAAGCGGCGGTGAGGGCCTGCACCGCTAGATCCTGCTGCTTCAGGCTTAGCGCTTGAGCCATCGCCTGGTTCTCCACCAGGCGCACCTGTTCCTCTATCTGGGCCTTCAACTGGGCGCGAATCAGCTCTTGCTTACGGAATTCGCTCTCTGCTAATTGCAGGGTCAGATCGGTAGTCCGCTGTCTTGCGTCCCTAATCTCCTGCTGTCGTTCTGCCTCCAGTTCCGGATCGCTATACTGGGGAATCTTCTCCAGCTCAGCAAGGCGTTCTTGCTCTAGCTGCAGCTCCTGTTTAATCCGCTCATCAGTGGCGGCCAGTTTCTCCAGCTCCGCCTCTTCCTGCAGCAGGACGCCTGCATTGACCAGCTTCTGAATTTCAATCAGCCGCTCGGTTTCCGCCAGCTTAGTCTGATCCAACAGCTTCTTCTGGGCCTGCTCAACCAGCTTAATTTGCTGCTCATAGAAGTCCTGAGTCGCCTTCTGGCGCTTCTGGTAAATCTCCGCTTCCTGCGCCGCCAACGCCTCCAGCGCATCTGTATCTTCACTGGTGAGCCGCGATCGTGCCTCTGCAATCAGCGCCAACTCCCGATCTAGCCGGTCCATCGTAATTTCAAATGACTGATCGGTGTATTCCTTCTGAGAAACCAGCCCCTCAGCCCGCTTACCCGCCAAAATCGCCTGCTGCTCATCAAAACTCTTCAGCTCCTCCTGGTAGCCCTGCTCACGGCCCTTAGCTGAGTTTTGAATCTGCTGGGTTTCTACTTCCAGCCGCCGCAGATTGCTGGCCTCCACCTCCCGTTCTTCTTCCAGGAGGTTGGCGTTGAGTCTATCTCGCCTCTCTCTGTAAAGCTCCTCAATTTCCTGATTGGCGTCAGCGATCGCCGTCTCATCTCGCTGAGCGGGCTGTTCGGCGATCGCCTCTTTCTGGTTAATCTGCAGAGCCAGATCCTGCTTTCTCTTCTCTAGCGCCTTCGCCTCGTCCTGAAGGGTGTTCAATTCCTCTAGCGCCGAAGCTGTCAATCCCCGACCTGGACGCCGTCCCCTGCGGTTGACCTCTTCCCGTTTCCGCGCATTCTCCTCCAGCGCTTTAGCCGCTTCATGCTGTTGAGCGATCAGCTGGTTTAATTCTTGCTGAGCCACTTGCTGCGCGGCAGCCTGATCGCCTGAGGCGGCCTTTCGCCTTTCCACCGTCTCGGCTATCTGTTTATCAATGTCATCCAGCTCCACCTGCAACTGGGCCTGACGAATTTCAGCTTCTTCGCGGGCGGCTTCCTCAATCGCCTTCAATCGAGCATCCAGTTCTTCCGCCTTCAGCCGGGTTAGCTCCCGCTCCCCTTCCGCTTGCCCCAAGCGCCCCGCTTCAACCAACGCTTGGATCCGTTGCTGCTCAGCCTGGGCTAATTTAACGCGGCGCTCCGCCTCTGTTTCAAACGTTTTTGTCAAGAGCTGCTCGGCCTGAACCGCCAGCTCCTGCTTGATAAACGCCGAATCAATTAGGTTTTCGACATTCCGGCGCGCCTGCTCCGCAGAGATCTGGTTCAGCTCCAGCTGCCGCTGTGTGTTCTTGATTACCAACTCCGCTTGCTGCTCCAGCTTCTGCACATCGCCGCGCCCTGGTCCCAGCTCCTCAATCCGAGCGATCTCCTCCTCGCTCACCCCCAATTCCCGCAGGGTTTCTAAGTCGGCCAGCATCTTCGCGATTTCCAGGCGGGCGTTTCGGGTCTGTGCTTCCAGCTGCTCAAACGGCGTACCCAGCCGCGGCATTTCCCGCATCGCCAGAGTGACTTCGCTAATCGCCTCCTTCAGCTCCTTGAACTTCTCAATCTGATTTGCGATCGCCTGCGCCTCTTCCTCTGAAGCAACCGCTGTATTTTCTAACTGCTGGATATAGACATCAATTTCTTCGTTATAGGCTTCCAGCTCCTCATCGCTTAACTCATAGCCTTCACGAATCCTATCAATTAATTCTCGATATTCCTGTTGTTTATCTAGGTTTTGACTGGTTAATGCTAAATAATTCTCATACTCTTTATTAGCCTGCCTCTCAGCTTCCGTTAACAGGCCAAATTGAACGCGCCGCCTTTCCAACCATCGGGTAAAAAAGCCCTGCTCACGTCGGATTTGTTCAAGCCGCTGCTCTCTCAAGTCAATGTCTGTTTCAATCTCTTTATTGTTGGCGGCTTGGGCCTGCAGAACCTTGATATTTGCTTTCTCCGCCTCTGTCAGAAACTCTTTGAATGCGCGGGTCGAGGCGTTGATGCGGCGATGAGAGGCGATCGCTTCCATTAATGCAGTGGTGGCGGCCACCAGCAATAGCATGGGGCCTAGCGTAGCAGCGAGGGCTAGAAATCCTTTGGCCGCCGCAAGCGCCAGGGCGGGCAAGCTGGCTAGGAGCGATTTCAGTTTAGCGAAGGCGGCTAGCCCCAAAGATTTCGCCCCGACCACGCCAATGATTTTCAAGCTGCCTGCCGTTTTCAAGACAGTCGCTTGCATCGCTCGGAACTGCAAGATTAATGCCTTAATCCCCCGGCCAATTGAGCTAAATACGCCCCTCAAGCTGGTTAGGGCAAAGGATCTGATGATACTACTCAGATTGCGGATTTCTTGAGTGGCTTCAAAGGCGTATCGGCCCAGTCCAATAAAGCCTTTCACAATCTGGCCAACCAGCAGCTTTCCAGCCTGAATCAACTGGGGAATCAGCTGCAGTTTAATCGCTGCGCCTAATGCTGCGATCGCTAGAATAGCTTGAACGATTGGGTTGTTCAGCAGCTTAAGCGCCCTGCCAAGGACTTCGCCAACTGCGGTCAAGAAGTTGTCAAGCGCCTCGTTTATCCCCGCCAGGGCGTCTTTCAGAGTCTGGTTTTTGAGGACAAACTTTTCAATCGCCTTGGCGCCAATCAGCAAGCCTGCCCCCAGTAGGGTGAAATGCACCAGCTGGGTTCGCGCTATCTGCCCCACCAGCTGCATACCTGTGGCGAATTGCTGATTGGCTAAATCGGCAATTTTTGTCACATCGGCGTATTTCACCAGGGACGTAGCCGCTTGGTTAATCTGTCCCCCCAGCCCTGGAATATATTTATCAGTCAGCTGAGCAAGCGGTTGAATCAGACGAGGGGCTTGCTGTGCTAAAGACGCCAAAGCCGTGCGAAATTGCTTAGAGGATTTAGCTAAACCTAAAATTGTTACGGCAAACCCAGACGCCTGGGGGATAAACTGGGCGATCGCTCCGCCAAAAATAGGGATTTTCTTAGATAGCTCTCCCCGCACCAACGCCGCCAATGGGGGAATCCGGTTGAGGTTTTGACCTAACGTCAGAAAAGCAGCGGATCCTAACCCAACTTGCTTGCGCAACGAAGTAAAGCTGTTGATTAAGCCCAAATTACGGATATTTAGAGCTAGCATTAATTCCCCTGCAAAGGGGATCGCGCTAATCAACGATGAAAAAACTTTACGGGTTTGGTCAATCCCCACTTGAAGCGTCTTGAGCAAAATAAACAGGCGAAGGAAGGGCCGAAAAAATCCCCGTGCTAGCTTGAGAAATTCTGTAAAAAGGGCGATGAAAGGCTCTAAAACCTGAGCGGTTTTTTGAATGCCGTTAGCGATCGCGCTAATAGTCCCTGCAATCGTATTGGAAAAAATGCGCCCCAACTGTTGACCGAGAGGCGCTAACGCCTTACCCGCCACAATCACGGCGTCAATAAACTCTTCTACCGCCGTGAAGATCTGAAGAATCTTTTCTGAAAAAGCACCGGATAAACGCTCCTGACCTTGGCTAAGGAATTCATAGAAAGCGCTCAGGCGCTCCACAATGGGCTCTACAAGAGGCTCTCCGGCGCGACGGGCAATCTCGTCAAAAATCTCCTGGATATTCGACGTTATCCCGTTGATTGTTTGGGCCGCCAACGCATTCCCGGCTCGGAAAGCTTCCAGACGTTCTCGCACCTTATCGATCAGCTTGCCCTGGCTTTGCCAGTTGCGCACCATCTCATTGGTGATGCCCAGCGATTTGGCCAGAACGCTGTCAACCGTGATCGTGCCTTGCAACAGGCTGGAAACCTCCTCTCTCGCCTGGTGCAGCGGAATCCCAAGTGTCCCCAGGCTGGCCGCAAAATCCAAAGTGAGATCTTTGGCGTCTCCCAGGTTTGCGCCAATCTGACTGCTCAGCCCTGCAATCAGTTGATAGATGGGGACCAGCTCCTTCGACGTCACCCCTACCAGGTCAAGGCTCTCCTGGCGCATCTGATTGATGGCGTTGGAGATGGGGATGTTCAAGGCCTGGATAGCGCGGGTGGGGTCAAGGATTTGCCCCCCTCCCTGAAACACATCCTGAGTGGCGACCAAGCTAGATTGCGTGGCAAGTAACTGTTCTCTTAACTCAACGTTTTGGCCGATCAGTATTTTGAAAGGACCGCCCACCACAAATTGCTGAAGCGCTTGCAGGCCGCTATTGAAAAACCCAATCTCTTGGGTCACCCGAAATAAGCCTGATGTGACGCCGCCAACCTGCTCCTTAAGAACTTGAAACGTTTTTAGGGGTTCATTTAATCCTGAACCCTGAGCCACAACATTACTGATGTTGCCAAAGATGCTGCTAAACTGCTGAGGTATTTTTTGGAACTGGTCGACTGTTTTCCGAGAAAACTCGTCGAACTTATTCAGCGCCCCAGCCAAATTGCGGGTTATAGACCGGGTAAATTTGGTGGACCTGATCTCTAAAAGAGATTGCTGGTCAAAAAATCCAGCAAACGCAGGTTGAGCTGCGCCGCCCAACGCCGCTAAGTTGTCGGTGAAAGACTGTAACTCGGTATTCGCATCATGGGCGATCGCTTGAATGTCTTTCAGTGCGGTTTGAGCGACTGGATTGCCCCAGATATCTTGAAACGACTGCGCCGCTTTGTATACATCCTGAAACCGCGACAAAATAGCTTCAATTGCTCTTAGGGCAGCCGTTCCCAAATCCGTCATTTTTTGCTGGGCCAGCTTAGCGGTATCACCCAGCCGTCCCAGCAAGGAACTCGTTTGTTGAATCTTGCCGCTTGCCTGATCGGTGGCCTTAATAATTAGCTCAACTGCGCGAGAGGGTTCCGCCCGCCGTCTGCTGCTGTTTAGAACCATGGCTCATCACCCCTGACTTTGGGAAGATTGAGATTGCCGTCTTCGCCTCGTTATAGAGCGCCTATTGGTCAAATCGCTCTTGAAGAAATTGGCTAACCGAAGCCGCGCTGTTTCGTTATCCAGGTAGCTTTCCAGTGAGTGTCCCTTTCCGCCAGACACCTCAACGGGTATGCCGCCTCCATCCTGAAAAGGCAATTGACTAAGCGGATCTGTTTCAGTCATAAAACTCTGAGCTTCTTGACTGATATTTTGGGTGACGCCAAATCGAGGCGTGCCCAATGTAGCTATCCGCACGCGATTTGACATCAAAGAACCAAGGGGGCGCCCCTGCCTACTGCTTGGCCCCATTAACTTAAGGATTTGCAGCGCCTCGCGAGCAACTTGCCCGCCTACGTCATACCCCACCACGTTGATGGGGATGCGGGCTTGAACCGTTCCTTGCTTCATTTCCTTGTCGCCATAGGCGTAAATTTGCGCCGCCAATCGAATGGCGTCCTCGTTCTTGCCAAGGCTAAGGTTGCGGCGAAGGCTACGGCCAAAACCGCCAAAGGTTGCGTACATTGCCCCCTGAGTCGTGTCGGGATTCACCCCTTCCGGCAAGTTGGGCTCTATGCCTGATAGCTCAAACGCCTCAACCCGATTTTTACGGCCAAAAAACGGATCCTGCTGAAGTTTCTCAGCCACCCTCGCCCCGGTTGCGCCAGTCCCGCCAATGGCAAGCGTGACAGCTGTGTTGCGCACATTTTTGACAGCCGTATTCTGGGCTATCTCATAGGCTTCCTTCGCCGATTCCGCAAAGTTTGCTTGATAGCGCTTCCTTGAATCGGCATAATCCGCTTCGCTCATGCCAAGCAAAGTCGCGCCGCCCTTTACGGACGCCGCTATCGGATCAGTAGCAGCGATATCCCGCGCCTTTAACAAACCTTCCCAGGCCTTTCCGGCTGAGGCCCCTAAGAAACTAGGAAAGCGTTTGCTAACCTTCTTCGTCGTTTCTCTCTGTTCACTTTGCGCCTGTACTTGCCCGCGTAAGCTGCTGGAATAATAGCTAAAGCTTTCCCTCAGGCGATCGCGAACTTCACTGTCTCCCAAATAATCTTGAATCTCGTGCCCAGGTACTGATGGAATCCACCGAGCTACCGCTTTTGGAAGGATGGAAAAAGGGTCTTCACCAGAAGTCAAAGTCTGGAAATTAATGCGTTTCCAGAATGCGTCATTGGTAAACCCAAAGGATGCAGAGCCAAGGTTGACGATATTCATGCGTCTCAACATTGAATCGCCGCTGGGGAAATTCCCATCAGGGTCTTTTATGCGCTTGAGAATTTCAACCGCTTCCCGCGCTACGTTGCCCCCAGCCCCATGAGCCAACACATTTAATTTGTTCTGACGATATCGAGCCCCATAAGCGTACATTTGAGTCGCCAGATCCACCGCCGCATCATTGCGGCCACGCTTCAAATTTTGCAGGTATTTGCCAAAGCTATTGGTCGCTACGTGAGCTAGGTACTGTGGATTATATGAACCGTCAGATTTTTTCTTGCTGACTGGTGACGCTGGAATATCAAACTCTGGATGATTAAACGCAACAATGTGATTTTCCTGCCCAAACCACTCCTCCCCAGGCGTTTTATCTGCTGGCGTTTCTAGACTTTTTCTCATCCGCGCCCCCAAAGAGCCGGTTGATGAAAAACCGCCTACTGCAAATAGAATATTGGGTTTGTCAGTCAAGTCTGTGGGTATGTTGGCCGCTCTTTGAAATGCCGTTTTAGCAGAGTCTTGCAAGCCAGATTTGTAGCGCCCCCGGACTTGGTTAAATTGCCTAACTCCAAACCCACCTAAGGCGGCGGCGGCCAAAATTGCCGCTTGTTCCGGCCTATGGCCAAATATTCTGGAAATACTTTCAATCTGCCTCCAGGCTTTCCCGTAATCCCCCGTCACCCTTTGAGCGGTCCTCTTCGTCGCCTGCCGCTTCTCCAGTGTCTTGCGTAAGCGGTTCTCTTTTTCAGGGTCTTGATCTAACTGGTTGAGCGTATTAATCAGCTCCACCTTGCTTTGATGGTTAGCGCGATATACCTGGCGATCTCGGGCAATCTGCTGCAACTCCCGAATGCTCTTACCACTGTAGGGATCCGACTTCTCTCCAGACTGCGGCGATGCCGCCATTAGCGCTTTGCGCTCCCCCCCAGTCATCACCGACCCTGCTTTCAACTTGCAGGTTTTATTGGGGCTAATGCAAATTTTGCCGCACTCAACCCCCTTCTCGCACCGCGCTTTCCGCCGCTTAGCATCCAGGCGCGTGGACAGATAACTCAGGATATACTCTGGCTGTTCCGCCTCCGCTGGGTTCAGCTCTGGATGCTGCGCTGCCAGGTAATCCGCCAGAACACTATCCCGGCGATCGCGCTGCAGCTGCTGGTAATTGAACTCATCCTTCTCTAAATCAACCTCCAGTTTCAGCAGCTTTTGGCCATCCCGAAACACCCCCTCAAACTGTCCGGGCGCCGGATTGCCCAGCACGATAAATTCATCAATCTGACCATAGGCCCGACGCAGGATTTTGGTCAGCAAAGCGATCGCCTGCTTGTTAGAGGAAAGGGTGCGTGGGGGGGAGGATGTCGGCATAGTCGAAAATAACTCTGCCTACAATGCCCAAGCTATAAATTTGGCTGTGGATTTCTAGCAAATTCCACTGACTGGGCACCGTAGGCAAAACCGAATTCATTCATGCCATGCCCCACACAATAACCATTGAGCTGCCCGATCAATCCTTAACAGGTCAAGTAACCGATATGGACGCCCTATTCTTTGCTGGGCTGATCCTGCCGGAGTACTTCCAAATTAGAGACCAAGAAACGGGACTCAGAGCCGCTTTTGATAAATTTTCTACAGACAACGCAGACCTGCTGGCAAAAGCTGGCGGTAATTCCGCTGGCCTTGCGGATGAAATGTACGCCGCCTGGGGGGAGCGGCTGCTGATTCGCTTGACCGATAACCTAACTATCCGATCGGCCTTTGCTCAGCGGGTTTGCGAAATCTTTCCAGACGTCAGGAAAGATCTGATTTACTACGATCGCTGGACTGACAAAGACGGCAATATTCATGAGAACAGCCGGATCCGTCTGGATTTGGATAGTGTGATGGAAATTATCACCCCCGCGATCGCCGTCTTAAACGCGGAAGAAAAGTCTGGGCAAGCCGCTTCAACAGCGCCTGCAGAAGAGGAAGACCTGAAGCAAACGGTCCACAAGCTTCAGGCCGAGTTAGCAAAACTTCAGTCTCAAACCCCCGCCCTAACGCCCTCACCCAGTCAGATCTCATCCTAGCGAGCCGTCCCCGCAGGCAGTCTGCTGGGTTGATCTCCCAAAATCCTAGAACATCCTGCACTAGGATTTTCAGAGATGTAAAACGAGCTGCCTAGCGTCGGGGTTCAACTCTTGCTTCAGGCGAAGTTTCTGGGGCATAGCGGCTAAATCCATCCGCCCATGACAAGGGAGGCACAGGGCGATTAGATTCTCATCGCTGCAATCTGCAGGTTGATGGTTTCGGTGCGCGACAGTCAGCATCCATTTGCGCGGATGCTCCGTGATATCCAGCGGGCGATTCCCCCACTTATCAATCCCAAGCCAGATATCGCCGCCAAAATATCGGGCAATAAAATTAGGGATACTTTCCCCCGGCTTGCGACATATCTTGCCGCAGTGTTGGCATGTCCAGTTCGCCCGCTCTTTCTGTTTCTGGGCGATATCTTTCCAATTGTTGGGGTATTCCCCCAGAACTGATTTCATGAGTGGGATAGGGTAGCGATCTCTCTAGCGTAAACGAGCGATCGCGTAGTGGCAATCACTCGTGATCATTCTCCAATAATTGCTTAACCACATCCGGATCCGGCAG
>JASJDH010000079.1 GCA_030065175.1 Leptolyngbyaceae cyanobacterium MO_188.B28 | reverse complement strand
TAATGAAGTGGATTTTTCATTGGTGGTAGATCCTTTAATTCATACATAAAGGTTATATCTACCACCTTTTCTGCTTTCATTTATATTTCGGATAGGTCTAATAAATCTCGTTCTGCCGTAGGTTGAGTGATCAGGCCTGTGGAAATAATGCCGATACGCAGGGGGCATCGCGTCACATTTTCAGCACCAGCAGGAGAAATGGCCCGCTCTTCTGGATCTAGCCAAACCTTTTTCTGGGATGACCAGCGGGCGCAAGGTAATCCCAGTTTATCGAGTAGCTCGGTTTGCCACTGCCCTGTCAGAGGCGCAGGCGCAAAAATCACAATAGGTCGGCGGCGCGCTCGTGCCCCCCGCTGGGCAATTTCTTGTTCGTGGACCAGGGTTAAGGTAAGGGCCGCTGTGGCAAGAGACAGAGTTTTGCCCAGCCCTACTTCATCGGCAATCAGGAGTCTGACCACACCGTGCCAGCGCAGGTGCTTCATGCATTCGGCGACGAAGGCCCGCTGCCAGGGAGAGAGGGAAAGGCCCTCCCGGTACATGGGCGATTCCACCAGGGCGGCAGGGGCCAGGCTGTCATCGTCGGGTTGCTCGCCTAGCTCAATCTCAACCCGATGGGCGCGACGCCCAACTTCTTGCACCACAGCTCTGGGTAACGGCACGGCCTTGGCCCACAGTGCATCAAATTCAGCCTGTATCCAGTCCACGCCCTCCTGACTTTCGTCTGACCAGACAATCTCATAATGGGCTTGCCATCCGGCTCGGGTTTCGTTCATGGAACCCATAAACCCGATGCAACGACCATCATGCAGCTCGATGACACCTGCTTTACCGTGAACAAATCCGCAGAAATCATCAGGAGCCACGCGAATCGCCTGGGGATGCTTATCCAAGAATTGATAGAGCCATTTGTAGCGGGGGCGGTTGAGTAGGGCTTCGGCCTCTACGGGGACACGGTTAAGGCGACCCAGCAGCTTAGACTCTTGAATTTTGGCAATTTTGATGTCTTCAGACCGCACATCAGAGTTACAAACGATCCGCACATCCTCAATACCGTCGAGGTGTTCCCCAGCGATCTCAAATAGGGATGAGGTGAAATAACCAGCAATGCGATGATAGCGTTTGGCCCGCTGTAGATATCTATTCAGGACTGTTTTATCTAGACGATGGGTTCTGGAAGAAAACCGCTGAATCTTTGACTGGGACATAATGATGCCGCAAAGTAAACCTTATAGTGCAGAATAGCTTCATCTAGCTGTTCTCAATTTTGTGATAATGTCCGGCATCTTTCTATGTAAGTTTTGCTTTCATGATGGCAAAAGCCCCCCCCCCTTAAATTTTGGTGAATTTGTCCCCCCCTAGCTCTATAGTGATGAGAAGAAGAAAACAGCTTAAAAAACCCCCGTTACCGGGGAATGCAGGGGGCTAAATTCCTTCATTGCGGATACGATTAGCAATAATTTCCGCTTTTTGGGCTTCTTGAGGGCGGAGGCCATTCCACATGTCAGCCAGGTATTGGGCCATGGCGATCAGGTGAGTACGTTTTTGGAAGTAGGTTTCGTCAAGACTGGTGCGGATTTGCCCTAGCACGACTTTGGGGTCTTTGTCGTTTAGCAGTTCCTGGATGGCCATAAGCAGTTCGCTCAGGAGGCTGCTCGCCAGGTCGCCGCTGGTCAACTCGCGGGGCTTGAACTGCTTCGCGCCTTTGAGTTTTGCCTGGTTGGGTTGGAGGGACGCCATCAGGGGTTGATATTCAACATGAAAAGCTTTGGAGAAGTTTTGGTAATTGTCGAGTTTGAATGCTCCGGTTTGCTCAATAGCAACCATGCGGAGGTAGAAGCGCTCGACAGGGGTGATTTTATCCCAAGTATCGGGGTTGAGGGCTTTGAGGCGCTCGGGAATCAACAGGTTGTTGGCGACCTCAGAAGAATATTCAACAATGTCATCAACAACAGTTTTCTCACCCTTTTGCCGAGGCTGGAGAGCTAAGGTCGTGACATCGCGGCCATCGACTTCGGTGTATTGAGTCAACACTTTTAGGGCAGCGGCATAGCCCGCCATTTGCAGGTCAGAGTCGTTAAAGATCGTCTTGCCATGTTCTTGAGCAGCATCGTTGAGGTTAAGCATAGCTTCGATTTGAGCCTTTACCTCTTTGCGGATTTTGGGCAGGAGCCGCTGCTTGAAGGTGGAGGCGGTGTCGAGGCGCTTGCGGAGTAATAGGGTGACGGTACCCTGCACATAGCCCCCCTGCTTGAGTTCAGAGGTGGTTTCAGTGGCAATGTACCAAGCGCTGACGACCTGCAGCCCCGCCGCCCAAAAGATAGAGACCATATCGGCCCAAACGCCCGTATCTTGGTGAGTAAACATGACGCATTGCAGGCCGTTATCAGGCATGTGGTTTGCCATTGCCCGATAGGCATCGACCATACCTTGGCGGAAGTCTTCACCGTCGCCTTTGATGGCTAAGGCACGACGGGAATCCCAAATCCATTGATCAAAAGGTGCTGGTGGATTTTTGCGAAGCCATGCTATAAAAAATTCAGTTATCTCTTCATAGTTAACTGCATCAGCATAGGGAGGATCAGTAATGTATATATCACAAGGAAAATTATGTGAATCGCTTGACTCTGTTCTGATTTCAGCAGAAACATGGACAAGAGGCTCAATCCCTATAGAACGATTGAAAAAGATTGGTATGTATTCTATCCAAGAACGGCAGGCATAGTTGTAATGAGTATTTAGAGCTTGATTATCAAAGACATTTACTGTGTAGTCACCAGCACCACCAGTAGGGCGAGCATAAGATGTTGCCCAACGGCAAAGCTTAGACATCCAATTGGCAGTGTTCGCAATCTTGTAGTATTCAAACTCCGGATTAGATAAGTTTAGAATTTCCTTCTTTAAGACTGAGAAGTATATCAGGTGACGCGCATTAAATAACTGATGCCAGAATGACCATCCTCGCGTGCGGATTGGTTCGTCAGTTTTAGAGCCGGGCTCAATTGACATATTAGGAGCTAAACCTACCTCTTGCCAGATTTCTAGGTTCTTTTCAACAAGATCGTCAATCCTTTTTTCTCTGTCTAAATCATTTTTTGAAACATTCGCAAAGTAGGTTTCTATGCGTGATGTACCTAAGGTTTCTTTTGTAATCCACTGAATACAGTAAAGTCGCTCTTGGAAGATATCATCATGCCGCGGCTTAAAATCGCTTACTTCCCATTGCCGTAAGCGATTACGATATTCCCCTGATTCATTTCTGTAGTCCCCACGTATTGTTTTGATTGAATTACGATAGAGTTTATTTTCTAGCTTGTAAATCAACTCCCCATTTTGAACAGTTCCCTGAGCAGCTGCCTTCATTTCCTCATCACTTGCACCTGAGACTACTTCAATATCGAACCGGTTATTCTCAAAATCAGGGATAAGCTTTGCATAAACTCTTCTACTCTTAGAAATCACCCAACTCGGCGCCATCGGCACCATCCATCCCGTCTCAGGACACCGTGTTTCCAAACAATACAAAAACGCTTTTGCCCTATCCCCCCGCTCATTGTGCTCAATCCCCAGCTCAGTAATCTCGCGATCCACTGCTTCTGCTACTTCCTGCTGAACCTTCTCAATCTCTTTTCGCTTCTCTGGACTCGCCCCAATAATATTCAGTGCCCCCCAGGTCAACATGCAGGCTACCGGATTCAGATCCGATGCATATACATCACACCCCAACCGCGCCGCCTCAAACGGAATCGAGCCCCCACCACAGAACGTATCCCCTACCCTAGGCCGGCGCCCATAGCGCAGAATCCCCAACTGCTCTACCAATGCCTCATGGGAATACGCCTCAATACCAAACGGCTCCAGGTGCGCGTTCACATCCTCCCAAATGGGGCCATAGAGTATCTCCGGAGCAATCTCTTCCGGTCTCCTACACAGGCTTACTTTTTCCTCAAAAGACATTCCCTCTAGCGCTTGCATCAAAAATGGGTACTTATCTTCAAGCTCTAAACCCCGCTTCCATCGCACCTTTAGCTTGGGATATTGCGACACATTTAGAGGGAATTGCAGCGCTTCAATCGCTTCCTCATCGTAAAACTTGTTGGTGTAGTCAAAAATATCCCAAGGGTTTTTCAGGGTGATGCATTGGGCAATCTCGATCACCTTCAGCTTCGGCTCCCGCCACCCAAAGGCCGCATCATCAATGGCCATCAGCTTCTCAAAAATGTGGAGATCTGCCTCTAAGTCATCCGTCACTGGCAGCAAGCACCCCAGCACAATGGCCCGCACCATGATTAGCGGCTTACGTCCCTTCCAATAGGACCCTAACGCCGTCAGCGTTTGTCCGGCCCCCGCCTTACGCTCCTTCTGAGCCTCCGCCGAAATCTTTTGCGCCGGAAATACCCGTTCAATGAGCGAGGGGGCATCTTGGAGGGATAGCGGCGTAAGCTTTGGCATGGGTGATCTCGTGGGTGTTGACTTGGCTGATCCCCTCACCCTAGTCCCCCCAAGGGAGAGGGAACTAGAAGCGTGGTTACTCAATGGTAATTTCTTGGTAGGCTCCGGGTTGGATGGTATCTACAACCGCTTGAATACGATCGGTGTGCTGCTTTATTCGTGGCCATGAGGTGGTCATCAAAACCACAATGGCAATCTGGCGATTGGCTAAATTTTGCTCATAGCGCAGGTTGCGATCCGTCGTGATTAATAGCTTGTAACCCTCTTGCTCGACCCTGGTGAGCAAATTGCCGTTAGACAGTTCTGACCAACCTCGCTCATAGGCGGTATCGATCGTGTGTCCGGGTAGAAAACGCCGGAGTGGTACGGGCGTCCCCTGATCGAACAGAATTTTCATCAACTCGCCATTTGCTCAATCAAGGTCAGTTCGTAATCCAGCAACGCCTCTACTTGGGCGCGAGTGACGCCGGGAAACCATTCCAGAAACTGGTCGATGGAAGCCCCATCCTTAAGATTTTCAAACAGGGCCGATACCGGAACACGAGTTCCTTTGAAGACCCACGCCCCACTGACCTTGTCCGGATGGCGCTCCAACATATCCAAAGGGTTAGTATTTTCCATTGACTTCACCATGTTTAAGCATTGATATTTCTGCAGTTCCTTAAGCTTAGAACCCGCAATCAGTTCTGAAATAGCGGCAAGGTTTCGTAGACGATGTCGTCGGCATCGGGTTTGCTCACCTTCCTGGGGGCTCTCAGCGTTGGCTGGGTCGTATCCCCCAGGGCATATTTCAACGCCATCCGCCACCCTCGCCCCTTATCTTCAGGAGCGCCCACAGTCGTCGCTGTCATACCAAACAGCCACCAGCGCTCCTCCGGGCGCAATGCCAGCCAGTTCCGCAGAGCCGTCCCAATCTTGTCTTCCTCCAGATCTTCGATGGCCCAGGCCAGCACACATAGTTCTTTACCCAGCAATCGGTCCACCCGGTTCTCCCCCGCCTTCCACTGCCCCGGCTTAAGCTGGTGAGCCTTCAAGCGCTCATTAAACATGCGCTTCACCGGGTTAGCAATTTCCGTCCAAATCGCACGGGGCAACACCACCCGGTCCAGCAGCTCACTTTCATCTCCAATGGTATGCATTCCCAGGTCCTCCACAATTTGCACCGGCTGCTTAGCGCCACGGGGAATGATCACCACAAAATGATGGGGCGCTGCCGTAAGCGGTACTCCAAAGCCCTGAGTCGCATGGGCAGGTTGATTGGCCTTTTTGCGTGTCTTTTTGGTCTCTTTGGCCATCATGGTGATTAGATCTGCGATCGCACTACTACATCAAATCGCCCCCTAAATCGTCTGAGTTCGGGGGACTTTCGAACTGGCTCTCCCGGCAATCGTAGGCTGGAGATTGCGCCCCCGGGTTTGGGGGCTGGGGGAAACCCCATTTTACTGCTCTACCGAATTTGGGGTTAGCTCAATGCCTGCCAGATCAGCAAAAGCCTTCAGGTCAAATCCGGTATCAAAAGCTGCCCCATCCCGGATAGTCAACTGTACCAGAGCATCCGGCTCGTTAAGATTTTCGCGCAGGGCAGCAATCAATTTTTCCAAAATGTCGGGCGTAACGGGTCGGTCATTAAACCGTACCTGCACCGCCTGCTCTCCTTCTCCAATGTTCAACGTAACGCCGTGGAAGATAATGCCCTGGCGATCCTTAAATTGTGCAATCACATCAAAGACCGCTTTGGTGGTGTCAAACCGAGGTTTCGTCTGAAGCAGCTTGGCAGGCTTAGTTTCGTCTAAATCAGGCCGTTCTATACCTTTCTCAGCGATATTGAAGGTCTCAGTTGCAGTCGCTTCGCCTGCACTGGCATACACCTGCAGCAAAATTTGATTATCTGGGATAGGAAATGGACCATCGTAAACCTTGCCCTCTCGCGGGTTAGTGGCGTCTATGGTGTAGCGCAGCTGTGCATTTGGCGTTACAGCTAGCTCTACTTCGCGATGAACTGGACGATTGTGAACCTGATGCTGAATCTTAAGCTTGGCTACCCATCGTTTGGGATCCCCAGGGGTATATTTACCGGTGGTATCAACCGCTAGAAAATATAGCGTCGACTCTTTGGTGCGAAAGGTATCCAGATCCGCCACGACGGAATCCGCCTCGCTAACATTAGGAGAAGTGCTGTAATGCACCTTCGGACTCGGACCAGCATGGCGCGGCGTGAGCGTGAGCACCGTTTCTCCGGTCTGGACGTTTAGTGTCGGACTAACAATATTGACAGCAGTCTTTTCCTTGGGGAAAGGCCCTTTTTCAATCCAACCGTCATTTCCTTCACGCCAGCGTCCCTGGGACAACGCCTTGACCTTAAGCCGATCCAGCCCCTTGAGCCCCGGTAGCCAGGGCCAAGCAGGATTACTCTTCGCCCGCATCAGCACATCACGCCAGGGTATACGGCGATCGTTTTGAGGCCATAGCTCCTCTTCCGCCATCGCAAAGTAGGGCAGCGGGTCTTCCTCTGCATCTACCGCCAGCTTGTTGTCGCAGCGCATACTGGCCAGCATGGTTTCAATTTGGGTTTCCACACTGTCGTCGCTGGTCTGCCCAAATTTGAGACCATTCTCAATGGTGGCCTGCTGTAGCTCATCTTCAGATGGATAAAAGAGCCTGTTATAAGTACCCTGCAACGCCTGTAAAAGAGCCCCTTCAGCCTCTTCTTTAGCATCTTGAGCCTGCTCATATAGAGAATCGCTATGTTTAAGCCCTTTGGCAATATTCTCAATGGCGTAAAGCTCTCGCAATGATTCTTCTACCCGACTGGCCATGTGGGTGTCGTTACCCGACAGCACCAATAGATTATTCTTTTCGGAAACAGCCCCGTAAAACCGATGAATATCTTCAGGCGGTACGCTGTTATCAGGGGGCGCAACCACCAAAATTCGATGGCTACTGAGCCGAATCTCATTAATTTCTGGCATTACCAGCACCTCTTGGTATGCCTTCTTAGATTGGGCTTCTAGTTCCCCTTCTAATCGTGTCCGGAGGGCTTTATCCACCTTTGCCTTGGGTAACCCCTGCGCCTCCCGTTGAATGCGTTTGGTCAGGTTTTCTGTGTCTTTGAAGTAGAATAGCTCTCCTTCTGCATGGAGATACCAAGCCGTTTTCCTCAGTTGCTTAAACGCCTGGGCAAATTCCTCTGGTTTTCGATTCGGCGCCGCTAGGTATTCGATCACCTCTTCCCGACGCAGTCCCATATGCCCCTTCACCGCCAGGGAAAGCGAGGCTGAGAGCAACATGCAAGCCACTTGAGAGGCGGCATCGCTGTTCAAGTTGGCGTCAATTTCCTCTGCATGGGCGTTGCCATTGTCGGCAATGTCCTGTGCGATCGCAGGACGCAAAGCACGGTTAATATCCGTCACCTCATTCATCACCTGATTATCGTTCAGGTCGAGGTGCTGGGTGCCAATGAGGAAAACATCATTCTGCTGGCGCTGCCAAACTGACCGAATCACCCGTGCCGCAAACTGCAGCAGTCCACGGGTCTCCCGAAAGTCAGGATTATCTTTGAACAAGGCCACCAAATGCTTAAACGAGGGGTGGAATGGATAGGTCGCTCGAACTTCATCGGCAACCTGCTCCAGGCTACGAGCCGTTAAGTAGCCGCTATCCTCCGCCAGCTTGATCTGCTCAGCATACGCTTCAGCGATCTCGTCAATTTCTTCCTCTGATAGCAGCTCAGCAAATAACCGCTTGCGCAGAATTGAGTAGATCTCGCTGCCTTCTAGGGAAACTGGCGTAATTGGTCTAGCTTGTCGCTTGGCTTCTTGATGTACGGTGGCTACGAGCTTACGTACTACTTTAACTTGCTCATGGTAGCTATCGGAAAGGTTAGCCAGCACTACACAGCAACGAGGTAGTTCCAGGGCGGCCGAAAACAGGTTAGACAGCGCCTCAGTCAGCACGTCTACCATTGATCCCTGACCCACTGTCACTGTTCGAGCCCCCAGGAAATAAGGCGGTAACTCATCGAATAAGATCAGCGTTGGCTGAACGCCAATAACCTCCTTCCAATGCTCCTTACCCGGCGCCTGTGGGCCGTTTTGCCAGAAAGGCAGCATGATGTCTTCCGCTTCGGGGCCTAGCTGTTTAGCAATTTCGCCCCAAAGATAGTGTTTAGGTTTATTCCGCCCCTCAAATACAGCTACCCGAGCTGCTTGGCCGTCGAGCCTAGTCAAAATATCTGCTGGTAGGACTTGCGATCTCTGTGCTGGATGCTTAGCCAGCAAACCCAGAGCACTCATCAGGTGCGTTTTACCTCCGCCCATTGCTTGAGACAGCTCAAATACCGCCTGCTCAGTCTGTCCCGATAATCGTAAGAGCCCTTCACGGAGCAATTCCTCCATTCCCCGTGTGAGATAGCTTTTCTCAAAGAACGCTCTACCTTCGTCACTAGCGTCAATCATCTTAGCCAGACTTTCAACACCACCAGCAACCTGGTAGTCAAGCGTAGATGAGTGAACCGTGCAAGCGTCTTTGACTGTTTTCAGCATATAGATTAATCCTGACCCATCCCAAATTAATCCTGACCCATCCCAAAGCTTCTTATCAACCGCTCCAATAGTAAGCGATGGACTCATTTCCCTGTAACCATCAGAACTATTCTGCCCAGCATCCAATAATTCGGACGAGGATTTTCATCAAAATATCCTGATTGGATTGGGAGCTGAGAAATCGGAATGGACAGTCCTATTTCGCACTCTCCAAAAAATCGATCACCACCTTTGAGACCTCTTCATGCATTTGGTTCATCATACAGATGGTCCCGGTTTCAAATTCAACCACTTTACCGTGGGGAATTGCTTGGGAAACGAAGTGCCGATTTTCGGGATTTGCTAAACCCAGCCTTTCAAATTCTTGGACATCATCCAGTCCCCAAATAATCAGCGTGGGACACTTGATAGAACGCAGTCGCTCTTCAGCCTCCAGACAATAGTTTCCCACCGCCCAAAGCGCATACAAGGGATGGCCAAAACACTTTAAGTCATCCAAGACCCAGCGATGATTGAGCTGGGCGGACCCAACATATCTTGACCGGGCTTTCCATCTTTCCATTAAGTAGGAACCGTCTTCTTTAATTTTGAAGCCGATATCAAATAATTCAGCGAGTTTGTCTTTACCTTCTTCTCCAAATCCAGGCACATTGCCGAGGATCAATTTCTTAACCCGATCAGGATAGGCTGCCGCCACTTCTCCCGCCACAAACGCGCCGGTATGATTTCCAAAAACATTCGCCTGCTTGACGCCCAATTCATCTAAGAGTGCGATCACAGTTTTTGCATAATCCGCAATCGTATACATCCTGGGGGGCTTGTCGGAATCTCCAAACCCCATCAAATCCATAGCGATCACCCGCTTAGTTTGAGCGAATATCGGCATCAATTCTCGATATTCATCACTACTGCGGGGATTCATATGCAGCAATAATAAAGCCTCGCCTGCTCCCCCAACGCGGTAAAGAATCTGCCCGTCTTCAGTATCAAGAAATGCTCTCTTAATGGGTTGTTTCATATTTCAATACCTCCCCCCCTGAATAGACATTCAATACTCTACATCCTGAGCAGATTCCCGCTGAATCTAGGCTGATTTCTATACCGCTTAAGATTATTTCATAGTCCTCCCTACCACAGTCTGGCCCTCCCCCCCGGCCCCTCTCCCAAGCTTGGGAGAGGGGGGGAGAGTATCTACACCACGGCTACTGCCTTAGTGGGTAATTGTGCACGGGACGGCATTTTCAGAATTTCCCGCGCCTGGGCAGGGGTGGCCACCTCGCGACCGAGCATATTCGCCAGTTGGACAACCTTCTCCACCAACTCGCCATTATGGGGTTTCCCAAAGCGGCTGTAATGGTGGTCGCCAAGGCCAATCCCAACGTGGCCGCCCATTGTAATCGCCCAGGAAGCCACCCTCATCACATCCCCGTTCCAACACAGCACCAACCATTGGTTATCGTCAGGCACCTCAGCAACGAAGGCTTGTAGGGCTGGAATCGTCGACGTCGCCCCAGCGGGCATCACTTCCCCAGTAAAGACAAACTCCCAAAACGTATTGCGCGGCAGCAGTCCCATCTCCTGAAAACAATGGGCCGTCCGCATCTGCCCCACATCCCAACAGATTGAAGCGACGTAAATTTCATGTCGCTTGAACACCTCGAGCACCGCCTTTAGGTCATTGCGGGTGTTGACATAAACCTGGTCATAGGTAGTGAACTGCCCCATCTGGGGATCCCAGAAGTCCACATTGAGGGAGCCGAAATCTACTGGAACCATGTCAACCCGCAGGACCGGATCGTCATTGACGGCCAGGATATGACGCACCCGATCCTCTACCTGATTCTGGGTAATGTAGCCAAGGGTTGGATGGATCAGGAGGTCTGTTTGGGCTCGAATGCCCTCAATGACTTCTAGATAAAGTTCAACATCATTTCGGGGTTTCCCAGTCTCTGGATCTCGTCCGTGCCAATGGAAAATGGAAGCGCCCGCTTCCCAAGCGCGAACGGCTTCGCGGATAATTTCCTTGGGACTGTGGGGAAGCGCTGGATTATCTCCCCGAGGGGTAATTTCATTACATCGACATTCGATAATTAAGGGGTGTTCACTATGCTTTGCCATGTGCTTTATTACCTCACAAATTGTTAAATTATCTAAGTTAAAAATTCTGGAGTTTAGTTTGGAATCGGTGCGTGGGCGTTACCTACCCTGCACTTCTTCCCTTGCCCAGGATTGATTGGCGGGCATTGCCTTACCATTGCTCATTGGTCACTTGTCTGTTGGGTATGCAGACCTCATCCAAAAACTTATCCCAAGCTTTTATGATCGAGAAAATCATCAATGAGTTTGGAGATTTTTTCGGGATGTTCGTTCATCATCCAGAGGTTACCGTTTTCCAGTTCAACTTGATTGCTATGGGGGATAACGTCTGGGAGCCAGTGTTGATTCTCTGCTTTGGCTAACCCGACTTTTTCTAGGGGAGCTAATACTTTTTGTCCGGATAAAATTAGGGTTGGGCAGTTAATCAGCCGAAATCGTTCTTGGGCGGAGAGACAATAGTTCGCCACCGCCATGCCCGTATATACCGGAGCGCCAAAGCACTTTAAATCGTCTATGACGCAACGGTGATTAAGTTCACCTGGGCCAACATAGTTGACCCGGGCCAGCCATCTGGTCATCAGATGGGAGCCATCTTCTTTAATGCTGAATCCTTCAGAGTATCGCTTTAGGAGTTTGTCTCTCTCAGCAGGCTCAAAACCCAGGACATTGGATAGGATGAGAGCGTCAACGCGTTCTGGATAAGCCGCCGCCACTTCTCCCGCGATATATCCCCCCGTGAGGTTACCGAGAAGACTACAGGTTTGGATACCCAATTCATCCCAAAGTGCAATCACAGTTTTGGCGTAGTCAGCTACAGAGTAGACTCTGGGAGGGGGATCAGAGTCTCCTAAGCCCATCAGGTCCATTGCTATTACACATCTCTTTTGAGCCAGAATTGGCATCAATTCCCGAAATTCATCACTACTGCGGGGGGTCATGTGCAGTAGAAGCAGCGGATCGCCTTCTCCACCCATGCGGTAAAGAATCTGTCCGTCTTCAGTGTCAAAAAAAGCACGCTTGATACGGTGTGTCATTTTTTATTCCCACTTTTACGTGAGTGAAAGACCGCTTATCGTATCCTGTCTTCTTTAATCAGCGTTCGCTGATAAATTTCATTATTTTTGAACCAGTGCCAGGTGCGAGCGCGATGGGTGTTACAGGGACTAATGTGAATCATTTCATAGACATAGGCGTCTGGAACGCCTTTGTAACTGAAATAAAGAATAATAATGGAGTTGTCCGCTTCCCAAGCATGTCCCTCTATCCGCTCAGTGTCAAACCACAGCTGCTTGTCCCGGTAGGTTCCTGGAAACTGATACTCCTGCACCTTATCTGCAGACCATTCATAGCGATTGGTTTGAAAATAGGGAGCGGCCCCCTTCTCTGGAAACGCACAGGTTATTTGCGACTTGTGTTTATCGATAATTTTTCCCTCATTATCGATTACAGTATATGTACCCGCCCAAACCCCTTCATGTCGAACCAGGACAGGCATTTCATCGCGAATAATAGACATATAAATTCTCCTCTAACTTAAAACGACGACGATCTTCCCCTTCAGACGACGCTCCGCCATCCGCACCAGCGCCTCAGAAACCCCTTCTAAATCCACCGTCTGATCAATAATGGGCTTTAATTTACCTTCCGCAACGGCGGGAAGAATAAGATTTGAAAATGTCGCCAGCGTCGCCGGATAGTCCCTGTTATACCAGAGGGCAATGCCGTGGAGAGTCACATTCCGCCCAATCAGTTTCGCAAAGGGCAAGGCGGCGTCCATACCCGTAGTATAGCCAAAGGAAACAATACAACCGTTGTTCGCAATGGTTCCTAAGCAGTCAGGGAAGGTTACTTTGCCGCCACCGTCCAACGCAACCTGAATCCCCATCTCTCCGGTAATCTTGCCCACTTCAGAAACCACATTCTGGCTGCTGTAATCAATGGCATAGTCGGCTCCCAGTTTAAGCAAATGGTCTCGCTTCGCCGCCCGCCCTGTCGTTGCAATCACTCGCCCTCCCAGCAGCTTGGCCAGTTGAATCGCAGCCGACCCCACGCCGCCGCTGCCGGGATGCACCAGCACCCACTCGTCAGGTTGCAGCTTGGCTTTGTGAACCAACGCCAGACTCGCGGTGAGATAGGCAATGGGTAAGCTAGCCGCCACTTCAAACGAAACTGGATCAGGCAACTTTAGCAGCTCAGTTTCAGGACCAATCACCTGTTCAGCGAACGCTCCGTTCACATGTCCCACCACTCGCATTCCCGGCGCCAAGCTGGTCACGCCGGGGCCTACGGCGTCAACCTCCCCTGCCGCTTCTTGGCCCAAAATATGGGGCAGGCCTTGATGCCCTACCCGATAGGTTCCATAGGTTGACTGCAGATCTGAATTATTCAGGCCCGCCGCTCGAACCCGAATCCTGACTTCACCGGGTCCCGGTTCTGGAACCGCCGCCTGATCGACCCGAAGGGCGGTTGGACCGCTATAGTCATGAATAAGCAGTGCTCTCATGGTCATTTCGACTTAAACCACCAGGGATCGGGAATGGATTCGGTCTTGATCAAAAAAGCTTGTTTCCGCATAAATCGCTTGAGAGACGCCGCCCCCATACGTGAGCCTCCCAGCCCAGAACATTTGAAGGCGTTTTTTTCACCTTCATAGATCAGGGAAGTGAGGGCCGCATCGTTAATGCTGACGCCTCCCGCCTCAATCCGGCGGGCGACATCTAGGGCTTCGGCGGTCGATCCGGCGAATACAGCGGCGCTGAGGCCAAAGCAGGTGTCATTGGCCAGCGCCACCCCTTCTTCAACCGTTGAGAACGGCATTACTGGCATGATCGGGCCAAATGTTTCTTCTGTCATCACCCTCATGGTGTGATTTACCTGAGTCAGCACCGTAGGGCGACACCAGAGTCCGCCCCCCAATTCTTCAATCGCGCCGCCGCACTGCGCCGCCGCGCCTTTCGCCAGAGCATCTTCTAAATGCGCGGCAATGATAGCGGCCTGCTTCTCAGCGATAATGGGGGCCATTTCACCGCTTTCCACGGAGGGATAGGCGAGTTGCAAGCGCTTTGCCTTTTGCGCCAGGGATGCGACAAAAGCCTCAAAGATTTCCTCGGCGACATAAATCCGTTCCAGGGAGAGACAAGATTGCCCGGTATTCACCACCGATCCCCAGAGGATGGCGGAAGTCGCTAAGTCTATATGGGCCGAGGCCAGCACAATCGCCGGGTCTTTACCCCCCAGTTCCAAAAAAGCGGGGATGAATCGCTTGGCGGCGGCCTCTGCTACTTTCCGCCCGGTGGCGACGCTGCCGGTAAAGCAAACCAAATCCACACAGTCGATTAAGGCGGCTCCGGTATCGCCCGCTCCTTCGATATAGGAGAAGACATGCCGCAGGGAGGGGACGGCGGCGATAGACGCAGACAGCGGTTTAATGAACCGAGGGGCGATTTCACTCGGTTTCACCACCACCGCACACCCCGCCAGCAATGCCGGAATCGTGTCAATCAAAGACAGCAACAGGGGAAAATTCCAGGGGCTGATCACCCCCACTAAGCCATAGGGAACCGACTGCTGTTGCAATTGTACGAATGGCATAGCGGTAGTTTTCGGGGCTGGTTCCGCCAGCAAGTCAGGGGCGATGCGACACCAGCGATCGAGGCTGGAAACCATGGAATCCAGTTCCAATACAGACTCCGTCCGCCTGCCTGTATCCACCGTCAAGGCTTGGACCAGATCTTCCTTGTGATCCAATAAGGATTGATTCCACTGCTGCAGCACCCCAATGCGTCGTTCCAGTCCGCCTGCCTGCCAGTCGGCTTGGGCGGCGCGGGCGCGATCGCAATGCTCGGCCAGCTGATCCGGCGTCAGCGGTTCAATCCAGTAATCTACCTTGCCGGTGCGGGGATTGCGCACATCAATGGAGTCGGCCATCTCTCAAATCACCCCCAATTTGGCTAACTGTTCGATGGTTTCTCGCTGCGTTTGGATAAAGTGCTGTCGGTCCGTCTTGCCCTCCAACATCGTATTCGGGGGGTACATTCGCGCTTGGCGATAACACTCTACATAGAGTTCTGGTCTTTGTCGAGCCAACAGGTTATTTAAACCTGGTTGACGGCGAAAGCGCCTCATACTGGCGAGATCAATGTCGGCAAAGGCGGCCATACTCTCTCCCGGCCCCGTGTCCGCCAGCACTAACCCCCGATAGTCCACAATTTTGGAGCCGCCGTCGGTTGAAGACCCCGGGATCGGACTTTCCGTAATCCCTGCCGTATTAGCAGACACGACATAGACCGCATTTTCCACAGCCCGGGCAATTTTGGCTACATCCTTTGGCGATCGCCCCGGACTGAAAATTTCTGAGGTGGGATGCAGCAAAATTTCCGCCCCCCGCAACGCCAAACATCTCGCCACTTCTGGAAACAAAATTTCATCGGACGCCACCGCCGCCAAATTGCCAATCTCCGTTTTGGCGATCGGAAAAACTCCGTCGAGGCCATAACAGTCGAGATACCTTTCCCACACATCGTGGGGAGTGGGGGCGAACATAGAATTTAGCCGCCGATAGCGCAAAACCATCGAACCACTTGGATCAAGCACAAAACACGTTTGAAAATACAAACCTGGAAAGTGGGGATCCAATTCATAGGCATTGCCCGCTAAAAAGATCCGATGCTTCTGGGCAATTTCCCCCAGCGTGTCATACAGCGGATCGTCCATCGCTAAGCAAGCTTTCTCCCCCCACGCCTCTAGCGACTCCCCCATCGGATAGCCCGTCAGCACATACTCCGGCAACAGCACTAATCTGCACTCCGGCCCAATAAACGCCAAACTCGCCGCAATTTGCACACCAATCCGATCGATGGCGGCTTGTATGCGCGATCGCGCCTCATCCCGATTTTTCAACCGATTGACCGCTGTGCAGGTCACCTGTAGCGCTAAGGCCCGGAAGGATTCGATCATTTTGATACACCTCTTGGATGGGAGATAGGGGAGATGGGGAGGATGGGGGAGATAGGGAGGATGGTCAAGGAGGGAGAAAAGATGGGGAGATGGGGAAGAAGAGAGGCAGGGGGTGCAGAGGAACAGGGGTGCAAGAATAGGGTTGATTCTCTTGTAGAAGAATAATCTTAAAGCCATTAGGAGGTATGGATAAGTGGTGTACCACTGTAGGGGCGAAACATTTGGCCAAAACTTGACAGAAGCGCTTAAAGACTCATAGCCAAATGCTTCGCCCTTACCAATCCTCAACAGGACTGTTCAATACCTATCCGATGCTTTAAGGAATTTTGGATTTCATCCTCTCCCCCATCTTCCCCATCCTCCCCATCTCCCCATTGCCTTTATCCTACGCCTTCGGCGTCACCCCATACGGCCGCTTCAAATACCGACCAGAGGGCGTTCCGATAACTTCGCCCTGATCGTAAATCAGATTGCCGCGCAAGAACGTCCGCTTGACTCGTCCCGTCAACTCTACCCCCTCAAACGGGGAATAACCCTGCTGGGATTCAGAGTCCTCGGCGCGGACGACAAAAGATTCGTTTGGATCCAACAGCACCAAGTCAGCGTCATAGCCCACCGCGATATCGCCTTTCTCCCATAGGCCAAATCGCTGGGCGGGGTTCCAGCACAAAAGCTCCGCCATGCGGGGGTAAGATAGGCCGCGCTTAGAGCCTTCGCTAAATACGCCAGAGAGAAGATATTCCGTGCCGCCGAAACCGGATTTCGCTAGCCAGATATTCTCTGGGTCTTGAAGGCTGGCTTTCTTCTCTGCAGAGCAACAGGCGTGGTCGCTGACGATCCAATCAATTTTCCCGTCCAATACGGTTTGCCATAAATACTCCACATCGGCTCGGGGACGAATCGGGGGATTCACCTTGGCCCATTTGCCGGTGGGGGCGTCCACATCTAGCAGCAAGTGACCCACCGTGACTTCCCGTCTGAAGTTGATATGGGGAAAAATTGTATCCATCATCAGGGCCGCCTCGACGGCCTTGCGGGAGCTGAGGTGGAGCAGGTTGATATTGCCGCAATCGGTCTCGTGGGCTAAATAGGAAGCGATAAAGATGGCCAGCCCCTCGGAATGGGGCGGACGGGCGGCGCTGTAGGCTTTGAGCCCTGTCAGGTTGGCGTCCTTCTGAACAATTTTCGTATAGGCGCTCAAGATCTCAGCCACTTCACAGTGCAGACTGAGGCTAATCATATCTTGGGCTTCGGGGTAGCGTTCCCGCAGTTGGGTCAGCCCCCGCATAATGAATTCAAAATGGGCGAAATCGTACCGCTCCTCTTTTTTAATCATGAGGAACAGGTTTTGCTGATCCGAAAGCCCATGCAAACCGTAGCCGCCGTAGAACATAAAAATCTTGAACGACGAGACGCCGTGCTCATCGAACAGCCACTGCATTTCGTCAATGTGCTGACCGCTGATGGGGGCGATATGGTAGCCATAATCCACGAAAAAATTCCCGTCTGATAGCGCCAGCACCTCTGGAAAGAAATCCCTATACGGCCCGCCTTTGTTCAGGTAATATTGCCCCGTGCGAATATAGTTGAGGCTGGTGGTCACCCCGCCCATTGCCGCCGCCCGACTTTCGGTCAGGGCGTCTTGGTCGAGGGGTTGATAGATGCCAATGTGCATATGGGCGTCCGTCAGCCCAGGAAACCCCAACAGATTGCGGCCGTCTAAAATATCTTTAGCGCGGTCTGACTCGATGTGTGGCTCAATGCAGGCAAACTTGCCATCCTTAATTCCCAAGTCTAAAGTTTCAACTGCCTGATGATGGGGACGAACCACCCGCACGTTTTTGATCACTTTATCCAGAACGGTAGCGTCAGACACAATACACCTCTTTTGCATCTAGCATCGACAAACCCGTGACCCGCCATCCTATTAAACCGCGTCCATCTTAAACCTTATAGTTTCTTCTGGACGGGAAAACTCGCATTAAAACATTTCCGGGTTCCCAAGCTCTGCCTGCGGAACCGCCCTTGGAGGCTCTGTCTCCAGACAATCCGGAGCTTCGTAGAGACAGAACTTCCAACCGTCCAATTTAAGGCAGAGCCTAGGATAGAGGGGACAAAGAAGCGAATCACCCATCGTAGGATGGGCAAAGGGCAAGCTCGCACCTATCACCCTAGTCTTGCAAAACAAGATGGACACGCTTTGCTTTGCCTATCCGACTAGTAAAGCTAGCCCTCATCCCCTAACCCCTTCTCCCAAGTTTGGAGAAGGGGAAAACAGCCTTCCCCCCTCTCCCAAGTTTGGGAGAGGGGCCGGGGGTGAGGGCTTTCATGTTGGAGCTGCTTGAAATAGGCCTTCTAACCAAGTGTAGATAATTTTGCCTTAAAGTCCCTCAGCTTTCGGCCTAAAGGCGCATCCGAAGCCGCACTCACGAGATAAAGATTAAATGGATCTTGGCTGAGATAGTTGGCGTAAGAAGATTGCAGATAGGGCCGATACTCCGAATTATTGGCGACGTGAACTTCTATGAAGGCCAAACTCATGGCGTAGGCGTAGTTGTAAAGCAACGTTAAATCGGGACCCATGACATTCGGTAACGTTTTGAGCAACATCAATTTGAGGCCTGTTTCCAGCTTTGAAAAATTGCCAAAGTGAGCCTTGCCTTTAATCAGGGCGAGATATCGATTCGTTGTTTTGAGCCATGGAAACACTCGAATTTGCTCAAATGCGGCAGGCGCCGTTTTGTCTTCACTGCCCGCAACCATAAACACAGGGATTTTAATTTGAGAGAGCCCCTTCGGGCCGAAAACTTCGCTGCCCACCGGATCAATCGGCAACACCGCCTTAACCCGCCGATCGCGGAAATTATAGGTCCTTCTGGGTAATCTCAATGCCCGACATTGGAGCAACAGGGAGGGATTAGGATGTCCTAAAACCGGGCCGCAGGCGGTTTCTAACTTTTCAAAATCGATTCCAGCGCCGGCTAACGCCAGGGCGGTATATCCGCCGAAAGAGTGGCCGATAACCCCCACAGTCTCTAGATTGAGCTTACCTTCAAAGTCAATTTGATTGCGATGTTCTAGGTGATCTAACAGGTAGGTGATATCCAGCGGCCGATCAATAAATTCTTGAAGTTTGAAAACCTCTTGAGAATAACCTGAAAGCATTTCCTGGACCTGGTTAGAGTCACTGCCAGGATGTTGGGGGACGACCACCACATGGCCATAGGAGGCCAAATGTTCCGCATATTCTCCAAAGTCCTCCGGACTCGATCCCAGACCGTGGGACATGACCACCACCGGCGCTTTTCCGAGCCTCCACCACCGAGGTTTATAGAGAATGGTGCGAAATTGCCGTGACCCACGACTCTCATCGTTGAGTAAAAGGGTTTGTTTCTCCACGCCAAACTTGCCAGGACACCGAATATCCGGCAGTTTTGAGAAGTCAATTGATAACTCTGCAGCGGATTCAGCCTCTGCTAATTGACCAAGGGTGTCCACCATCGCCTCAGTTTCCTTAAGCAGGAATTCAAACCGCTTTACTGCGCAAAGAATCCGGTCGGTATTGAGCTGAATCTTAGCGGAGAACTTACGCAGGAGATTCAAAATTGAGAGTCCTTGCGGATCCTCTGCTGTCTGCAGTAGGGCCCCCCGAAGCGCAAATTTCCCATATCCATCGCTCTGGATATGAATCAGATCTTCGAATCGGGTCAAAATCTCCTCCCCCATCGGCGTATGGAAAAAGCGATTGAGATGAATCGGATGCATATCCAGACGCTTCTTCAAGACTTGGTGGAAGGTCGTTTGGTATTCTCGATTGATTCGTCTCAGGTAAAACGCTAATTCCCTATTAAACAGACCAGGGATTTTTTTGGATTTGAGCAAGGCGTTGGCCTGGTGATGGCGTTCCCACGCCTGTTGCCAAAAAATCTGAAGGGTCGTCATGATGCAAACTCCACTGGCGTCAACCGACTTGTGGGAGCTGCCATGAATCTAAGCACCGTTAAGCTGATTTAGGGGTCCACTTGAGCCGGGATATTTGAGCGGGGCGAGAATACTCGGTGAGGAGGGCGAAGCCCTGTAGGAGCCAGAAGTCAGAAATCAGAAGTCAGGAGAGTAGGAAATCGCGATCGCGATTTATTCTGGATTCTGGATTCTGGATTCTATTTGACAATTCCCGCATTAAGTTGGAGCCGCTTAGTCAAGTCCATAGCAGTTAGGCGCTCGGAGCCATTTTGGTCCAACCTATTATCGTGTTGTCAATCTGAAAGCTCAGTGAGTCAGCTAATCCCAGATAATGGGCTGCTAACTGCAAACGCAAGAATTGAGCCATTGCTGCTTTAATCGAACCGGGACACTCGGCGAAATCTAAGCACACGATGGTGGACCGATCTCGCAATTCCCTAAAGACCTTGCATGTTTGAGGCAGGCAAAGAACCAGTGCGCGAAATCGACTCAGCGCAGCTTTTTCTAAGTCGGCGCTTGGGTAGTTAAGTGGAGAGTTTTCAGGGGTCATGGTAAGCCTCCTTAAATAGGCAATGTGACAATCCTCTCCTATCTCTATAATGGCTTAATGGGCTACATTAAAGAAACCCCCCTTCTTATAAAAAGAGGCTGAAAGCCCTACCAGGACTGGCTTACAATTTTAATTTCACTTTAATACAAAACTTGAATAAGTTTCTAAAAGATCTCATCCTTTGATTTTTGTTAACAGCATCAAGTCAGCGCATTATTAATTTCTTTCAGCCCTTATAACCGGAAGATAATGTGTAGAAATCTTTCATCAATGAGGTCGAGGAAGGGGGTAAATGTGGCAGGTTCCTACCAGTAACTGATATTTTTTTTCAAAATCAACACATTTTTTGCGATTTCGTCCAGGATCAAAATAGAACCCCTTAAATGGCGCTCCATAATTAATTGCAACATAGCTTTGGGGAAGATCCGCAACGTCAATACACTATGTCTCGTCTTGAACTCAAAGAAAAAAAGATAACCCCCTTCAAACTGGAAGATTATGATGTGAGCTGGGAATATGGATTTTTACCCATCCATCCTCCCGTTCAGTCTCAGCTACCGGAGGTCTTCGGGCCGCTGCAAGAAACCGTCGCTCTGCTGCCCAAATGGCTGTCTACGGGCAAGATTCGTCAGATCATTGAGGCGATGCCCGAAGTAACGGTGAATTACCTCTCTCTAGGCGAGAGGCGGTTGCGTCGGCTGATGCAAATATATGCTTACCTGGCCCATGCCTATGTCTGGGGTCAACAACCGCCCGCTGGTGTGTTGCCGCGCAACATCGCCGTCCCCTTTCACCAAATTGCTCAAACCCTCAGCCGACCGCCGGTGTTGTCCTATGCATCCTATGCGATGGACAACTGGGTGCGGATCGATCAGACCCGACCCGTCGAAATCGGCAATATCAGAGTGGTGCAAAACTTTCTGGGCGGATTGGATGAGGACTGGTTTATCCTAATCCATATCGATATTGAAGCCAAAGCCGCTCCTGCGCTGGCGGCGATTCCCATAATTTTGCAAGGGATTGTTAAAGCGGACGTCAATGCAGTCAGCATTGCTCTTGAGCAGATCAAACAGGCATGGCTCCAAATCAACGCCGCCATGGGTCGGATGGGCGAGGGATGCGACCCTTACATTTACTACAATCGGGTGCGACCGTTTATCCACGGGTGGAAAAACAATTCGGCGCTGCCGGTGGGCCTCATTTATGACGGCGTTGCGGCTTACGGCGGAGACCCTCAGCAGTTCCGGGGTGAGACGGGCGCCCAGAGCGGTGTTGTCCCCACGATGGATGCGCTGTTTAACATTGTTCATAAACCCGATCCTTTGCGGGCTTACCTATTAGAAATGCGGGACTATATGCCGCCGCAACATCGCGCCTTTGTGGAAGCCGTGGAAAGCCGATCAACCCTACGTGAGTTTGTCAAAGACCACATGGATCGGACGCCGAAACTGAAGGCTCTCTACAATGATTGCGTATCGCTCATTGATCAATTCCGCACTCTACATCTGGACTTTGCCGCCCGCTATATTCACCAGCAAACCGCTAAGGCCAGTAATGACCCGAATGTTGGCACTGGGGGAACGCCATTCATGGGATACCTGAAAAAACACCGCGATGAATGTCGCGATCGCTTATTGAAATAATCGTTATAGGGGATTTGTGTAGATGTCAGGTCTCTGCAGAAGGCAGGGGAGAATGGGGTGTCATTTTCTGCTGAGCGATAACTTTTTAACGAGAAGTCCTAATACTACA
>JASJDH010000078.1 GCA_030065175.1 Leptolyngbyaceae cyanobacterium MO_188.B28 | reverse complement strand
AAGCTAAAAAGTTATTTTTCAGCTTTCTAAAGCATAGTTTTAAAAACTCTTTGGAGCCAGGTTTAAGGAGTCTTCAAAAAGGAACGCTTCTGGAATTAACGAGCTAAGTATTCTTACGGAAAAATAATTTCGTAAGCCATTTAGGATAAATAAATTAGCTATTTACCGTAGGCTTATTTGTGCTCAATTTGTCCATAATAGACATGAATTAATGCACTCCCCTGTTGCGATTTATTCAAAGATGAAAGTCTACGCAATCTCTCTGATAAAAAGCTGATTCTCCAATAAATTTCAGTATTTTATCAGAGGAACAAATCCCGGAAGAATTGGTTCATCCTGCGGATACTTTAACAGGCAAAACAAGTTCATCGAGTGGGACAACATTTGATAAGTTTCTGCGCCAATGACCTAAGCAGACTTTTTTCAAAGATGTCCCGCTCAATCATGAAAAGAGTCTGTGTCGACTTCTTTTCGTATCAAAGCCTTTCAAAACCCTGTGGATTCTGACCCAATCAGTATAGTTTTGGATGGCCAAAGTTCTAACGTAATGCACTAGTTGCAGTGAGCGCTAGTTATTGCAATCTCTTCTTTTGACGTAAGCAAACTCGAAAATCCCTTAGACCTATGACAAAGACCAATCTACGCAGAGATACTGGCTGGAAGCGCTACCGTCCGCTGATTGCAACAGCACTGGCCGTGGGCGGGACTCTGCATATGGTGGGCGCCGTATTAGCAGATGGCACTGCGGCTAGACAATCAATCAGCAACACCGCCACGGCGACTTACGAGGACGAAAACAGCAATACCATTAACGCCACATCCAATACTGTTACTGTTACCGTTGGAGAGGTGCCTGGTTTAACCGTCGTTCCTGCAGGCATCGACGATCTTGACGGTGGTAGTGTGGAAGCGGGCGATGAAGTCCACTTTGACTTTGATGTGACGAACGTTGGTAACTACAACACCGATATCTTTGTCCCAGATATCGACAACCTTACCCCAACCAATTTCATCCCGACTGAGATTGAGATTTTTGATTCTGCAGGCAATTCACTGGGAGTCATCGCCAATGATGGCGGTGATGTCGGTAAGCTCCTGTTTCAAGACTTGGCTATGGACCTCAATCCGACTAACATTGCTGATGTCGGCGACCCCGACCCCAACGCAGCTTCAAAGTTGGCTCCTGGCGAAAAGATAACCATCAAAGTCAAGGGTACGGTTCCCACGTCTGGGATAACGGCAGGTCAGCCTGTTGGCGTCCGAATTGGTGACACCGGTCCGAATGATAACAGCGCCCTCAGCCAGAACCAGGATGATGCGAATCCTCCCGAAGGAGTCGGTGCAGACGATCCTCAAACCGATATCCGTACAGTTGACACCTTTACGAACACCCCGACTGACAGTCCAGCTGAGCGTGAGGCGTCTGCCACTCAAGAAGTGCCTTTCGCCGCTTCTGTACGCCCCTTAGCCCTAGCGACAGTTATGAAGACTGCTGTGGGCCTTGATAACAAATTAGATACGAATCCACAGAACGACGAAATTACCTATGAATTGAGTCTGTCAGTTGAAGACACCGACCCCACCGGACAGTATCAACCCGCCCCATTAGAAGGCGCCCCGATCAATATCGTGGGTACTGGTTTAGTTCCGCGTATCTTGGTATCTGACGCGATTCCGGCTGATACGGAGTTAACCGGGGTTAACTTATCTCTACCGACAGGGTGGGAAGTCGTCTATACCCTCGACGATCCTGCTACGGTTGCAGCAACCGACGCCGACTGGACACCTGGCCCACTTCCGTCTGATCCCACTGGCGTCAAGCGTATTGGTTTCATCTACGATGGCTCCCTGGCTCAGGGGGTGACCGTCAACGGTCTGCAATTTACCGTCACAGTCACGGATACCGCAGCTAATTACACCATTGAAAACTTAGCCCAGGTCTTTGGTCAAACGGTCGGCGATCCTAATCCTACTCCCGACATCATCTATGACGAATCTGGAGACGCTAACCCTAACAACTTCCCGGATGGCGCGACTTTCGGCACCCCCGTCGATCCTGACGGCGGCTATGATGACACCGCCGACTTTGGTATTGCACCGGAATCAGACCCAGATGGCGATGGCAATGTCAATACCCCAGGTGATTTCGATACTAACAATGACAACACAGGTGTGGGAGCTGACGGTGAAGCTAACGTAGTGACGGCAGGCGACGCCATCACCCCCCCAGCAGACGTGACAGGCCTGTTAAATGGTCCTGACGGCCAACCTGGGGCTGTCTACAACACCATCAACGACGACTTCACCAACCTGTCTGCCGCGGATGTTCCGGCTGGCCTGCCCCCCAGTGACGGCAACCCCGCCACGACTACAGATGAATTCGATCCTGCGCCAGTTCTCTATACCAATACCCTCGACAACTCTAACAGCAGCGGCTTTATCGCCACTGTAGGACTGCAACCCATCGCCCCTGCTCTAGCAGCTAGCCTGGATCCATCTGGCACATTTGGAGCTAATGCTGATATCCCAGTGGGAACAGACGTAACCATCATCTACGATGATGGCGTCAATCTCCGCACAGCCACTTACGAATTCAATGGCACTGCATTCACCTTAACTAGAAGCACGACCAATCCTACAGGAACTCCTGCTCCCACGGATGCAACTGAACTTGCGGCTCTAACAGCGGATGGCGCAGCGTCCCCCATCAACGTCGGCGACATTTATGGCGCAGACACACCGTTTGATTACCAGGTTCTGGTTGATTCCGAAGATACTACTCAATTGGATTCTATCCCGGTGCCCATCCTGGCTTTCTCCGATGACGACCCGGTTAACAATGCTGGCTACAACATCGGCACCAGTCCTGAATTAACCACCAACATCACCGTAGATCGTCTCTATACCGGCTTCATGGAGCTCATCAAAGAAGTCCGCATTACCGACGCTGCGGGCAACCAACGGCAGGATTGGACTGATAGTCCCACAGTAGACGTCGTACCAGGTGACGCAGTTGACTACCGCATTAGCTATCGGAACATTACCGAAGAGCCTTCAGGTACTGGCAACGTAGGCCTGAACGCTAGAAACTTCACGATTGTTGAGGATGGTTATTCCACCGTCAGCGGCACCGCAAATAACTGGGCCAAGTTTACCAGTCATGAGAATGGCTATATTCAGTTCAGCGGCAATATTGAATACTTCAATAATGCAGATGGCGTTGCGCCAGGAGCGGCTAACAGTATCGGCGTCAGCGACCCGGCCACTGGCACTGTGGTGAACAGCTACATCAATGCAGTCGGCATTGTCTTCCCCGGTCGCGATGGCTTCTTCCAGTTCCGCCGCGTGGTTGACTAGAGCGGTTTAGGGGAATTTTAGGGGATAACCCATTGGATTTCAGGGATATCCCTTACCCCTACCCTGTCTAGTCTGAGTCGACATCTTGTCTGAATAATCCTTAAGCATCAATAGAAAGTACAAGTAGAGGTTTGTTGACCATGAAACGTAATCTAACTCTGGGTCTTGGCGCCCTGGCTCTGGCTCTAGCCCTCCCCTTTGCGGCTGAAACACCGGTTTTTGCTGACCTGCTAGAAACGGGTGAAGCCCTGGTCCAGAATATTCTTCAGCCCAAGGTACAACTCAACCTGACAGCGGCTAAGCGGGTAATTGAGCTGGATAAAAATGGCGAGGAAAAAATCACCTGGCTAGACATGGGGGATAAAGCCGCCGTAGTCCCGGGCGATGTGCTCAAATATGAACTCACCAGTGAAAATGCCGGAGATAAACCTGCGGCTAATCTGGTGGTGACTCAGCCAGTACCGGCCCAAACCGCCTATGTATTTGAGTCCGCTAAGGCGAATGGCGCTAAGCTGACCTTTAGTATCGACGGCGGCGCAACCTTCGTGGCGGAACCCCTGGTTGAGGTCACCCTGCCCGATGGAACAGTGGAACTGCAGCCTGCGCCTGCTGAGGCCTATACCCACATCCGGTGGGACTATGGCGAGTCCTTGGAGCCTCTGGCGTCGGTTAAGGCGGTTTACGAAGTGAGCGTCAAGTAACCTCGTCCGTCGGATTCCCTAAGAGAGGAGGCGAGATCGCTCCTGCACGCAACCGCCTCACTGCTCCTTGAGCCCATCGCCTCCCTCTCGCTCTTTTCAGTTGCTTCAGTTGCGCCTTTACCCAGCGCCAATCTTTCAACCCTGCTTATAGTGACCTCGGTTGATCAGAGCAACATTCCCTCTGACTTGGATTCGTGCGCCCAAAAACAGCTGAGTCAGAATTTACTCACTCTGGTGTTTCTCTCCCACCCAGAGAGAACGCTACCCCGCCGTCAGATTTCTAGAGGAGAACCCTCCCGTGAGCCGTCCTCATCAAAATAGATTCAAACCTCAACGTCGCTTATGGCTGCAGCGAGCTGCAGCAACGCTCCTGGTCAGCAGCCTGTTACACAGCTCTTCTACTGCTCTCGCTCAACAAGCTGAAATCCGAGACCCCGCCACCCGCCTATTCCTCATCAACCAAGCTAGCACCACATTTGAAGACCCCGCTGGCAATGTGTACACAGAAGAAACAGACACCCTGGAGTCCAAAGGCTTTGATCTGATTGACCCGTTGGGGCAAATTCTTGGCTGCGATGGCGCGCTTCTCCCGGACTATACAGGGTTTTCCGTCGCCGTTTATAATCCCGACCCCAACGATCCCACTGGGTCGGAGTTGGGCGACTTGCTTGACACCACCCGAACCGAGGTGCCCGACATCTCAGGGAATAGCATTCCCGGCGGACTGGAACCCAATGACCAGAACGTCAATCCCTTCTTCCTCACCAACGCCGATGAAGGTCGTTACAACTTCCTGTTCGACCCCGATAAAGGACAACTCGACATCGGTCGCGCCTTCATCATTGTGGTCGATCCGCCTACTAATTCAACTGAGTATGTCCAACGCCGCATCCGAATAGAAATTCTGACGAGTCCGGACAGTCCCAATACAACTGATCCGAGCGCCAGGGTGGTCAGCTATCTCGCGACATCTGTCGATGGCTTGCCCATTTCCACCGACAGCGGCACACAACTGACGGACACAGTTTCGTTAATTCCCAATGCGGAGCAAGTTTCCTTGGAGCTGATGGCGCTGCAGTTTAGCACCGCCACGTGCGAGGAAAATCAGATTCAGATTACTAAATCGGCGGATCGGGCCGCCGCCCAACCCGGCGACAGCGTAGTCTATCGCATCGCCATCCGTAACCTGTCGGAAGTATCGATGAGTAATTTCAGGGTGACAGACATCCTGCCAGTCGGGTTCCGTTTTCTGGAAGAATCCGTCCGGGCGTCGATTCAAGACCAAGCGGTGGAGGTAACAGCAAACCTCAGCAGCGACGGCTCCACCGCCATCTTCACCAGCTCTACACCTCTACCCGCCACCGAAGTGTTGAACATCATTTACGCCGCCCAGTTGACGCCCGACGCCATTCGAGGCGATGGCCGCAACTCCGCCGCCGCCACCGCCCAGCGGACCGACAACAACTTTTCTTTTACTGACGGCCCAGTCACCCATACGGTGCGGATCGATCCAGGCATTCTTTCGGACTGCTCTACTCTGATTGGGCGCGTGTTTGTGGACAAAAACTTCGACGGAGAGCAGCAACCGGGTGAAGCAGGCGTGCCGAATGCAGTCATCTTCTTGGACGACGGCACTCGTATCGTCACCGACGCCGATGGCCTCTTCTCAGTCACTTGCCTGCTGCCGGGACAGCGCACCGGAGCACTAGACTTGAGCAGTCTTCCCGGCTATACCTTAGCCCCCAATCTCTATTTCCGTGAGCGCAACAGCCAATCGCGCCTTGTGAATGTAGCGCCGGGCAGCATGGTTCGGATGAACTTCGGCGTCACCCCCACCTTCCAGGAGGAGAATCAGTAATGGCTTCACGAAGACTCTATCAAAAGATTCTCAAGGTAGGGCTATTGGGAGCTGTCGCCACTGGGATGGCCCTCTCTCCAGCCAAAGCGGAAAAGAAAGCGAATCAACCTCAACGGCCAAACCAAAGACGGGCTTCCCGGCGGAAAGAATATGCAGATGAGGTTAACGCCTCACAAACAGATACCGCCATGATAGCGGCAAAGCCCGAGACTCTGCCGTTTTCTTCAGGGGAAGGACCGACATTCAGCCAAGTTGCACTGGCCACGAATATGGCGGCGCAAGTGTCCGCCCCCCAAGCCAACAGCCTTGACTTTTCTACACCCAAGTTTTCAAGTCAGACCCATCAGCTAGACGCTACATCAACGTTAGCACAACTATCAACGCCTTCAGTCAGCGCGTCCATGGCGGCGCAAGTGTCCGCCCCCCAAGTCGACAGCTTTGACTTTTCTACACCCCAGTTTTCAAGTCAGACCCATCAGCTAGACGCTGCGTCAACGTTAGCACAACTGTCAGCGCCTTCAGTCAGCGAGGGTGAAGTCTCAAATATCCCCTCCCTGGACACCGTCCCACATCTTTTCGAGAATGAGGCGCCTGAGGCGCCTGAAGTAACAGACGTCGTCACTGAACTGCCAGTGGCGCAGGCGATTCCAGCAGGGGCGGTGCAAATTCTCAGCCCTGAAGTCAATACTGTCTTAGATGTCCCCGCCGCTACAGTCATCTTGCAATATCCCATGGGCGCGGATCTGGAGTTGCGGGTCAATGACCAGGTAGTGGATCGCAGCTTAATTGGTCGGACTGAGACAAATAGCGCCACCAGCCAGATTCTGGAAAACTGGTACGGGGTGGGGCTGGAAGTGGGTGAGAATATCATCACCGTGACCCCCAGAGGGGAAACCAACCCGCTGGCATCTGTGATCATCCAAGTGGCGGGTCAGCCAACGCGCTTAACCGTAGACACTCGGGAAGCCAGGGCGCCCGCTGATGGCCGCTCTACCGCTAGAGTAGAAGGACATTTACTGGATGACAATGGCAATCCCTCTAACTGGGATACGGTTGTCACCCTGACCGCCAGCGACGGCCAATTTATCGGTGCGGACCATGCGCCAGACCAGCCTGGATTCCAGGTGGAAACCACCAATGGTTACTTCAGCGCGGAACTGCAGTCCCCCATTACAGCACAAAGGGTGCAGATCAAGGCGACCGCCCTTAACATGGAAGCCTATAACCAGGTGCAATTTACCACCCAGCAGCGGCCTAGTCTGGTGACCGGCATGGTTGACCTGCGGTTTGGGCCGGGCGGCACTGACTTCCATGACAGTTTCCGGGATTTTTTGCCGCTGGACGAAGATAACGGCTACGAATTGGATGTTGATGCGTCGGTTTTCGCCCTTGGTAATGTAGGGGAATGGTTATTTACGGGAGCCTTTAACAGCGATCGTCCCCTCAATGAAGATTGTCGCGGCGAGACATCTCTCTTTAGAGCTAGCGCTTCCTGCGAAAACGCCTATTCAGTTTATGGCGACGATTCCACCAGTGATGTCGTCGCACCTTCCATTGATCGCTTCTACGCCAGACTGGAGCGCACCTCTCCAGTGCCTGACGCGGGCACAGATTTCATCATGTGGGGGGACTACAATACTGAAGAATTCGCCAATTCTTCCCAGATGTTCACCGCCACCAACCGTCAACTGCACGGGTTTAAGTTCAACTACAACTTAGGCGATCTGGCGGTTACGGGACTCTTCGCCAACAATATTGAAGGATTCCAGCGCGACACAATCTCTCCGGACGGCACTAGCGGACTCTATTTCTTATCTCGCCGTCTGGTCATTCCGGGCAGTGAGAGCATCTTCCTGGAGCTGGAGGAGCTGGATCGTCCCGGGACCGGCGTTGAACGGACCGAACTGTTCCGCGGCACGGACTACGACGTTGACTATGACAGAGGCACGATCCTCTTCCGCCGTCCCGTTCTCCGGACCGAGGTGGGTGAGTTTGGCGCAGTCTTAGTGCGCCGCATCGTCGCCACCTACCAATTCGAAGGCGAAGATGGATCCACCAATCTGTTTGGGGGGCGACTTCAGTACAATCTTTCCCGCACCCTCAATCAAGAAAGTTGGGTGGGTACAAGTTACATCCGGGAAAACCAAGGCAATCGTAATTTTGAACTCTTTGGGGCCGACACGCAAATCTCTTTTGGCGACGATTTGCAGCTGATCGCTGAATATGCTCGCTCCAGTAATGACTTTGACTTATCTGGTCCGGTGAGCGGATCGGCTTATCGCCTAGAGTTAGATGGCTCGGCCGGAGACTGGCTAACGGGACGGGCATACTTCCGGTCCACCGACGCAGGGTTTAGCAATAACGCCACCACCAGTTTCCAAGCGGGACAAACCCGATACGGCGCTCAAGCCTCGGTTCAGGTTGCTGAAAACACCTCGGTCCGGGCCCAGTATGATCATGAGGACAACTTTGGCGTTGCGCCTCGCCCTATCACCAGCTTATCGGAATTGTTAGACCCCGGAACGTCGCCGACGCCAGGGGCCCGGGTGGATAACTCCCTCACCACCGTCTCCTTAGGCTTAGCCCATCAGATTGACAACACTCAGTTGGAATTTGACTGGATTCATCGCGATCGGACGGATCGCATCTCCCCTAACGCCCTGACCGCCACCTCAGACCAGATTCGAACTCGACTCACCACTGACATCGCCGATGATTTAACCATCTACGCCCAGAACGAGCTTAACATCTCTTCTGAGAGTGATCCTCTCTATCCAAATCGCACCCTGTTTGGCGCTGATTGGCAAGTCATGCCGGGAGTCAGTGTTGGTCTGAGTCAAGTTTTCTATGGAGATGGCGGGTTTAATGTTCGCGACTCCCTGACCAGTTTCAATGTGTCCGGCGATTATGACCTGGGCGAAGACACCACCGTCAGAGGCCGTTTCTCCCTGATTGAGGACCAACAGATTGGCGGAACCATTGGGTTAGACCATGGCATCACCCTAGGTCCAGGGTTACGACTGGATCTGTCCTACGAACATGTCTTCAGCAATACCTTTGGGACAACCGCGGCAGGCACCCAGTTTTCTCAACCCTTCGCCGTCGGCGATGGCGCCTCCGCCTTGGGCTTGACCAGCGGCGACAGCTTCAGTGTCGGCCTTAACTATACCGATAATCCCGACTTCCAGGCTAACGCTCAATTTGAGTATCGCACTTCTTCCCAAGGGTCAAACCTGAACTTTAGAGCCTCTGCTCTAGGACGGCTGAGTCCGGCGGTCACCACTCTGTTCAACTACGAATTTCTTGACTCCGCCAACCAAAATTTGGGCGACCTGCCCGCCTCCCACCAAGTGAAGTTGGGCTTGGCCTATCGTGATCCCAATGATGACCGATTCAACGCCCTGCTGCGTTATGAATATCGGAAGAATTCCACCCTTATCCCAGATACCTTGCTGTTCGGAACTGATACGGGCAATTCAGAACACCTGTTCTCAGGGGAAGCAATCTATGCACCCAACTGGCGGTGGGAGCTATACGGCAAGTATGCTTTCCGCCACAGCACTACTCGGATTGGCGGCTCCACCAGCGGCGATATTCAAGTAGATGACTTTGTCTCCAATGGTTCAGTCCACCTGGCCCAAATGCGAGCCACCTATAGATTAGGCTATGCTTGGGACCTGACTGGAGAAGCCCGCTGGATAGGCGGCTCTGGCTACAGCGAAGTCGGCTTTTCGGCGGAAGCGGGCTACTACATTACGCCTAGCTTACGCCTATCGGCTGGATACAACTTTGGCAGCGCAAACGATCGCGACTTTAGCGGCTCTAATCGATCTGCTGGGGGCGTCTTCTTCGGCGTCACCGCGAAACTTGACAGCCTATTTGGAGACTTTGGAATCCAAGAAGTCGCACCTTCTCAACAACAGGAATCTGAAGTCGAGGTGATTGCTGACGAGGAATCTGAAATTGAGACTGTTGCTGAACCGGATGAAGAAGATACACCTAGTATGAACTAATCTTGCAGTTTAGGGTATTCCCCTAAAGTCGGAAATACACCCTAAGGCGAAATTCAGATTGCAGAATTCAGAATCTAGTTCATTACCGGCGCCTGATTCCTGCACTCTGCATTTCCGGCTAACTGAAATGAATCGACTTAAGTGGGAATCCTCAAATTGAAAATTTCCTTTCTCCATGCCCACCCTTTTTCTTTTCTCCCTTTCCTGCTCTCCCCATTCCCTCCCATGAGCCATGAACTCCCGACGTGACATGAATCATCTCCGAATTACAACTCTGGGACTGGCGGCGATGGCGCTCCTGATGCAGGGCCTCGCTCCGGTTGCTTACGCTCAAGTCGCCAATCCTGCTGCTGCAGAGACGCCTGCAACGGAGCCTAATCGACCTCTGCGGGCGGTGGTTAACAGCAACCAGGATGGGCCGGTGCTGCCTGACGAGGGATTAACCTTACGGGAAGCGCTTGAAGTGGTGAATGGAGCCTTGCCTGTGACCCAACTGAGCCCAGCGGAAAGATCCCAGATTACGTCCTTGGCGGCAAACACCTCCTCGGAGATTACATTTAATCTGCCAACGTTGGAGCCGATTCGGCTGGTGGAGATCCTGCCTGCGATCGCAACCGCTGGCCTCACCCTCGATGGCTCTACCCAACCAGGCTATGACGCCAACCAATCAGCCACCGCCGAAATTGAAATTCCCATCCCCGTTGTGGCCATTACTCCCGCTGAAGGCGTTGAGGTGTTTCGCGGCCTAACCATTGTCGCCGACAATGTCACCGTACGGGGCTTGAGTTTATATGGATTTACCTCACAACATCGGGCGACGGAAACGACGCCCCCGGCTGATATCTTTATCGCCCATGAACTACCGCCGCCCTACAAGACGCCTCGACATACTCCGGCTGGTTATTTTCCCTTCTACGATGACGAAACGCCCCCGCAGGGGATTGTGATTGAACATAATTGGATCGGCATTCCCGCCACGGATGAAATACCTGAAATTCCCTCCGCGTTTGGGGTGTCTGTGTTCAATAGCCAAGGCGCGACAATTCGGCGCAATCGGATTGCCCACCATGATGGCAGCGGTATCATTACTGGCGCCCGAGCCGAGAATTTGCAGATCACTGAAAATCTTATTGTTGGCAATGGCTTAGCTGGCATGCCCGACGGCATTCGGCTGGAAGGGCGGATCGAAAATGGACTGATTAACGGAAACCTGGTTTGCGGCAATGATGGCGGCGGCATTTTCCTCTTCAAGCCGGAGGGATCCGTCGAAATTCGAGACAACGAGATTAAATTTAACGGTCAACGCCTCCGGCGGGCAGCGGTCTACTTAATGGGCAATGACCACCAAGTGATGGATAACAGCATTACCCATCAAAAGGGACCGGGGGTGGTGGTGACGGCCTTTAATCAGGGGGGCAATACCCAGAGTCAGCGCAATCTGATTCGCAACAACCGATTTAATAGTCTGGAAGGCCTGAGTATTGATCTCAACACCCGACGCCATACCTATGTCCAAGCCTTTCAGCGGGGAGATGGTCCCAACCCGGTGCGCAACTCTGGCCATCGCCGTCGGGAAAGCGGCAACGCCGCCATCAATGCGCCCCAATTCCGCAGTCCTGAGTTTTTTGTGCTGAATGGCAGTGTGGTTCTGGAAGGGATTGCCGATCCAGGGTCTGAAGTGGATCTGTATCTGACCCAGGGCGGCGACGGCGGCCATGGTCCGCTAAATCGCCCCTTGGCGACTGTAACCACTGATGAAGAGGGCTATTTCAGCTTTGAGTCCAGTGAGTTGAGCGTCGGCGATCGGATCAGCGCGATCGCCACTGACCCTCGCTACGGCACCTCCGAACCCGCCCTTAACACTCTAGTGCGTTCGCTAGATGCTGGAGAGACGTTGCGTGCTACGTCTCTCCAGGGTAACGGCAGGAGGGGTGAAACACCTCAATGCACGACCAGACCCACGCCACCGCCGCCTGAACCGGTAGCCGTTCAACCCCCGCCGCCTGCACCTGTGATCCCGGAAACCCTCCAGCTCCAGGTTCCACGCAATATTCACTTCGCCCTGGATCGCGACAACATTAGCGCTGCTAGCGCCGTCATTTTGGAGCAGATTATTGCAGTGCTGCAGCAGTACCCCACATTGGTAATCGACCTGCACGGCCATACCGATTATCGCGCCAGCAATGCCTATAACCAGGATTTAGCGTTGCGGCGAGCCCGTAACACTCGACAATATCTTTTGCAGCAGGGCATTGATCCCTCGCGGATGACCATTCGCTCATTTGGAGAAACTCAGCTTTTGGAGCAGGGGAGCAACCGGGTTGACCACGCCCGTAACCGTCGGGTGGAGGTCGTGTTCCAAGATGTGCGAGGAATTGACATCACGTTTGTTGATCAGGAAACCGATTTGCAATTGGAACCATAGTTTCCGCAAACAAATTTTCTGCGTGGTGTGTGAGAACGCTGAGATTGGTGACAGTGTATTCCCAGATAACAGCGGATTCAACGATTTTATGCCATGGCGCACTGTCTATAATGTAGGCTCACACCACAAGGATGCCTTCATGTCCCGGTTTGCCAAAGAGCAGAATCAACTGACTCGTCTCCGCGATCGCACGGATTTTTCAGCCCATTTGATGATTTGGACACTGGCGGCGGCCCATATCATTTTGGCGATCGCCGCCCATGCGAAAGCGCCGTCTTTAGCCTTAGGCGCGGCGCAAGAGACGACATTGTCGATACCTTCTTCGGTATTGACTAGTCAGCATCCAAATCAAATTTTTCCAGGAATTTATAATTAAGTTTCCGCCCAGTCGTTAGCATATAAATGTAGTCTCCCTAAAGACCTGCCTCCTCTTATGGTTTTCCCATTCCCAGGGTTTAATCCATACTTAGAGCATCCCGCCATTTGGCCAGGGGTGCATCACTGGTTGATTATTGGGTTGGCAGGATATTTATCGCCTCAGTTACGGCCTCGTTATCGGGTCGCTGTAGAAGTTCGAATGTACGAAACCATCGGGGAACAATCTCTACTGGTTGGAATTCCTGATTTGGCGGTTAACCGAGCGAAAAGCAGTCCTGGACCTATCAGTGATGACAGCTCGAAGGGTGGGGTTGCGATCACAGCCGACGCCAGTTCTCCACAGCGAGTCATTGTGCCAGTAGCTGAAACCGTCAAACAAGGCTACCTAGAAGTTCGAGAAGTGGCCACGGGCCAGGTGATTACAGCAATCGAAATCTTGTCTCCTGTCAACAAGCGAGCAGGCAAAGGTCGCCGACAGTATGAGGAAAAAAGAAATCGTGTTCTCAGCAGCCAAACGCATCTGGTGGAGATCGATTTATTGAGAGAAGGCAAACCCATGATGTTGTTGGGTGATATTCCTGAGAGCGATTATCGAATCTTAGTCAGTCGAAGCAATTGCCGCCCCCAGGCCGATCTCTATGCCTTTAATGTGCAAGCGACAATTCCGACCTTCCCATTACCTCTAAAAGGTTCAGAGCAAGGACCTATGGTGGATTTGAATAGTCTGCTGCAAACGATTTACGACCAAGGAAGTTTTGACCTGGCGATAGAGTATGCCCAACCTCCCGAACCACCCTTTTCAGAAGAGGACGAGGATTGGCTCGACCTTCTTCTAAAGGAACAGGGTTTAAGATAAGGCCGATGGGTTTTCACAGCAATCTCGCTGAGCTAAGGTGATGGTTAAAATATCTGGGTTGGCAAGTTTGGAGATAGTCGCAGCCTAGGGTTTAGCTCACATGGTCGACCAAATACAATTGACCTCCATGAGACTTTTTGCGCTTTTGTAGTCCATCAAACAGTCATAATTGCATAACTCTAAATCAATCATGATTAGAGCATGAAGGCACTGAAATCAGCGCCTTTATTTATTTTTTGGAGAGTCTAATTTCAGTAAAAACACTGCATTAAAGTGTCAGGATCTCCATCTAGGCGCTTGAAAGATTAAATAGCGTCTATTCATTAATTTTAAAAAAACATTGATGCATTTTTTGATTCTGAAATTGCCTCTTTTATCGATAAGGAGCTTTCGTCTCTTTAAGATTTATATTTTTAAGATTAATAGTCATTGTGAGTAACATCAGATCCTAGATCGTCGTATCCACAATATTAGACTTAATCGGAAATAATTCGAGCACACTGTATATAGATCAATGATCTCCAAAAAGCTAGACCTCGAACACCATCTGTAGCGTAGCTTCCTAATTTCCGATAAGGTCTATTGTATTAAAAATTCCTCCTTAAACTATTAGGAAATGCGCGAAAATAAAATGCCAGTTAATAAGCTGATATCTCTGGAATACAAGGTTTGGTTAGTACACTATTTAACCAAAAGTCTCTTATTAGCTCTAGATAAAAATTATCCCCGGTTGCTTATCTTTTTTAACCTCCTAATCTTCTTTGTACTAACACTTCGCCTTCAATTCATTAGGCTCTATTAGAAGCTATTAGCCATGATTTCTTTATTTAAGTATCTAAAAGAGAGTATTGATCCTGTTACTCAGATACAGCAATCGAGCTTAGTTCAATCGCTACTTCCAAAAGTAGTAGGTTTATCTCTGCTCTTAACTGCAGGACATATGACTCTGGCTCCAAAGGCATCTGCCCAACTTAGTTTATATCAACAGTTCATTGGTAATTATGATCATGTTGTAACGGGTGGAACTCTTAGAACACAATCGGATTCTGTTAATGCCTGCGCTGTTACAAATACCAGCACATCCACTCTATCTGGCATTCCTCCAACGGCAACAGTAACAGCAGCTTATCTTTACTGGGCTGGATCTCAGGGTCCTTCGCCTGACTACAACGTAACTTTTGAGGGACAATCAATTTCAGCAGACAGGACTTTTACAGACACCTTTTTCCTATCTGGATTTCCTACTTTCGAGTGGTTTCAGGGGTTTGCAGACGTTACCTCAGCAGTCGCCTCCAAAGGAAATGGAACCTACACATTCAGTGATCTGACTGTTGATACGGGGACTACAAACCCTTCGATGTGTAGTGTCTCAGGGGTGCTATCTGGATGGAGTTTATTAGTCGTCTATGAGGACAGCACTACCGTAACCAGAGTAAACGCCCTCAATATCTATGATGGATTTTCTGTTTCACGAAATTCCTCTCAGAACTTTACATTGTCAGGGATTCAGACCTCCCAACTCCCTATTGCTAAGTTCACTTCGCTAATTTGGGAAGGTGATTTATCTCTGGGAGGCAGTAACGAGTTCTTTAGTTTTGAAGGGAACGTTCTGTCTGACGCCTTTAACAGCGCCACAAATCCATTCAACTCCAGCATTAATTCTTTGGGGTTAGGAGCGGATACGACGTATGGGGTTGACCTGGACACATTCGATGTCTCATCACTGGTAACGTCCGGAGCCACCTCGGTTACAGGACAAGTATCTTCCAATAATGACCTTGTTATCCTAGGTATGGCAACGGTGGCTGTCAGTATTGTTAACGCTGATCTGGAGGTGATAAAAGCAGTTGATAATCCTAATCCCAATGTGGGAGAAAACATTACCTATCAGATCACTGTCGAGAATAAGGGAGATGACAATGCCACGGGAGTTGTCATTTCCGATGTCTTACCATCCCAAGTCTCTTATGTTTCTCATACGGGAACAGGCACTTATAATCCCAGTACAGGTGATTGGACAGTTGGCAACCTCAACGTAGGTAATAGCGAAACTCTAGAAATTACCGTTAGCGTTGATTCAGTGGGAACCTTTAGCAATACTGCTAGTGTAAAAACTGCGGATCAAACTGACCCAGATTCGACACCCGGGAACAACGACCCCAATGAAGATGATCAAGATAGTGTGTCAGTCACTTCTATCGCGCCTCCTTCGTTAGATTATGGCGATGCACCCGACACCTACGGCACAGATGCCGCCAATGATAGCGGCGAAGGTATTGGAGCGAATCATATCATTGTCAGCGGCCTTCATCTCGGCTTAACTGCTCCTGATAGTGAAACTGATGCAGCCTCTCCCCTAGACGGTTCAAGCGATGGCTTAGATGAAGACGGCATTAACCTGTCAACACTGACCGAAGGGGATACTACTTACACAATTCCAGCAACCGATATCACCGTGACCAATACAACTGGCGGCTCGGCTACACTACATGCTTGGATAGACTTCGATGGGAGCGGTGCATTTGAAATCGATGAATATACTAGCCAAACGGTGTCAAATGCGATGAGCAATGGAAATCCTGACGGGGCATTGAGTTGGACAGGGTCAGGTGTAAGCGGTCTGACCGGTGGGACAACAACCTATGCTCGTTTTCGCTTAACCACTGATGGCGGCATCGATGGAACGACTCCGGCTGGGGCGGCCGTTGATGGAGAAGTAGAGGATTATCAGGTTACAATCGCACAAGCCAGTAGCCCCAACGTCCTTCTGGTCAAACGTATTACCCTCCTAAACGGCGACTTCGCCACCACCAACGGCGACGACCTGGCAGCCTATATCGACGAGGCCGCCAACGCCTACGACGACAACACCATTACCATTCCCGCCGATCCCGTCGACCCCGAAGACCCATCCAAAGACACTGATCTATGGCCCGACCCCGCTACCTTCCTGGTTGGCGGCATTAACGGCGGCGATGTGCGTCCCGATGACAAAATCGAATACACCATCTACTTTCTTTCCAGTGGCGGCTCCACTGCCAATAGTGTGCTGGTGTGCGATCGCGTCCCCGACTTCGTCGACTTCATCCCGAATATCTTCAACGTCAATCCGACGGCTGATCCGAGTGGCAATCCTGCAGGCGATCGCGGTATTGTTGTGGGTCTGGGAATGGGAGGGGGCGCGATCTCGCAATCCGCCCTGACCAACGAAACCGATGGGGATATTGGGTACTATTTCCCACCCGGCGTCGATCCCACCGCAACCTTCCCCAATATCTACTGTGGCGGGACCAACAACAATGGCGCAGTTGTCGTTAACCTGGGCGACCTGCCGAATGCGACAAGCTCAGGCGATCCGGCGGGATCTTATGGGTTTGTGAGGTTTCGGGCAAGGGTGAGGTAAGAAGGCAGGGGAGGCAGGGGGAGCAGGGGAGTCAGGGGGAGGAGAGGTAGATGGGTGGATGGGTGGATGGGTGGATGGGTGGATGGGTGGCAAGTAACAAGTAATAAGTTACCTAATGACTAATGACTAATGACTAATGACTAATGACTAATGACTAATGACTAATGACTAATGACAAGTGACCAATGCTCAATGAGCAATGACAAGTGACCAAAATCCAAAATCTATAATCCATCCAAAATCTATAATCCAAAATCCCTGGAGGCGGGGTTAGGATAAGTCAAGTCCTATCGCTAAAGCTAATGCCCCGTTGGTTTAACACCGCTGGCCCTTGTCAGCCTAATAAGCACTATATGCTATCCCCCACCGCTCGATTGCCAAATATTAAAAGGCTGATCGAGCAGGAGGGATATTTTGTGATCCATGCCCCTCGTCAAGTGGGTAAAACCACGGCCATGCTCGCTTTGGCTCAGGAGCTTACTGAGAGCGGGCAATATACGGCCATTATGGTCTCCGCTGAAGTCGGGGCGGCGTTTCCGAATGATACGGGTAAGGCGGAGCAGGCAATGTTGTCGGCTTGGCGCTTGGCGGCCAGAATCCGTTTACCAAAAGAGCTACACCCCCCTACATGGCCCACCGTCCCAGCGGGCAGTCAGATTGGCCATGCCTTACAGGAATGGGCATTGACCTCTCCCCGCCCTCTGGTGGTGTTCATTGATGAAATTGATGCGCTTCGAGATGATGTCCTGATTGCGGTGCTCAGACAACTCCGGGATGGCTATCCTAACCGTCCGCAAGGGTTTCCGCAATCCCTCGCTCTAATTGGATTGCGGGATGTCCGAGACTATAAGGTGGCCTCAGGGGGCAGCGATCGCCTCAACACCTCAAGTCCCTTCAACATCAAAGTGGAATCATTCACCCTTCGCAACTTCACATTAGAAGATGTCAGAGACCTGTATGCTCAACACACCCAAGACACTGGACAACCGTTTACGGATGAAGCCGTGAATCACGCGTTTGATCTAACCCAAGGACAGCCTTGGTTGGTGAACGCTCTGGCTCGACAAGCCGTGGAAGTGATTGCGCCAGACGCTTCAACTCCGATCACAGCTGAGCATTTTGATCAGGCGAAAGAAATTCTGATTCGACGGCAAGACACCCATTTAGACAGTTTGGCGGAACGGTTGCGAGATCCTCGTATTCGCCACATCATTGAGCCTATACTGGCAGGGCAATCACTCGGAGATATTCCTCAAGATGATCGTCGTTACGCCATTGATCTCGGGTTACTCAGACGCGACCCGATGGGGGGCTTAACCATCGCCAACCCGATTTATCGTGAGGTGATTCCTCGGGTGCTGGCCAGTGGTCCGCAAGACAGCTTACCCAGTATCCAACCCAGCTGGCTGAAGTCGGATGGAGCCTTGGATAGCGATAAACTGCTGGCGGCTTTTCTGAGTTTTTGGCGGCAGCATGGGGAGCCTCTTCTGAGAAGCGCCCCTTATCACGAAATTGCGCCTCACTTAGTCTTAATGGCGTTTCTCCATCGAGTAGTTAATGATGGGGGAACGCTGGAGCGGGAATATGCGATTGGTCGCGATCGCATGGATCTCTGCCTCCGTTACGGCGACATCACCTTGGGAATGGAGCTGAAGGTCTGGCGGGATGGCCGCCCGGATCCCTTCAACGCGGGATTAGAACAGTTGGATGGATACCTTTCGGGGCTGGGGTTAGATCAAGGGTGGCTGGTGATTTTCGATCGCCGTAGCGATATCGGCCCCATTGCTGAAAGAACCACGACTGAAGTTGCGATGACTGCCAACAATCGATCGATTACGGTGATTCGGGGATAGGCAGGTTAAGGGAGTTGCGTCAACATAAAGTCCCAGTAAAGGGCAGTGGATGGGTGGATGGGTGGATGAGTGGATGGGTGGATGGGTGGATGGGTGGATGGGTGGTCAGAAATCACGAAAACTACATTCCCCAAATGTGAATAGTGCGGTCTTGGTGGGTTTTAAGCTGGTCAAAGAGCTTGTCGTCCCAGGCAATGTTGGGATCGCGGTTAAAACAAATCAAGTGGGCTTCCTCAGCGCCGGATTTATCGGCATAGTCGGCGGTTTGCGGTAAACCCTCTGCTAGGGCGGCTTGTCGGGATTTATGCAAGATCTTTAGCTCTAGCACGATACGTTGCACAGGGCCGAGAAATCCTTGGGCTTCATCCAGGGGCCATTCAATGAATAGGTCCGTGCGTTTGCGGCCCAGGCCGTATTCCCGAGTTAGTCGCCCACCGCCGTTGAGGATGCGCTGTAGAAATGCTTGTAAAAGCAACTGGGGACCCGCTTCTTTGTAGTCAAACCGTTCTATCCAGGCTTCGCTGTTTTCGCGAAAGAATTGTTGGAAGGCGCGCAGAAGTTTAGGCATATCCAAGCGGCGATCGGATGTTTGGCACCACTGGGGTGTTTGGGTAATCCCCATTTGCCAGCCCCAGACCAACTCTCGGGGAATAGCACCGGACCGGCTGTGTTAAAAAATCGTTCGGCGAACGGTGTCTCCATGTGTTTAAGGGGGGGCTGGGATGTCTTATCCAACGCTAGCAAAAAACGTTAAGGGGACAAATTTTAAGATAGGCGACAATTCAGAATTGAGAGCACGGAACTGGAGAGGCAGGGGCAGCATCATTTAAATTACACATATAAATTACACACCTCACAAATTCCTCACATTTATTTGCTAGGCTTCTTAATGTGTATTGATAAATTTTATTAGAATTCGATGGACCATCTATCCCAGAGTTCAAAAAAATAGCTACGTAGATGGCTACTTAAATATAATTCCAAAACGATCGATTCACTGATTTTTATTTGGATATAACATCTGAAATACTCCGAATTATTGATCTTTATTTTCTAGATGAACAGTTTACTAAAGCATAATTACCTCAGATAATCGAGAGAACTGAGGTATATTACAGGGCTATTTAATTTTCTGCAAAACTTATATTTGTATATTCTTTAAGCCACTTTAAGAGAAGAGTAAAGCGCTACATCCCCTAACTCCTTCTTCCAAGTTTAGGGGAAGAGGAATCCGGATTTTCTCCCCTTTCTCGAGTTTGAGAGAGGGTCTGGGGGCGAAGGCTACGTTATGGCGCAGTGAACTATATGAGAATGAAATAGACCTGTGTAAATTATCTATTATTTTTCTTGACGAACTTATCCTCTACGAGATTTTTAATGCTCATTCTCAAATAGAAATTTAGGTAGGCTATCAAATTTTTAAGACTGCAAACCCTCGGATTCCGAGAAATTACAATGGTGAGAATAATACTGATATTGCAAACTTATAGTATTAAGTTTAAACCGCTTATGCCTGTCGTATTTTTCCATTCATCTTCATCTAAATCATATTCGAAAAATGTCTGAAAAAACAAACTAGATATTCATAGCATGACACATTCTTGTCTTGTAGATCCAGGCGATCTGAAAGGTTTTGTCACCCATTAGATACTTGGGAATACCAAACTCTACGGCCAAGGATCTGGATACTATCAGTTTTTCCTCAGAATAGGACGATGTTAGGAGCTGTCATTATCACCGTATTATTCGCCATTATTCGCTTACAACCTAATTTTCCTTGGCGGTTGGCTAAAAACTTGAGCCGCCGCTTATATGAACTGTTTTAGAAGAAAACGTTATGCGATCGCTCAACTCAGCTCAATCCTCCTTTCGAAAACAGTCCGGTTGTTCTCAGTCGACTAACCTTAGGCCGATTCGCTTTATCTACCGTGGATTGACTATCTTGGGTCTAGCGAGTTTGATGGGGGGCATGGCGGCCCCATCCGCAATGGCGGATGTGACAACATTTGGTCTCAATGTCAGACGAGATGGGTCAGCTCCCTTTGCCGGGCCGGATCCTACCTATCCCGACTCCACCAATGCGGGGAATGATGCAAACGCCAGTAATGGAATTGTGCGCACCTACGACACGGTGACTTATCGGGTACGGTACGCCACAGATACGCAGCCAAACGGAGCCACCGAGATTAGAGTCGAAATTAAAGATGACTATCATTTGTGGGATGAAGGCCAGGGCAGTTGTCTGGGAAATGTGACGATTAGCAGCGATCGCAAAACCCTCACCTGTACTGAAGCCTTACCTACATCAGTAACAGGTTTCTTTGACTTTACAGCTTTTGTGTTAGGTACAGCGCCTCACGGCGCTGACCTAGCAGTTGAAGCCAACCTACAAACTGATGCTGGCGATCAATCTGCTGGCCCCACCGATGTCAAAGTGTCCGCTACGCCCAAAATGGACCTGGTTAAGGATCGACCAGGCAACCCCCGCCGGGACGGGACCTTGACAGCGGGTCCGGGTGGGGAAGAAGGGGTGCTCTATGTTTGGCCGCTGTCCATTGTGGCGCCCAAAGGCAGTGAAATGCTAGGAGATGCTGACCCTGGTGCGTCAGGCAATCAGATCATTATTACGGATGTGGTCAGCGGCATGTCCCCCAATGCGAGGCTGTATACCTGGGGCGGGCGCGCAGGCTGCGCCCCCAACACAAACAATTCGTCTATAGCTGGAGAGCGGATCAGAGAAATTCCCTTTGGGTCCCTCAGTATCGCTGGGGCGGGACAGGAAGACAGAGCTGTCGCAGACTCTGGAACATGGAGCTGCAGCCAAAGCGGCGGCGCTGGAACGGATATCACTATCACCATTACCGACGCCGACCTGTCGGGTCAGCATCGCCCCACCTTAGACTCCAATGGAGGCACGCTCAACGTCAATCAAACTCATGTGGTGGCTGGCGTTGTGGAAATTTGGATCCCCACCAGCGATTTCTCGGGAGGCAATAAGCTAACGGTCACCAACTATTACGAATTTCTTGACACCCCCAGTATTACAAACCAGCCTAACGTTGAACCCGACCAAGAGGGAAACGCCAGCGTTCCCATCAGTGATAGCGATACTGTCAACAATGACCGGACATTTTCGCTCCGGCGACCGCTGTCAGGGCGGAGTCAAGACAAGTATTACCGCACTCCCTACAGCGGCGGCAGTTTCAATTCCAACCGCGTGTTATATCCCATGACGGCAATTGAATCAGGAGATGGCGTCGTCCT